>JBAUVZ010000434.1:0-6837 GCA_049583505.1 Candidatus Sulfotelmatobacter sp.
CCACAAACTGCAGTCTCTCATCCATTACCGAACACTCCTTCCACGGCATCACTTCCTCCCCGAAAGGGGAAAAAGTGTAACCTATGTGTCCGGTACGATCTGTCACCTATGTGTCGGGTCGCTCACAGTCACCGCCAAGGGGAACGGGATGCCGAATCACTTTGTCGGTGATCCACTGCTCACCACGGGACCCCGCTGGCTTTCATCCCTAATCGCACCGCCGAACAACATCCCTTGAGATTGCGGTAGAGATGTTCCGCCCCCTCCCGGTGGGTCCCGGCGGCAGGCGTCTCCCTCCGTGTACTAGTGAGTATCTCGGATGCCCTACCGAGACCTTTCCCCTCGGTCTGTATTTCTCCAAAATGCCGGTATGCGACATGTCTTCCGGGTTCGCATAGGCCAACATTTCTAGTTGGTTAACAGGATTTCTCCTCACTTCGTCTCTCGCGAGGTTTGTCGCTGACGACCTCCGTGTGTTGAAAAGTGCTCAAGCTACTTCACTTCTTACGCGAGCCCAGTGCCATGGCTCGCGCAGTGCCTGCCGACCAGCGTACTTAGGTCGGCTGTGAAGACACATGGAGGATCGGATTCCTCAGGTCAGGATGGACTGTGCCAATGCCATCGAAGGGTAATCGTAACTCGAAATGCGGGTGTGGGGGCGTGTGGTCTCCGCTGCTCCTGGTTGCGTGTCTGCTTGCCAACGGTCTGGTGACTACTGCGAACGCCGCATCCACTGGGTCTGCGACATTTGTTCAAGTCTCCGCTGCCACGCCGCAGTCACCCACCTCCACTGTGGCGGTTTCCTACCCTCTGGCACAGACTGCCGGAGACCTAAACGTCATCATCGTCGGATGGAACGATACCAGTGCGACGGTGCAATCGGTGACGGACACTCGCGGAAATACGTACGCATTGGCGGCTGGGCCCATTAAAGGAACAAGGCTGACGCAATCGATCTATTACGGGAAGAATATTTTGGCCGGGAGCAACACCGTGACGGTCAAGTTCAGCGAGGCGGCGGCCTCCCCGGACGTTCGTATTCTCGAATACAAAGGCCTCAGCACGACGGCGCCGTTGGGGGCAACGGCAGGGGCGAGCGGGACAAGCGGGAATGACGCGGTGGTGAGCAGCGGATCGGCGACCACGAGCTCCGAGAACGAACTGATCATTGGGGCGGGGATCACGAGCGGGGCCTTCGGCAAAGCGGGGACGTCGTTCAAGGCGGAGGTAATCACGGCGGACGGTGACATTGCCGAGGATGAGGTTATATCAGCGACGGGAAGTTACAGCGCGACTGCGAGTCTGGGAACCTACGGAGCTCAGAACTGGATCATGCAGATGGTGGAGTTCAAATTGGCGAGTACAACCCCACCGACTCAACACACGGTTGTTCTCTCCTGGAAAGCAAGCTCCAGTGCAAACATCACGAGTTATAACGTGTATAGATCTACGATCTCGGGAGGTTACTACGGACTTGTAGGCAGCACGGCAGGGTCGCTGTCTTACAAAGATGACACAGTGGAATCAGGAACGACTTACTACTACGTCACCACCGCGGTAAGTAATAAAGGCGAGCAAAGCGAATACTCCAACCAGGTCACTGCCGCAGTGCCATCCTCATGAAAAGCACCGCTTTCTCGCCAAAGACGTTGAGAACCAAGAGTCCTCTGGTTCCGTCGAGGAAGTGATCAACACGGACATGCAGACCCAGCCCTAGTCTGCCGAATGGGTCGCCCAGGGGGTTGGCCCCTTCTTGCTTTGCCTGCGCAACACAGCCTTCCGATTGCTGCGTCAGTGCTTGCGGACCGAGATTACCGAAGCCGTGTAGCGATCACCGCGCAACAAAGAGAGACTGTATTCAATGGCGACATTTTGAGCGTCATAAGTCGTTTCCCGGATCATAAGAAGCGCGCTCCCAACGGAAGATTGAAGTATTTCCGCTTCTTCGTCTCCCGCGATCACCGCTCCGATCACTTCTTCAGCCCATTGCAGCTTGCGCTTGTAGTTTTGCTCGAAAATGGAATAAAGAGACTGCTTCTCCAGGTCTTGTTTATCGATCCCCGCAAAAATACGCGCGGGTAGGTAGCTCGTAACTACGGCTACCGGTTCGCCATTTACGGAGCGGAGGCGCCTGGCGCGATACACGCGCTCTCCCGGGGTTAGTTTGAGGGCCTGCGCCACTTCCAGGTCGGGGTCTTCCAGTCCCATACTGAGCAGGCGGGCCGATGGATTAAGCCCTCGCCTTCGCATCTCCTCACTGAATCCGCGAAGCTGTTGAAAATTCCAGGGCACGCGCCCAGACCCGACCACCGGGCGCTTACCCTTGGCAATCACCAATAGTCCCTCGGATCGTAACTTCTGAAACGCTTGGCGGACCGGCATCTTGCTGATCCTCAGAGCCTGGGCGATTTCGCCCTCAGAGCAGAAAGTCTGCCCCTGGCTCAACTTGTTCTTCTTGATCAACTCGCGCACGTGATCCACAATCTGCATGTAGTAAGGCACGAAGCTGTTGCTGTCGATGGCGAGATCCAGCCTCTCTATTGTGACGAGATCGGGTACTCCAGTGTGCTGCGACAAGGTCCCCCCATGGCAGATAGGACATAGTATACAACGTGTATATGACGCTTTCAAGCACTTTGGCCATGCCGTGATCCAATAGCCACCCAGAGGTTAGTATCCGTAGATAAAGCTATTAAGATCAACTATTTGTGAGAATAGCATTGACTGCGGAAAGGATGGTGCCTGCCGTCATCGAGAAAATGTTCTTGACACCATATATACATATGAGGTTCATATGCTTGGCAACGGAGAACTTCTATGGTGGGCGAACTTGCCATTCACGAGTGTCAAAAACGTGTGCGCTTCATTTCCTCCCAGATGGCGCGCGTCATCGGGATTATTTTCTTGTTGTGCGCGGCCTGCACTGTGGAAGCTCAAGTGGAGTCGGGAAAAATTGTCGGGACGGTCAGGGACGCTTCGGGCGCCGTGGTCGCCAACGTGGCGGTAAAGGTCACGGAAACCCAGACCAATGTCGAGAGGAAAACGAAGACTGATAGCAACGGCGAATATGTGGTCACAGCGCTTAGATCCGGCGTGTACACCGTGGCGGCAGAGCATCAGGGATTTAAGAAAGCACTACAAGCGGCTTTCAAGTTGGACGTAAATCAAGTAGTGCGTGTCGATATTACGCTGGTGGTCGGCTCGATCACCGAAGAGATGGTGGTCACTGCCGCGGCGCCGCTGATCGAGTCTGAGACGTCATCTCTCGGGCAGGTAATCGAGCAGAACCGCGTGAACGATTTGCCATTAGATGGGCGGGACTTCGTGGAATTGGCCTATCTCACGCCGGGCGTCAACCAAGGGCCAACCGCCGGTTACACGGTGCAGCAGGGAGGCATCCCGGAAGATCAGCGGGGTAATGCGTCCATTCAAGTCAATGGGCTGACTGCCACCAACAACAATTTTCTCTTGAACGGTTTTGACAACAATGAACAGCAAATCGGGATTGAAGTAATACAACCCTCTATCGATGCCATCCAGGAATTCAAAGTGCAGACCAGCGATTTCGGCGCGGACATCGGCAGAGGCGGAGCCGTGGTCAATGTGGTCTTGAAGTCCGGGACCAACAAATTTCATGGCAGCCTCTTTGAGTTCCTGCGCAATTCAGCGTTCGACGCCAAGAACTACTTCGACGATCCCACGCTCCCGATTGCGCCCTTCAAGCAAAACCAGTTTGGAGGAACTTTCGGTGGCCGGATACTCAAAGACCGGACCTTCTTCTTTGTCGATTACCAGGGAACTCGCATCCGGCAGGCACACACCGACATTTCAGTTGTCCCGCCCGCTCTATCCGCTACCTCAGGCGAGAGAGCCGGCAATTTCGCCGACCTGCTGACGGGAACCACGTTTTCACCTTGTGGAGCCACCACAGCACCGAGCGATCCGCAATACGACACGGGAACAATTTTCGATCCTTTCACGAGCCAGAACTACACATGTCTGGGCGGAACGCAAGCAACCGTGACCCTTCGAAAACCGATTCCTGGCAATGTAATTCCACCGTGCAGCGGCGCAACCGACGGCGCGTGCCTAGACCCGGCCGCTCTCAAGTTGGTGCAGCTCTTTCCCAATCCCAATCGCTCACTGGCTGCTGGCAATTACCTGTCCAACCCGGTGGCCAGGAACAATCAGGATTCGTTTGATGTTCGAGGAGATCATCTGATCAACAGCAAAAACAATCTCTCCTTGACGTTCAGTTTCAACAACGTGCAAGCCTTCGCGCCGGATCCGTTTCCCGGCGAAGCCGGCGGGGGAAACTTTTCTGGCAATATCACAAACTTGGCGAGATCAGCCGGAATCAGCGATGTGCACACCTTTACCCCAGAAAAGATCAACGAATTCAAGATTGGCTATTCCCGGTACGTAGTACGTGCCGTGCAGAACTTTGCCGGCCAGCCGCTTTCGCAGCAATTCGGCATCCCTGGCATTTTCAACCCCAACAACGCGCTGGCTACCGGGGGCCTTCCCAGTATCCAGTTCTCCAGTCTGAGCTACCTCGGAAGTACGGACTGGTTTCCGGAGTTCTTGAACGAGAACAATTACCAATATGTGGATGCTTTCACCTACGTGCATGGCCGCCACTCGTTCAAAATGGGGGCGGATGTGCGGCGCCGCCTCCATGGGTTTTTCCAAACGCAAAACGCGCGCGGGGATTTGGCCTTCAATGAGCTATTTACTTCAGACCTGACAACGGATACGGGAGGAAGTGCGCTGGCGAGTTTCCTGATGGGTTATCCAGATACCGGATACCGGGACGGCCAAAAGGGATCGTTCGGTATGCGCTGGACGGAGTTTAGCGCCTACCTCATGGACGATTTCCGGGTTACCCCAAAAATGACACTGAACCTCGGCCTGCGCTACGATCTTTTTACGCCGCCGGTCGAGCAGGAGAACCGTCTGGCCAACTTTGATTTCTCAACCGGGCAATTTATTTCGCCCCAGATGCCGGGCGTCAGCGCTTCGGGCAATGTAAATACGGATTACAACAACTTCGCTCCCCGGATTGGATTTGCCTGGACACCCTGGAACGACAAGACTGTAGTGCGCGGTGGCTTTGGAATTTTCTACGACGTTCAAGCCGATCAGAACGACGCCGAGTTGGCCTATAATTCCACTGGTCTGATCTTCAGCCAGAGCTATATCCCGGCAGCCACGGCGACACCGACATTACGCATCTCGACCGGTTACCCCGCCCCAGTCTATGCAACCGTGTCGAACCCCGCGGGACGCGCCAGTGCAGCTTTCTTCAACAATCGCACTACCTACATTGAAGAGTGGAATCTGAACATAGAGCGGGCGCTCTCCCAGAGCATGGCTCTCCAGGTCGCTTATGTAGGAACGCGCGGCGTCAAGCTTGCGTTTCTTAGCAATCGCAATCAGCCAACTCAGCCGCTGGACACTAATTTCGAATCCTGTCCAACTCCCACTGACCCTTCGTGTGCGACCGGCGCCCCGACGAACTATGGCCGGCTCTATTACAGTACGGTGCCCAATGTCGGCGAAATCCGCACGCTGGCCAATGGCGCCTGGTCCATTTCCCACGGATTGCAGATCAAGTTCGAGAAGAGATTTTCGGCCAACTGGAGCATGCTGAACTCCTACACCTGGCAGCACACGATTGGACAGACGGAGGAAAACGAATATCTGGAACCGCAAGACACCTACAACCTGGCGGCAGAGCGCGGCGATAACGCTCCCGACTATCGCCATCAGTTTTCCTCCGCCTGGTCGTACGTCCTCCCGATTGGCCCAAAACAGCGGTTTTGGAACGGCGCTGGACCTGTCCACTGGCTGACCGAAGGTTGGCAGTTGAACGGAATCGTGGCCCTGCACTCCGGAGAGGCCTTTACGCCCCTGCTTTCCAACGATTACACCAATACAGATTCGGGCGCCCCGCGGCCAGACGTTATCGGGAATCCTTACGATTTTTCCAACGCTACCAGCGTGGGATGCCCGTCGAACAGTCAGACGATAGAGTGCTGGTATAATCCTGCGGCCTTCGCCATTCCGCCGCTGGCGCCTGGACAAACGTTCTCGCACGACTACGGGGATGCCCGGCGCGGTTCCCTGCGCGGCCCGGCAATTTACAACGTGGACGCTTCGCTGTTCAAGAATTTCAGCCTCACCGAGAATTCGAAGCTGCAATTCCGCGTGGAAGCCTTCAACCTGTTTAATACTCCCGAGTTCTCACTCCCCTACACCGCCGTTGATCAGACGGGCTCGCCTGCCAGCTCTGGGACGCCGCTGGTCCCCAGCCTTTCCGGGTCTATCACGAGCACAGTGCATGCTTCGCGGGAGATCCAACTGGCACTCAAGTTCACGTTCTAGAACAATGTATCGTGATGAACATGGCCAACAATACGAAATGGTTTCCTGGGTGCGTGCTGCCGGTCCTGGTGATGTGGGTTTGTGCGTGTGCCCACCTGACAATAGCTGACGACGGCGCCAAACAGGCAAAGTCGACACAACAGGTCTCAGCGACCGGCAATTACCGCGGAATCGAACTTCCGGCAGTGCACCTTGAAGGCAATTACTTCTCGCACGACGGCCATCGCTTTATCCCTGTGGGCGCAAACTGGGTGCCGGCGAAAGCCGCCATGCAATGGCCTACACAATGGGATCCGAAAGCCATTGAAGCCGACTTCGCGCGAATGCACGAACTCGGCTTCAACACCATTCGTCTCGACTTTGTTTGGGCCTGGATTGAGCCTCGCCCCGGCGATTACAACCCAGAGGCATTTCGTGCACTCGATTTCCTGGTTTCCCTGGCGCACCGTT
>JBAUVZ010000435.1:0-1659 GCA_049583505.1 Candidatus Sulfotelmatobacter sp.
GAATAACCGATCCACCGAACGCGGGCAGAAAAACCGACAGCAAGAGCAAGCCCAAGAGCAAAAATCGCAAGCATCATATCTTCCCGAAGTTCGGATAGACGATCTTGCGGTTGAAGTTCGGACTCGTCACATGCCGGTCCAGACCAACAGCCAGATATCGAAAAGCATCAGCTTCCGCTTGATCGGGCTCCTTATCTATTTGCTCGTCCTGCTGCTGCCGATCTACTGGATGCTCAACATGTCGTTGCGCGACAACAACGACATCATGTACCGCCTGGCATTCTTTCCGGACCACCCCGTCATCCACAACTACGTGCAGATATTGACCGATCCGTCCTGGTATTGGGGCTATATCAATTCGTTCGCCTACGTCAGCATCAACGTGGCCATCAGCCTCGTGGCAGCGCTGCCAGCGGCGTATGCGTTCTCGCGCTACCGCTTCCTCGGCGACAAGCATCTGTTTTTCTGGCTGCTAACAAACCGCATGGCGCCGGCGGCGGTGTTTCTGCTTCCGGTCTTTCAGCTCTACTCGGCTTTGGGGCTTCGCGACACTTACATTGCCGTCGCTCTCGCGCACACGCTTTTCAACGTGCCGTTAGCGGTCTGGATCCTCGAGGGCTTCATGTCGGCTGTGCCCAGGGAAATCGACGAGACCGCCTTCATCGACGGCTACTCGCTGCCTCGCTTCTTCTTGACCGTGTTCATTCCACTGATCCGCGCCGGGGTCGGCGTGACAGCGTTCTTCTGCTTTATGTTTTCCTGGGTCGAACTGCTGTTCGCGCGGACGCTCACGGTCACCAACGCCAAGCCCATCGCCGTAGTGATGACGCGTACGGTCAGCGCGTCCGGCCTCGATTGGGGCCTGTTGGCCGCCGCCGGCATGCTCACCATCGTTCCCGGCGCGCTCGTGATCTATTTTGTACGCAACTACATCGCCAAGGGCTTCGCGCTCGGTCGCGTGTGAGGGAGAGAGTCGCATGAACCTTGGATGGATGGTGTGGACCGTGCCGACGGCGATCTTCTTCGTCGTCATTGCCCTCGTTCTGGTGGGTATGACCGTCTGGCAGATCGTTGCACCGAGCCCAGAACGCCGCGGCTTCCTGCCGATTCCCACGACACCGGGCGATCGACTGTTCGTCGGCTTGACGGTGAGCGCCTACTTGCATCTAGCGTGGATTGGGCTGGTCGGGTCCAGCTTGTGGATCGCGTCCGTCGCGTCCCTGATCTGGTTGGCGGTGGTCATGGTTCGGGGTTGAGCAAGCGTGATTAACGACGCCCCTGCCTGCCGGTGTTTTCGGCCTTCACACCGGCGGCAGGAACCCGGTCAGCCGGGTAAATAAATCGAAGGCCATAAGGAGAAACAGAACATGAGTAAGCCAAGGGAGAAGACGCCACGGCGAATGCTTCTCTGGGGCGCGGTTTCCGCCTCCTTCGTGCTGTACGCGGGCACGGCGAGTGCGGACATGGCTGCAGCGAAGAAGTGGGTCGATGAGGAGTTTCAGCCATCGACGCTCAGCAAAGAGCAGCAGATGAAGGAAATGGAGTGGTTCATCCACGCGGCTGAGCCCTACAAGGGCATGAGCATCAAGGTCGTGTCCGAGAGCATTCCGACCCACGCATACGAAGGGAAGACGCTCACCAAGGCCTTCGAGGAGATCA
>JBAUVZ010000436.1:0-1887 GCA_049583505.1 Candidatus Sulfotelmatobacter sp.
GTACTATTCGTTTAACGCCGTCGGTCCGATCGAGGGCATACCGGGAGTGATCGCCTACGGTCCGACCTCCTCCTGTTCTAGTTCCGGTTGTGTGCCTTCGGGCGCGGCTCAAACCTACACTGGGGCGGGGAGCGCAACCAATCCCGGCCAGGGTGTTGGCGCACAGGCCGTGGGAAATATTTCAGGATGGGCCGGCACCAATATCGACGCCGCGCTCCTGACTGGAATCGTTCCGCCACAGGGCATTAAGGATCCCTACGTCTACAACTTCTTTTTCGGAGTGCAGCGCGAGATCGCTCCCAAAACCGTGGTGGAGGCAAACTACGTCGGTACAGCCGGCCACAGACTCTTCCGTTCTCAGTCACTCAACCGCACAATCGGCGGAGTATTGCCGGCAGGCGCAACGTTAACCAATAATGTCGGCGACACCGTCACTGGCTTGGGAGGGTTTCCGAATCCAAACTACGGAGTACTTCGCGAGTGGCAGAACGCCGTCAACTCGAACTATAACGCTTTCCAGCTAACGCTCAACAGGCAAATGAGCCATGGCATGTCAGCGCACGCCAGCTACACCTGGAGCCACTCGATCGACAATGGATCGTCGTGGCATGACTCGGCCACGTCGGCGGCAGGCTCGGCGGGCGGGGATGGGTACAGCACCGATACCAACAACCCGGGTCTTGATCGCGGCAATTCCCTCTTCGACATCCGGCATCGCTTGGTATTCGATTACGTCTATCAGTTGCCTGGTCAGAACCTTCACGGACCGGAGGGTGCACTGCTCGGCGGCTGGAGTCTGAACGGCATCTGGTCGTTCCAGAGTGGACCGCACTGGTCGCCTTATGCACGCCTTGTAGGGGCAGACCTAGTCGAGCCCGGAACGAGCACTCCCTGTACGGCTGCGGATATCCCGAACAACTGCGTCAACACCGGCGGAGAGTGGACGCTGGATGGTCAGTTCCCAAGTGTGGATCGGCCAGATACCAGCATCCAGCATTTCTCTCCGAGCCGCTCTACGTGGGAGCACGGCTGGCCTGGGCTTGGCCCTGGCGGGGTGTTTACAGGCGGGTCTCCCCTTAATTACTCGGCGCCCGGTTTCCCAACTTTGACGGCGCCTTGCCTTGCCTGTGTCGGGACTGAAGGACGCAACAACGTTACCGGACCGGGATCGTGGGTAGCCGACATGACGCTGGCCAAGAACTTCAAACTCACGGAACGCTTCAACCTCAAATTCGAGGCAGCCGCGTTCAATATCTTCAACCGGGCGAACTTCCTCCTCTCAAACGGGACGCCGTTCAGCCAGCATACCAGCTTGGAGGACCCGCTATTCGGAACGGCTGCAGCGACTCTCAATTCGCGCAACTTGCAGGTGGGGCTGAAGCTGAGTTTCTAGCCGTACGCTGCGCCTAACTTAAAGGGCTTGTTCTCAAACTTCGAGATCAGGCCCTTTTTACTTTCGCTGTGCCGCGATTTGCCGATTCTGCGGCTCGCGGTGCTATGATTTGCCGGAGTGCCGCCATGGCTTCGGGCTCCCGCCTTCTTGTTCGGTCCGTGCTTCTAATCCTCCTCCTCATAGCCCGCCCGCTCCACTCTCAGGTAGGCGTAGTGGGAAAAATCATTGGCAATGTCAGAGTCTCTCGGGGCGACTTCCCCGACCACCCGGTGCTGGTTTCCGTTGAGATGCGAGGCTCCGTGGTTTCCAGCACGTTCACCGATGGCCAGGGCCGCTTCGGCTTCTACAACCTGCTCGCTAACCCATACAAAATTACCGTCAATGATGATGCCTATGAGTTTTTTAGTGTAGATGTCAACCTCAACCCGGACAACGCGCCCATGAACTTTGTTCAGGTCACGCTTGTTCCGCGCGCCGATGCCAAAAAAGATCCC
>JBAUVZ010000437.1:0-2346 GCA_049583505.1 Candidatus Sulfotelmatobacter sp.
CTTTACCAGTGTGTTGATGGGAAGCTTCCATGACCACCGGAACGGCGGAGAACAAGCACATGGCATGGTTTGAAAATTCCTTTCCGGCACTGGTAAGGGCTCAATCGAGTGTCGATGTAAGGGCATGGGACTAACACTTAACTGATGAGAACAGGCGATAACACTCATTGAGGACCCGCCGCATCAATGAGTGATAAGGTGATGTTTCGACAACAATCCTGGGTCCCGCTCTTTTAGTTCGGCTCAGGCGGGGTTATGCACTCATCAGGAGAGAGCCTTGACCAGGGCATATTTTCGTAGAGAACTACCGGAGCAGCAATCGTTTGCACAGCAGCCGTCTTCCTGTTGGCGTCAACGTGAACCACAATGAGCCTGCTATCGTTATGCTCAAGAAGTACAAGGTCATTAACCCTCGGAACATAATCGTATGGCTTTGCCATTGCTTCTTCTCGTCTATCCGAGTTGCCTCAGTGTGAGGAACATGTCCTGTTAAACCAACGCTTCCGGGCGCAGAGCAGGCGCTCTGTGTCGGACAGGGAAATGGTTCTAAGCGACGTAATGTTTCTGCCTTCCCACGCTTCTGGCCGCTTCCAATAGTTGGCATTCGTCTTGCTGTAATTCCTTGGCTATCCCCTTGGCTACATCGCGAATCAAGTCCAAGCGTTTTGCGCACTCTGAGCCTGCCTGGGCCTGAGCGCTCAGCAGATCGCAATTTCCGACGATGATCGCCAGTTTGTCGATTAGTTTGTGCGCCAACAAATATGCAGGCTCGGCGCGTTCTCTAGTTGACTTCTCCATCTCGCTCACCAACCCCTTCTCTCCCGCTGCTCTCTAGTATGACGCTCTCAAGGTAAGGGGGCTGTGACAGCGATCACAGCCGGTCATTACCATCGGCCATCTGGGTGATGCAGATCACATACGACTTGGCTGCGGCATTCTAAACTGTTCCCAGTGTGAGAAACACGATGCAACGACCGACACTAGCGCAAGCCATCGAGAAGCTTGCTCGGCTAGGCGAACAGGCTGGGATTAGCGTCCAGGACATGATCCTCATCCTCAAGGCAGGTGCAAGCGTGGAGACTTTGCTCGACCTTATCGGGCAGAATCTTCAGGCTCAGGAGGAAGGATTGATCTGTCCCGGCTTTGATCGTGTCAACATGACTTCGCAAATTGGAAACTGATGTGTAAAGGTCGATCGAGGGATGCCTAACTTCAGTGTCGAGGAAAGCACGGCGTTACTACACGCGATTTTCCCGAACTACCCGGACATAACCGGAATGAAGCCTGCTCCGGAGATCGGAGCGTTCTTACAAACCTTGCGAGCCCAAGAGGTTCCCTCCACAGTAAACAATTGCGACGCGGTTAGCTGATCGCGCCACGTGTCGAAAGCCAACTGAAGTAATCAGGCGATATGGCGATGTTACGTCAGTTGACGAATGAGTTGCCGACGATACGGGCTCGGATGGGGTTGCCGCCGACAAGCTCTTCTCAGGTCTTAATAAAGAGCGATTTTATGTGTCCAGTACGGCCGCTCGCTTGCTCTCCAGACGCTTCACGACTTTCTCGGCATTTTCCGGCATGACTCCCACTTCTTCCAGGGCTGCGCGAAAGTGCCGGAGGAACAGGTCAAAGTGCAGATCCTTTAGACCGTTATCTCTGGACCGGGCATGGGCGTCATGAATGTCTTTGCCGGTATACACTCGTCCGCCGAGGAGCATGGAAATGAGCATAATCTGCCGGGACCGGAGGTGCGTCATGTCTACTCGTTCAAAGAAAGTGCGCAGATTATCATCCTCCAAAACTTTGCTATAGAAGAGTTCCGTAGCAGCCTTGATAGTGCTACGTCCCCCGATCAGTTCATAGAGGTCTTCAGTCATTGTGTGCTCATTAATAATGAGTCCAATCGCGATTTAACGTCAACAACCGCGAAGTTTCCGGTTAGCCCACCATGCGGGAATTATCGCGTGGTGGCTCGAATCGAGGGCCGAGCGGGGCCATTTCTACTGATTTCCACTGCACAGCTCGGTGCGAATCGTTCTACGCTACCGCTCTCATCTCGAATCCGGTCAACTCGCGCCCGGCACATTTAACTATGCAAGGGCCTGCCGGAGGTATCCTGCCACGTCGCTAATGAAGCGATGAACCGACACCTCCGCGATGCGGTGACCGACGATCGCGTTCATAGCCTTTCCCACGGTGCCGAATGGTGGTTCGTAAAGACCCAAGAAATCCAACTGCGTTTCGGTAGCGGTCAGCGGGTAGATAGAAAGCTCGGCCTTCATGAACGGGAACAAGCGTGGCATGGTCGCCGCCTCCCATTCGAGCAGCAACCGAGTGGTGGGAGTC
>JBAUVZ010000438.1:0-2862 GCA_049583505.1 Candidatus Sulfotelmatobacter sp.
ACGTTCCTATGCGTCGGAACGCCCAGCCTGCGCAATGGCAAACTCGATCTTGGACACATTGGTCCGGTTTGCCAGCAGGTTGGCGAGACCCTGAAGAAGAAGGAGTCGTTCCATCTGGTCGTGCTTCGCAGCACAGTTCTTCCCGGCACAGCGGAATCGATCGTCATTCCGACACTGGAGAAGGCGAGCGGGAAGAAGTCGGGACAAGATTTCGGCGTCTGCGTGAATCCCGAATTCATGCGCGAAGGCACGGCCGTCGCTGATTTTCTGGAACCGGGGATGACCATCATTGGAGCTGCCGATCCGGCTCACAGTTCCCTGTTGCGCAAACTGTATGCGTGGGCTCCGGGCCGAATGTTTGAAACCTCTTTCCGTTCTGCCGAGATGGTGAAGTATCTCTGCAACGCATGGCATGCGGTGAAGGTTGCTTTTGCAAATGAAGCTGGAACGCTTGCCAAGAATCTTGGAGTCGACTCCGAAAGCGTCATCCAGATGTTTCTAGCCGATACCAAGCTCAATATCTCTCCCAGCTATCTCAAGCCGGGTTTCGCGTTCGGTGGTTCGTGCTTGCCGAAGGACTTACGCGCACTTAACTATCGCGCGAAGGAGCTTGATCTCAAGTTCCCTCTTTTGGAAGCTGTCCTGGCTAGTAACGACGAACATCTTGAACGCGCTCTCGAAATGATCCTGAGAACTGGCAAACATAAGATCGGAATGTTGGGACTCAGCTTCAAAATGGCAAGTGATGATCTTCGCGAAAGCCCGCAGGTGCGGCTGATCAAGCGACTTCTAGGAGAAGGCCGCCAGGTCCAGATTTGGGATGAAAACGTCTTGCTTGGGCGCCTGATCGGATCCAACCGTCATTACATCGAAGAGGTCATCCCTCACATCGGTTCCCTTCTGTGCCCCACCCTTGAGGAGGTGCTGCAACCGGCGGAGGTAGTTGTGATCGCAACTGCAGGCATCGATAAGGAGGCTCTGCGGCGGAACCTACGTCCCGACCAAACTGTGATCGACTTCGTCAATCTTGAGAAAGCACGCCGGCCCGATACTTCAGCCGCTTACGACGGCATCTGCTGGTAGAGCGCACCTACTCATGAGAATTCTTTGGGTCAAGGCTGGTGGGCTGGTTCCTCCCGATACCGGCGGCAAGATCCGGAGCTACAACATACTTCGTGAGCTGGCCCGAGAACACGCGATTACCTTCTTTTCTTTCTATAGCTCTCACGCCGGCGACGTCCATTCAGAATTAAAGACTGTCTTTGAGAAGGTCGTCTGCATTCCCCTCGACTTGCCGGCTCCGAAAAGCTTCCGCGAATCTCTTAATTACGGCGTGCGGCTGTTTTCGCATCAGCCCTACAATATCTCCAAGTACTGCCGGCCAGAGGTACGAGCTGCTCTGTGTGGAGTGTTACAACAGCAAGCCTTCGATGTGATCATCTGTGACTTCGTAATTGCCGCTGGTGCAATTCCGTGGGACTCGCCCACACCCAAGGTTCTATTTACTCACAATGTGGAGTCCGTTATCTGGCAACGCCACTATCAGATCGCGACTAACCCAATCTGGAAGCTGCTCTCATGGCGGGAATGGCGAACTATGGAATCGGCTGAGCAAGAGTATCTGCGGCGGGCGAGCCATGTACTCGCAGTATCTGAGGACGACCGTGACTTTTTTTGTAAATATATCGACGCAGCGAGACTCAGCGTAATCCCGACCGGGGCTGATACGCTATACTTCCGGCCGGCGGCCACGCCAGAGACACTCTATTCCCTGGTCTTTACTGGATCCATGGATTGGCTCCCCAACGAAGATGCCATCATCTTCTTCACAAAGGAGATCCTACCGCTCATTCGGAAAGAGGTACCCGATGTTTCGCTCACCGTGGTCGGACGGAAACCGTCGCAACGCCTGAGCGAGTTAGTCGCAAGCCAAGCGAACATCAGGCTCACCGGGTGGGTACAGGACATTCGGCCGTTCTTGGCCAGCAGCGCGGTCTGCATCGTGCCGCTAAGGATTGGCGGCGGAACACGATTGAAGATCTTCGAAGCCATGAGCATGGGTAAAGCTGTCGTTTCGACCACGGTCGGCGCAGAAGGGCTGCCGGTCCGGCACGGCCAACATCTTCTTATTGCCGATGAACCAACAGCCTTCGCGAGCCGCACGGTGGACCTATTGCGGGATGCGACAAGGCGCCATGAATTGGGCGATGCCGCTCACAAGCTCGTGGAAGAAAACTACAGTTGGGTGCAAGTGGCGAAAACGTTTGCCCAGGTCTTGACGAAAGTCGTTCGAGAGTCGGGCTCATGAGAGTCCTGCTGATCGGCCCATATCCGCCGCCGCATGGCGGCGTGGAAACAAACCTCGTTGCTATCCGCAGTTTTCTATTAAAACGCGAGATACCATGCGCCGTTATCAACATTACACGGCATCGAAAACCCGAGGCCAACGAGATCTATTATCCGAAAGGTGCCGCTCAGCTTCTGCGCCTCCTAGTTCGCTTGCGCTACGACATCCTGCATCTCCATGTGGGCGGACTCCTGAGCCGCCGAGTTCTGCGCCTGGGCCTCGCGTGCAGCCTTATTCCGGGTAAGAAAACCGTGTTCACCTTCCACTCGGGCGGCTATCCTTCCACTCCCCAAGGGCGATCCACAGGTCTTCGTTCGTTTGATGGATTGGTGCTACGCCGTTTTGATCGTCTAATCGCGGTGAATCAGGAGATCATGCAATTCTTTCTAAAGCTTGGGGTTCCTCAGGAGCGCGTCCGGCTAATCGCACCCTACGCATTTCCCGAAGGTGAGAGTTGCGATGGTTCCCTACCCGAGCCACTTGCGACTTTCTTCACCCAACACCAGCCTGTACTC
>JBAUVZ010000439.1:0-3858 GCA_049583505.1 Candidatus Sulfotelmatobacter sp.
CGCAGACAACCGGCGGCGATCAGCGATGCGCAATGCGCGGTTGTGTCAGTTGCTGGCTGGGCAGGGCGCCGATGTCGTCTGCGCGACCATCTCGCTGTTTCACGAGGTGCAGCGTTGGAACCGCGAGCTATCGACGGTGTACCTGGGCCAAGATCAAATTTGACGACCTTAGTATGTAAACCAAACGCAACCCCAAGTGAACTCGTTACTGGATCCGTGGAGCCACATGCCGGTGATTCGGAAGCTCATTCGATTCGCGCGAAAATCTCCTCGCGAACAATTGCAGAGCATCAGCTGCCATTTGCCAGATCCGAATTGGTATTGGAAAATCCATAGTCAGGGGGACGACAGAACGGCTTATATTAACGGACTGTACGGCGCCGGACGTCATTACATCAATGAGCTGATATTGCAGAACATTGGACGAAGGGCAAAATATTTCAGGGTCTACTTCGGCTTCCATCCGAGTCCGACATCCATGATCTACACCGGTCATGCCACAATGAGGCATGATTCTAGGCTTCATAGGTCGCCATCAGTAACGAGCCGTATATTGGAAGCGGTCAAATCGGGATCTGCCGATTTGATTTTTATCTATCGTCATCCCCTCGATTCGTTGCTGTCAAACTGGATCTTGTTGCGGACATTTGGTCGCAGCAAGCGCATGATTTCTGGTATCTCGGAGCTTTACAAGAACCCCGACGATCTGAGCGCCGAACTGGAGAGGAGTTTTCCTGAATTCAAAGCCTTTGCCGAGGGCGACCCTGCATTTCTGGCGGTCCTGCCAGGCCGACGATTCATGTCTTTCCCGGAATTTGTCGAGGAAACTGAGCTTTTTCTCCAATCCGCCACGCTCACATTGCGGCTGGAAGACTTCATGATCGATCCGTTGAAGGAGTTTTCTAAGATCGTTGAAGTCATGTCGGTTAATCTTGATTTGAGCCGTTTACGTTTAGCCCCTCCGAGAACCAAGCCTTATCATTTGGCTGTTAAAGAAAAAGTTCCTCGATTCAGAGACTTTATCAATGAGCTGGATGAGGAGACAAAAAGACGGATTGAGAGAATCGGCTATCGCCTATAATCTCGGCGGCCGGCTACGCCCATTCGGGGACAGCGTCGTGGGTACCTCGGCAACCCGCATTTTGAGCAGAGTGGCCTTTACCACCATCTCCGTGGCGAACTCCATGCCGGTGGTTCGCAGATCCATGTTTTCGTAGGCGTCTTTGCGAAATCCGCGCATGCCGCAGTAGAAGTCTCCGACCTGGCTCTTGAAAAACAGTCGCCCGATCCGCGTCAGCGCGGGATTGCCGAAATACTTGTGCAAGGGAGGCATCGCATCTTTTTGAATCCCACCGCGAAACCTGTTGCCCATCACTAGGTCGGCGCCTTCCCGCAATTTCTTCACGAAGCGCGGAACGTGGCTGAAGTCGTAGCTGTCGTCGGCGTCCCCTATGACAACATACTTGCCGGAACCCGCCGCGATGCCGCCCATGAGTGTATTGCCGTATCCCTGGGCCTTCACATGCACCACTCGCGCACCCAGCCGCTCGGCGATCTCAGGTGAGCCGTTGTCCGTGCTCCCATTATCAGCCACCACTACCTCACCAGCAAGGTTCGCCTCCTGGAACACCCGCTGCGCCTTCCGGATGCAGTTCTCCAGGGTCTTTGCCTCGTTCAGGCACGGCATCACCACCGACAGCTCCAGAGGTTCGGTTCTTTTCAGCGGTATTGGGACAGGATAATCGTCCGGTTCCGACCTAAGGGCAACAGACATGATTCCTCTCCTTGCGTAGAAATGGAGTGGCTTGTCGCGATCGGTTGAGACCCAGTGTATCCGATACGGTTTGGAATTTAAAGCCCGTTCGACATGGAGCACCTTTCGCCCGCCTCGGGTCGGCCGCCTCCGGTTATTTCACAACCAGCTCAAAACCACCGGCGGCTCAACGCAATGTCCCCGGCGGGATCTGCAGCTGTTTGGAGATGGAAATGACGACAGTCGCTAGTCTGCGCGAAGCGGGCGCCTCGTGGCGCTCCACACAACTTGATTCAGTCGCAGCGCATGCAGGATTCGACGGAGTCGCTCCTCAAGACCATCAAGTCCGAACTGAATCAGGTCTATTTCGGCACTCCGCCCGGACGGGCCGGTCGACAAGACAAGCCGGACATCCCATAGCCTTGCAAATCAAACGGCAGGATTACGCCAGAAACTGCCATCTCCGACCCCAGGTATTGCGGACATTCCTGGATTTCCTGGCTTGGGGGGTGACGATCGGCATGCCCTACGACGAGAAGGAAGAAATATCTTTGTCCGGATCAAGAACACACTCAACTTCTTGAGAGCGGAAAGTTATCGTCATCAATAGTCCGCCGCCTTCGGCACTGTCCGTGGGAATCGTGAGTCCTATGGAAAATAGACCTCCAACTTGGATTTGCACTATACTTTTCCACTACACTTCGAAAAGCAATGCGACTTTCCATCGTCATGCCGGTGTACAACGAACGTGCCACGCTGCGGCAAGTGGTTGACAGAGTGCTTGCCGTTCCGCTGGAGATCGAATTAATTTGCGTCGATGATGGATCCACCGATGGCTCCCGCGAGATTCTTGCACAACTGCAGACCGAGCGTCCTCAGATTCGAACCCTGTTTCAACCTAAGAACATGGGCAAAGGTGCGGCCTTGCACCGCGGTATTCGGGAAGCTAAGGGGGACTTCGTCATCATCCAGGACGCCGATCTCGAGTATGACCCGGCAGAGTACCCGGTGCTGCTGGAGCCGCTGATCGAAGGGCGCGCCGACGTCGTCTACGGGTCGCGCTTTCTTTCCGGCCGCCCTCATCGCGTGCTTTACTTTTGGCATTCCGTGGGCAACTGGATTCTTACTTTGCTTTCCAATGCGCTCACCAACATCAACCTCAGCGATATGGAGACTTGTTATAAAGCATTCCGGCGAGAGGTCATCCAATCCATCCGTCTGGAAGAAAAGCGTTTCGGATTCGAGCCCGAAATTACGGTCAAGATAGCCAAGCGGAAATTACCCATTTACGAGGTCGGCATCAGCTACTGTGGTCGTACGTATGAAGAGGGCAAGAAAATCCAATGGAAGGACGGATTGCGCGCCCTTTGGTGTCTGCTGAAGTATTGCATCACGGAACCAGCGGTTGCGCCCCAGACAGCGACAACGCCGCTTGACTCCACCGTTCTAACGACTGACACGAAGGCCGGCCACTTGCCACCGAAGTAGACGATCAGGACGCAATCACAGCTACTGTAGACAGGGGAGGCTTCGACCCAGCAGGTCATCAGGAGCTGCGCACACCAAGGTTTGACCTTAAAGCCCGTCAATCGAGCATCCGAAGCGCCAATTCTCCCTTTACGCCAAGGCCTGTGGGCGTTGAAAAAGTAGCTCTCCTATCAGGATGCGGAAAAACTCGATTCGAAGCGCGCACAGTGCCACAAAACTCTCTTGTTTCCACAGCACAACCTGATAAGAAGGAAGTATTCGTGGAAAAGACGCAGCAGTTGGATGTGTTCGGCTATGTAAGCCCCGGGCAGCGAGTGCCGCAAGACCATCCCTTGCGTCCTCTTCGTGGGATGACCGATGAGGCATTAGAAGAACTGCAACACTGCAACCACGGTTCCACAAGCTGTACGCAAAAACCGGGCGACCGTCGATCGCGCCGGAGAAGTTGTTGCGGGCGCTCCTGCTGCAAGCGCTGTAATGTGCGCAGCGGACGGCTGTTGATGGAACAGCTCGACTATAACCTGCTGTTCCGCTGGTTCGTGGGCTTGAACATGGACGACGCCATTTGGGATGTGACCGTGTTCACCAAGAACCGCGAGCGCCTGCTGGATGGGGAC
>JBAUVZ010000440.1:0-6209 GCA_049583505.1 Candidatus Sulfotelmatobacter sp.
CGCAACCGGGCATCGAGATCAGCAGCAATTTTTTCCCGCGTCTGAATCTGCTCGCGTAGCTCTTTCGTCTCAGCCATGGCCGCACTGGCATCCTGGCCCGACTTTTTCAGCTTGGCGATGTCCTCGGAGGCTTTATTCCGCCGCGCCTTCATGGTCTCAGCCTCGATGATGGCCTGCCGCCGCTGCGTATCGACCTCGCGGAAATCCTTGAGCACGGCAGCCGGATCCGCGCCACGCTGGCGCAGCATTTCCTCCACCCGGGGCAGATTGTCGCGAACAAAGTTCAGATCAAGCATGGGAAGCATCTACTTTATCGGAAACCGGGCTGGGAATGCACGCCGGGCGCGGCTGTTCTGCGACCCCGCGAGTGGATCTTTCTGATCTACTTCTGCGGAGCCAGGGACTGCAAATAGGCCACGATGGCTTCGGCGTCGGTCTGGTTGAAGCGGTACTGCGGCATCGGTGGACGTCCCGGCAATCCGTTGTACGCGACGCCCGTCATCAGGAACTTAACCCCTGCATCTCTCTCCCGGCCGGGCAGGCCGGCGATAGCAGGCGTCTTGTCCGCCCAGACCGGCATGGGCACGATCGGTTTGAAGGCTAGTGTCGCGCCCTGCAGCCACAGTTCTTTGATCGGTTCGCCCTTCTCGTTGTGTGGCGTGTGGCAATCGCCGCACATGCCGACGTTTTCAACCAGGTACTTGCCGTGCGCGAGCGATGCGGCGGACGCGGCTTTCGCTCGCGTTTTCTGTCCCACGAGCACAGGCACAAGGAGCAGGGTACCCGCCGCTACGGCGACAATCATCCTTCGCATGGGAAACTCCTGTTCGCGAAGTGCAGTTTGCGAGTCGCAGAATCTTACACAGTTAACAACGCGCTGTCGAATCGAAGCAGCTTTCGCCCAAGCCGTCCCCTGTGTAAACTACTTTCGCGATGAGATTCTCTCCCCGCTGCAGTTCTGCGTCTTTCCTGCTGGTTGTCATGGCCGCCCTCATCTTCGCTTCGAACCCAGCTTCTATCCCAGCGAGCTTCGCCTCCGCCTACAACGCCCATCCCAAACTTATCGTCGTAATCGTCATCGACCAGTTTCGCGCCGACTATCTGGAGCGCTACCGCGACCAGTTCGGCGAAGGCGGATTCCGCCTTCTCCTCGATCATGGCGCCAACTTCACCGACTGCAATTACGACTATGCCAACACCCGCACTGCTCCGGGACATGCCACGCTGTTCACCGGCACCTACAGCAACGGTCACGGCATAGTCGCGAACGAATGGTGGGATCCGAAAAAGAAGCGAATGGTCACTTCGGTCGAGGACGACGACGCCAAGCTCGTCGGCATTGCCCCAGATCAAACTAAAGACAAAACCGGCGCCTCGCCGCATAACCTCCTCGCTGATACGCTGGGCGACGAACTCAAGCTCGCAACCCAAGGCCAGGCGCGAGTCTTTAGCCTTTCCTTGAAAGACCGGGCGGCCATCTTGCCCGGCGGCTTTGCCGCCGATGCCGCGTACTGGATCGACCCGAAAAGCGGCGCGTGGACCACTTCCACCTACTATCGCCGCGACTTGCCCAAGTGGGCGCAGGATTTCAACGCTGGCAATCGCGCGGCAAAGTTTTGGGATCGCGATTGGAAAAATTCCAACGGCGACGTTCTGCGCTCAACCGCGCATCGCAAGGGGAAAGACGGCTCCGACGCAGGTTTCTACGAGGTTGTGGGCTCCACTCCCTTTGCCAACGAGTACGAACTCGAATTCGCCAAAGAACTGGTCGTTTACGAGAATCTGGGCGCAGGACAGGCCACCGACCTCCTCGCCATCAGCCTTTCCCCCAACGACATTCTCGGCCACCAGGTCGGGCCCGATTCGCCCGAGATGGCCGCCATGGCGCTTGCACTCGATCGCGAACTCGCCGACTTCTTCAGTTTCCTGGGCCATCAAGTAGGTCTCGCAAACACCTGGATCGCACTGTCGGCGGACCACGGAGTTTCGGCCTTGCCCGATGCCGCGAAAAAGCTCCGCATTCCCGCCGCCAACCTGGGAGCGGGCAAATCCGAAACGCTCATCAACACAGCGCTGACGGCAAAGTTTTCGCAGGGGCACGCCACCTCCTACATAAAGCTCGACTACCCCGTCGCCTGGCTCGACGAGGACGCTTTCGCTGCCGTACATGTCAAAGAACACGATGCCGAAACGGCCGTGGGCGAGGCCATGATGCAGGCCGGACTGCTGCGCCAGTACTTTACCAAGTCGCAACTCGCAGACGGAGCGGCACCGAATGCTGCTCTCGGCAAAAAGTTTCTCAATAGCTATTCGCCCGAAGGCGGCTGGTATGTGCTGGGAGTGCCTGAAATCTACACAGTAGGGTCGGCCACAGGCACAGACCATGCGTCTCCATACACCTACGACACACACGTGCCCCTGGCTTTCTACGGGCTGCCCTTCCGCCCGGGAACGTACCGCACCCACGCCGAGCCAGTCGATCTGGCCGTCACCTTGGCGTCGCTGCTCGGCATCAACGCTCCCACCCATGCCGTGGGACGCGTGCTCACCGAAGCGCTCGTTCCTTCGCACCACCCGGAAAATGCCGCTGCATCTGCTAACGTTGCATCTCCTAACGGAGGAGCGCCGCAATGACCTCCTCTTCCGAAAACAGCGGCGAGCCTTCCTTGGATCTCAGCGTGAGCTTCGCCGGCATCCAGCTCAAGAACCCTATCATCGCGGCCAGCGGGACCTTCGGCTACGGCGTCGAGTTCGAGGACGTCGTTCACCTCGACAAGCTGGGTGGATTCGTGGTCAAAGGCCTTTCCCGCGAGCCGATGATCGGCAATCCGCCGCCCCGACTGTGGGAGACTGCTGCGGGCATGCTCAACGCCATCGGCCTGCAGAATATCGGCGCAGCAGCGTTTCTCCTGGAAAAGCTGCCCAAACTGCGGCAGATCAAGAACATCGTGGTTTTAGCCAACGTCTTCGGCTACACCCGTGAGGATTACGAAAGAACCATCGAGATCCTCAACGACGGTGAAGGCATTGCCGCCTACGAATTGAACGTTTCCTGCCCCAACACCACCTCTGGCGGACTGCAATTCGGTAGCGATCCAAGAGCCCTAGACGACGTCGTGACTACCGCGAAACGCGCTGCCCGGCGTCCTCTGATCGTGAAGCTCTCACCCAACGTGACCAGCATCGCGCAGATGGCCCACATCGCCCAGGAGGCGGGCGCCGATGCCATCTCACTCATCAATACTTTCGTGGCCATGGCCATTGACCCCGACACCCGCAAGCCCCGCATCGCCAACGTGACCGCCGGACTCTCTGGTCCGGCCATCAAGCCGATTGCCCTGCGCATGGTCTACGACGCTGCCCACGCAGTGAACATTCCGGTGATCGGCATAGGAGGCATCTCAACCGCGGCTGATGTCGCCGAATTCATGCTCGCGGGCGCAACCGCCGTCCAGATCGGCACGGCCAGCTATTGGGACCCCTGTGCCACCGAGAAGATTGTGAACGAACTGCAGCACTGGTGCCAGGATCGTCACGTCACTCGCCTGGCAGAACTCACCGGCGGCATGATTTTGGAATAGAGGAACTTCCTACCGCCACGCTCCAAGGATCGCTCCCATAGCCAGGAAGCACACCAACTGATAGCCCGTGTTGATAGCGTACAGTTTGGCCGGCTGCCGGCTGAAAAGGGCATTGGTCAGTTGCACAGTGGTCACGAATCCCAGCCACACGGCCAGCCCCACTTTCATGCCATACAGCGGCGAGTGAATCGTGGCGACGACAATGATTTTCCCCAGGACCGCCGCCGAGACGAAGCTCGCCACCAGCGACAGCCCGTAAGATGGGCCTGCACTCTTCTGCATCTCAGCAATCTTAGCTTTGTCATTCGGGTCGTACCCCATCAGCACCATCCACGGACGCGCAAACAGCAACGGCGAGTACCACACAAACCCCACCACCATCGTGGCCAGTGCGCTTGCCAATATCGCCCACAGGTTCACACCTATGAACTTCATGAATACCTCCGTTAAACACTGGGAATCGGGTAATCCAGCCCGCTACGAATGCATGTATACCAGATGATGAATGAGGATTGAATGAGAAGACGCACTACAACATCCGCTCGCTAACGCCCGCGAGTGTACCAGATCGAGCCCGGAGACCTGTAATTGCTGCCTTCTCCCCACACCACATGCGTGGTGCCAACGTTGTCGATGCCGATGGAAAACAAGTTGCCAAATGGGAAGAGGAAACCGTTCGGCATGATGTAATCGTATCCGCGCACGGAGCCGGAGAGCTGCGTTTCCGGCGACCAAGTCGCGCCGCCGTTGGTGGAGACTCGGTAGAAGGTATTCCAAAGAGGATGGTTTTGCGTGTCCACTTTTCTGGTGTCCATCCACGCGATGCGGACATCGCCAGCAGTGCCGGCATCGATGGCCGGGAAGCAGTGCTCCACGCCCAATGGGGCGTTTGAGACGTCCACCTTTGCCGACCAGCTTTCCCCTTGGTTCGTAGAGGAGGAGAAGTAAATGCGCTCCGGTCCACCCGTGACCGAGCCGGCATTCCACAAGGCATAGAGGATTCCGGCATCATCGGAAGCCAGAGCCATTTGGGAGGCCAGAAAGCCGGCGGAACAGTCTTGGGCCGGGCAACCGGGTGCCGCGCTGGAAATGTCCATCGGTGCCGTACTCCAGCTCCGGCCGCCGTCCGCGGACCGGCTTACAAACACCTCCACCGGTCGGGTAAGAATATTGGTTCGCGCGTAGGCCGTCCAGGAAAAATAGACGTCGCCGGCGGGGCCAACGGTAGCCCCTGCGGCCAGTGACCAGCCCGGCCCGGCGCCAGGATTCAGTACAGTGGAGGAAAAATTCTGCGCGTAATCGTGCGACGCCGATATCGCGAGCGTCTGATCGTGGTTAAAACTCACGTAGACATTGGCACCGCGAACGGCCAACACCGGCTTGTCGATGACAACTTCCGGAGAATGCTCAGCGACGGCAAAATACCAAGAGCGGCCAAAATCCTGCGACCGACCAACGATGACGTCGTGCGCGCCCTGCAACCACGATGCATAAAGAGTTTGGCGATCAACCGGGTCGACCTTGATCTGGGCATCAAACTGGCCAGTAGAAGAAGCCGACAAAGCATGCGGCGCTTGCCACGACAATCCGTTGTCACTGCTGACCAGCAGCGCCATCGTTGGTGCGGTGCAGGCGGGGCAGTCGTTTACCGCGCCATACTGGGGGAAGAGAATGTAGATGTGACCGTGACCGTCGGCCGCCAGAGCGGGTTCCCATTGATCCCCGGTGTCGTAGCCCACACGACGGGGCGGAGTGAAGCTCGAAACCGCTAACGCCGCCTGCGCTGTGGCCAGCGCCAAAAGCAGACAGGCGGTAAATTTCTTCACACTCCGGGCGCGGCTGGACCTGAACACCACAGAACCTCTCCTGGGACAGCTACTACCGCAATCTTGACCGCACTTTATAACGAATTCCGGGCAGCGTCAATTGCTCGATAAGGCCACAGGCGCCTTCCGGGCGTGACTTTCTAGCGATTTCGTCATCTAATAAGAGTTCAGTTAAGGAGTACGAGAATTCGGGGAATCAGCCCCAGAGGAGCAATCTTAAGATGGAGAAAGCCACATTTGCAGCAGGATGTTTCTGGGGCGTGGAAGCAACTTTCCGGCAGATGCCCGGTGTGTTTTCCACCCGTGTGGGCTACACCGGCGGAGGCACCGACAATCCCACCTATAAAGAAGTTTGCACCGATCGCACCGGCCACGCCGAGGCGGTGGAAGTGGAATTCGATCCTGCCCAGGTTAGCTACAGCGATTTGCTGAAAGTGTTCTGGGAGAACCACGACCCCACCCAACTCAATCGGCAGGGACCAGACTGGGGCACGCAATACCGCTCCGCCATCTTCTTCCACACACCGCAGCAGCAGGCTGCAGCGCAAGCCTCGAAAGAAGCGCTGGAGAAGGGACATCGTTACTCAAAACCGATTGTGACCCAAATCGTTCCCGCAGTGACGTTCTATCCCGCCGAGGACTACCACCAGCAGTATCTGGAGAAGCGTGGCCTGGCAACCTGCCACATCAAGGCGTAGACGACAATTTTCCTTTTACGCCTCGCTCCACCCCGGCCGTCCCAATGGCTGCCGACGGCGGCCGCGCGAAATCATGGCGGTATTCATCTTGCTTTAATTCGTTG
>JBAUVZ010000441.1:0-12956 GCA_049583505.1 Candidatus Sulfotelmatobacter sp.
TGATTATAGATTCTCTCTTAGTGTCAAGGTTTTTCTCTCTAGGAGAGGTGCAGGAGAACCCTCTCTCTTTTTTCTGGTCGCTCAAGCGCAAGCAGCAACGGCACAGGCAGGCAGGTGCAGCGCGCACAGCTTGGAGCCGTCGTACGGTTGATTGGTACGGAACATGGCAAACAGGGCATGGAGAAGTTTCCGCATGATCGCCACGACAGCTTGCATCCGAGCTTTACCGCGAGCTAGTAAGCGTTGATAGAAGCCTCGTAGGTAGAGATCACGGCGCAGGGCGACCAGCGCCGGCATGTAGAGAGCACGACGCAGGTGACGGCTGCCACCGCGACTAATGCGCGGCCGCTTCTCGACCGATTTTCCCGACTTGAAAAGCCGCGGATCTAGTCCGCTGAAGGCCACCCACTGGCGCGCGTCCAGCATGTCGGGCAGCACAGCCAATTCGCCCACGATCTGCAGAGCGCTAGTCTCAGCGATGCCGGTCGTGGTCAGCATTAGACGGAAGCGACGGTCTAGTTCGGAATCGCCGGCGATGAGCCGCAGAGCTTCCCGCCGCAACCGTGTCATGCGCTGCTCAAGATATTTCTGATGGCGCTGCATCTCCTTGACTACCAAGACCGGCAAGGCTTGGCTCGCGGCCGACGCGTGCGCACGATTGTTCTGCTGAGTATGGATAACCCCCAAGTCGGCAATGGCACGCGTCACAGCCCGCAAGTGTAGGGCGACTGAGCTGGGCGGTTGCCAAGCAACCCAAGGCATGCGAGCGGCATACTCGCAGAGCACGCGGGCATCGACCGGATCGGTTTTGCTGCGCTGACCGAGCGATTCCGCGAAGCGACGTGCCCGCCGCGGATTGATGACACTGATCTCCACTTGGCGGTGTGCTTGCAAGGTCAACGCCAGATCCAGGCTGTAATTTCCACTGGCCTCCAGGCAGACCTTCACACGCCGGCCACCCCCAAGCAAGTGGGCGATCAGGGCCTTGTGTCCGGAAGGACGGTTAGAGAACTTAACCATGGCGGGCTTGTCCTCGCCTTTCTCCCGGCGTAGGGCGACACTTAACTCGCGTGCGCTTACGTCGATTCCAACAAACGTGTCGACTTCCGTTGTAGACATGTTGAACCTCGCAAATCTGGATTAGACTGAGCTTCGGCTCCCCGACCCTGTACCACCTCTCTCGCCGACCTTGTATGCAGGCTCTCGCGGCCTGAGATTCTCCTCGGCATTGAGAAAGGAGGGCGGGGGGCCTATCTATAATCCAGGCTGCCAACTCACTGCGCCTAAGGATGTGAACGGCCTCCCGCCGAATCCCGATCCAATCCTCCACTACCACAGAGAGACCGAATCGGGCATATGCAAACAAGATACAAGGTTGTAACTATCACCCGGGCACGACGATGGGGGTAGTCCTTTTGTACTGGCCACTCGACGATTCACTTCGTACACAACACTCCGTGTATTAATAGACGAGTGGACAGCCGCGCCATCTACCTAACACCTAACACATGGGTATATGTGTAAGAAGAAAGAAGAGGGAACAGAGAGCCGCATGCCGCGCTGTCGCGCGCGCAGCTAGCTCCGCAACCACATCCTCCCCTCTAAACCAAAGCCTGCCCTCTTCCTTGCCCGGCTGACGTAGACTTCTCGTGTTTACCCTTCCGGTCGAATGGAAACAGACCAGCCAGACCAGCCTCTATCCTGTCGTACGCATCGGTGGCAGCCAGGCGGTCGGGGAAGCCCTCGATGATTTTGACCATCGCTTCAATACAGGTCTGCGGCCTTCCTCTTATAATTATTGGCCTGCGGTCGGACAGAGTGCTCGCCGTCGGCACCACTCGCTTTACTTTGTAATGCGCGGAGCCGACTCACCTGCTCATGAGCACAGCATCCCGCTGCAACAGGATGGCAACTGCCGTCGCCCGGTCACGGACGGGCAATCGCCTCTTGATGTATTCACGGGCTTCGAGGATGAGGGATATCTCGTCCCGATCCTGGTATCGCGTCGTGCGGATGATATCGACAGCAAGTTCCCGATTGACCCGCAAGGGAACGTCCTGCTGCTTAACTTCTCGCACGAACGTCAGTGCCGCACTCTGTAGAGCGTTGTTCAAATCCTCAGGCGTCATCGGTTTTCCGTTCGGGTGTCCTCATGACAGCGCTCCCCCGAACGTAGGTCTTCGAGGGCGTATATGCGATCTAATTCTTTGATGCCTTTTCGATATCCATCAAGGACGCGCTCCAGTCGCAGGCCGTGGGCGGTTAAACTCCCCGAGGGCGTACGGGCGTCTTTGAGGGAGTAAATCCTTCGCAATTCTTGGAGGTCCTTCCATTGTTTCTCATCTTTGATGTTCATGACAGCACCAACCCGTCATCCTTCATCCCCTGGGCCAGTCCCCACGCATAACGATGTTCGACGATAAGGGCGTGCCCGAACCACTGGGCATCGTCCTGAACATGCTCGTCGATCCATTCCTTAGCCCGAAGAGTCAAGGGACAGAATGTGTACAGTGTCCCGACGTTGTTGACGAGAACGTCAGGCGTGACTGACTCCTTCTTTGCTGAGTGCAAGGGGTTCTCCTTTTGCGGTTTCCCGCCGCATCTGCCTAGAGGCAACCACCGTGGCATTTCGCTCGGTTGGTGAGCACCGTCGCGCTGGACGGGCTGCTCTTGATGCTGTCTAAATTCTACTGCCTCACTCTGCTCAAACCAATGGCACCTTGGTGCAGAAAATCTTTCACCATCGTTTCACGATGACCCTCAAAAAAGGCCTATAACGCCACGCGGTGGGCTGTTCAGTCCTCATCCTCAAACCACTCGACATCAGCCCAACGATTCTCAGGGACATGCGCCATGAGGATACGTGCCCGGTCGGCGATTCTTTGATATGCCTTGCGGTCCTGACATTCGTTCTGCAAAGCAGCTTTAGCTAGATTGAGAATCGCCCGGTCCTCCCATTTCGCGGATCTACGCCGACGTTCGGCTCGTTCGGGAACTTCGATTTGAATGGAGCGTCCGCTCTTGCTCGTCAGGTATTGCTCGACAACCACCTTCGGGATTCGCAGGACGCGGTAGCGCCGACGACTCCGAGTCTCGGGTTTGCCGAGATCTATGACTCCCGGAACCTTCGCGAACCGTCGAACAACAGCGTCTTCACCGCACTTCAAGACCGTGGCGACATCCCGGACTGTCAAAAGTTCAGACATTCGCTGCATCTCCCTTCGCCCAAGCAGCAACCACCAGTGAGTCGAGCCGGTCTTGCCGAGCCTGCGCCCACGCGGAGTAGTGCTTCTCGGTCGTCTTTATGCTGGAGTGCCCGAGCAGTTTGCTGACCTCCTCCATCGGGATGCCCGCTGTCAACCAACTGCAAGCGGCGGTGTCTCGCAAACAATGCGGTGTGAAGTTCGTCTTTTGTCCGAAAGCCGACCGGAAGAGAGTGCGGAGGTCGTGTTGCCAGTTTGTTACGGCTGATGTTTCCAATCCCCCACCAGTCCAGAACAAGTAGTCACCGCCGTTTTGCACAGCGAGAATTTCTGAAGCCACGTCGGGCGGCAAGGGCACAGAGACATGCGTCCCGGTCTTCTGCCTCTTCGTGACCACGCGGACTAACTTCTTCTTCTCATCTCTTTTGATTTCCGACCGTTGCAGGGTGACTGCGTCACGGATGGCAAGACCGCTGTGCCGCATGAGTTGAACCAAGGCCCGAACGCGGGCGGCTTTGGCTCCCTCAAACTTCTTTGGAATCTCTGCAAGGAGCTTCGTGTATTCCGCCGTGGATAGCGGCATCGTCGGTGGCTCGTCCGCCGTGATAGCGGAGAGTGTGGGCACGCGCTCTAGCCAGCCCCCGTTATGACAAAACCGCAGAAATCGACGCAATCGGGTTTGGACTTGCTGGCGGGTCAGCGAGGACGGATACAGATCGTCCCACGTCCCCCGGTACTGGACCAGCATTTCGAGATTGATGTCCGACGGGAAGAACTTCGAGCGGGTGTCAAAGAACTGTCGGAACCGTTCAAGTTCCCGTTCGTACTTCTTGACGATGGACGCATTCAGCCCCGCCGTCCTCCGCTCCATCAGGAAGAGTTCGATGGCGTTCGCAATCGTCTTGCGGGTCTCCTCAATGACCTCGGGTTTCCCGCCCGCTTTGAAGCTGTTTTCTAGCTCCCGCTTCTTTTCCTCGGCCTGTGCCCAAGACCGCGCCTTCGCCGAGCGCCGGTACTGCTGCCCGTCGAACGTCCAGCGCAGATGCTTACGGCAGTCGCATCTTTTCCACGTCTCATCGCCACTGTAGCGGCATTCAGCCGTGTGCCGGACGTAAATTGTGATTGAAGGAACCATGCGTTTTCCTGTGCTTTCAACTAGAACGCTAGCACAAAATTAGCACAATTCGAAAGATGCCTCCGGTAACCAGCGGAGAGACCCAGTGTTTATGCGGGTCTGAGAGGTGTTTGAATTTGGAGGCGCGGGTCGGAATCGAACCGACGCATAAAGGTTTTGCAGACCTCTCCCTTACCACTTGGGTACCGCGCCCCTGCTCAATACGTTAGCGTTCCGTGCGAAAAAAGTCCATCCGCGGGGGAGAACTTGCGGTGGGGAAATGGAGCGGGAGACGAGGGTCGAACTCGCGACTTCAACCTTGGCAAGGTTGCGCTCTACCACTGAGCTACTCCCGCCCTGCGAAAGTCATTATAAATGAGGGGTTAGGCTGCGGCAACGGAGACGCCGGACATGCTGGGCCCGCGGCTTTAGTGCACCGACCATTGCGGATCGTCCTCGGGCTTCACGATGTGGCCGTCGCGCATGTGGATAATGCGGTCGCCGTACTTGGCGGCTTCAGGATTATGCGTGATCATGAGCACCGTCTGTCCTAACTCCTGGTTGGACTGCCGCAACATGCGCAAAACGATATTGGAGTTCTCGGTGTCAAGATTTCCTGTTGGTTCGTCGGCCAAGACTACCGCCGGTTTGTTGACCAAGGCTCGCGCCAGGGCCACGCGCTGCTGCTCGCCACCGGAAAGTTCTGAGGGGCGATGATTTAGACGCTTGCTGAGTCCCAATAAATCGCAAATGCGGAGGAAGAATGCGGGGTCGCGGTCGCCGTTGCCGGAAATCTCCTGCGCGATGGCGATGTTGGAACGCGCGTCGAGCGTGGGCAGCAAGTTGAATTTCTGAAATACGAAGCCGATTTTGCGCTTGCGCATGCGGGTGCGCTCGGCGTCGGAAAGCGTGGCGAAGTCGTCGCCATCGAGGATTACCTTGCCGGAATCGGCGCGGGTCAGGCCGCCCAGCAGGTAGAACAGTGTGGACTTGCCGCTGCCCGAAGGGCCGACCACGGTGACGAATTCTCCTTTTTGCACGTTAAAGGAGATGCCGCGGAGCGCGGGCACATCGATCTTTCCCACGCGATAGGTCTTGTGCAAATCAATGGCTTCGATGAACGCGCCCATGCCTGAGTCGATCTTACACGATGGAAAGGGCCGTTAACCGGCGAGCGAAAGCGTCGAGCTGGGCTCGAAGGACAGCTGAGAGCGGCTGTCCCCACATGAGCATTTCAGGCTGCTCCTTGGCGATGCGCGAGTTGGGGCAGCCGTTCCTGCATTCGCCTGGGGCCGCGCTTGCGGACCAGAAGCAGGCGGATGCGTTCCAGCAAGTCGGCGGGCGCATACATCCCCCTGGCCAGGAAGACGTCGGCTTGCGATTCATGATCGTAAATGCGGACCTTGCTCGAGATGAGGATGGCCGGCGTGTGGGGTGAAAGATTCTTGATGGCGGCGATCAAGTGCGGACCGTCGAGTCCGGGCATGGCCATGTCGGTGACCACCAGATCGACGCCGCCCTGTTTGAAACGCTCCAGAGCATCTTCGCCACGGGAGTAGCTAGCCACGCGGTAGCCGCGGGTCTCTAGCATGATTTTGCGGTAGGAAAGGGACTGTTCGTTGTCGTCAACACAAAGAATCGTGCGCTTGGGTTTCATTCACCGCCTGTGTCCGCTTGTTGCCGGCTGTGACCGGAAGTCAAACGGAGATTTCTCTGTTCGTGAAGAATAGAAGAGCGAAGTGATGCTAACGGTAAAAGACGCACGCTGTAAAGTAGCGTCGAAGCAAATGGCAGATTTTGGCCATTGACTTCTTGCGGCGTGGTGAAAGGCGCGATGCTACGCCGCTTGCGGGCGGTCGACTAAAGAAAAACTTCGCCGCGCATAATCTCAACCGAGTTTCCGCCGACGCGCACGTTAACTACCCGGTTATCGCCGCGCGAGGCCCGCACAAAGATCCGGCTGGGCCGTTTCATCTCCACGCCCTGTTCAATGAGGACTCGTTCGTCGGGCTTCGCCACGCCGTGGGCCACCATCCAGGCCGCGGTGCAACCCGCGGCTGAGCCGGTCGCCGGGTCCTCGCCGTTGTAAAACAGCATGCGGGCGTGGAGGCGGGCTTCGCGATCCACAGTCTCACGGGTAACGAAATAAAAGAATTTGCCGGCGGTCTTCCCCAGGTATTCGGCGGCGCGGTTCATGTCGATTTGCAGATTCTGCATGAGCGCCAGCGATTTGAGGGGCGTCACGGTGTACGCAAGTCCTGTCGAAACCGTCTCAATGGGCAGGGAATCGTCGAAGTCTTGCACGCGCAATCCCGTGGCCCGCGCAACTGCTTCGCGCTCATGCTGCATGCCAAACGTGGGATCGATCTGGGTCATTTCGCCGAACGCAGGGGCAGCTGCACTGTCTTCGAAAGTCACCGGCACTTTGCCGACATTCAGCTCGAGCACGACTTTTCCCGCGCCGTTCTTCCCTGCGTCACCCCGGTCTGCGCCAACCGCGCCTGCGTCACGCCGGCCGCGCAAGGCAAATGCGGTTCCCAGCGTGGGATGACCGGCGAAGGGCAACTCTTCCTGTACCGTGAAAATGCGCACACGGATGCCCCGCTCCCGCTCGGTTGCGGCATCGCGGGGCAGGATGAACGTGGTCTCTGAGAGGTTCATTTCCTTGGCGATCGCCTGCATTTCGGCGTCACTCAATCCACGGCCGTCGAGAAATACAGCGAGCGAATTGCCCTCGAGCGGACGCGAAGAGAAAACATCCCACTGCACCATTTCCAGACGTCGTAAAGGTTGGCTCATGAATCGTTCCCAAGGCGAAGAGTTGGCTTGCGGGCTGCAACCGTTACAGATGTCGGCGGCCGCCTTCGCGATGCAGGAAAACTCCCCGGACGACGGCTCTGCTGGCGGTCTCCGGTTGACAGGGTGAGGGCAGGCTTCTATTCTTGTTAGGTGTTTTGCCCATCCAACGCCGGCGCGATGTGTTGTTGCATCTGTTCGCCGCCGTGTGGGTAGGGAGCAAGCGAGATTTCTTCCAACCCACCCGGCGAAACGGGTGGGTTTCGTTTTCATTTGATGCTCACTCGAATTGGAAGCCGTGGTGGGCAACCTTCACAACTTCGAGCGAATTGAGTTCATCAGGAGATAAATTATGAGTACAGTACTGGCAAGCGAAATCACAACCGGAATCCCCCGCATCAATGACACGGCCCCGAATTTCACGGCCGAAACCACACAGGGCACCATCAACTTTCACGAATGGATCGGCGACGGCTGGGCGATCTTATTTTCACATCCCAAAGACTTCACTCCGGTATGCACCACCGAACTTGGCTATATGGCGGGCTTGCAGCCTGAATTTGCCAAGCGCAACACCAAAATTATCGGGTTGAGCGTCGACCCCGTGAGCAGTCACGGCAAGTGGGCCGCCGATATCGAAGAAACTCAGGGCCACAAGGTGAACTACCCGATGATCGGCGACCCACAGCTTAAAATTGCCAAGCTCTATGGCATGCTCCCGGCCGAGAGCGGGACGACCTCCGAGGGCCGTACGGCGGCGGACAATGCCACGGTGCGGACGGTATTTGTGGTTGGTCCGGACAAGAAGATTAAGCTCCAGCTCAGCTATCCGATGAGCACCGGCCGCAACTTCGACGAGATATTGCGCGTCCTTGATTCGATGCAGCTCACGGCCAAACACAAAGTTGCCACACCGGTGAACTGGAAGCCGGGCGACGAAGTGATCATCCTGCCCTCGGTGTCGAACGACGAAGCGCAACAGAAGTATCCCGGAGGCTGGAAGTCGTCCAAGCCTTATCTGAGGATTGTGCCCCAGCCGAAGTAGTGGGAGCGCCGGCAGCACGCGTTAAGCAGGGTCGAAGGCCGGGGCATGCCTGTGGATCGCGGAGTGGGAGCAGCTGTGGTTCGAACTCTGCATACGGAATCGTTCCCTGGGAACGGTTGCCGATCCGTGCCGGCCGTTGTGGAAGCGCATGTGGTCCGGTGATCATCCCGGTCTTCAAAACCGGCGGGCGGCAGGTCTTCCTGTCGCCGGTGGGTTCGACCCCCACTCGCTTCCGCCAAATCCATCAGGGTTCTCGTTTCAGTGGCGGAAGGGACGAATATGACTATGAAGATTGCGAACGACGTAACGGAACTGATCGGGCACACTCCGCTGGTAAGGCTCAACAAGGTTACGGGAGGCTGCGTGGCCGAGGTAGTAGCCAAACTGGAGAGCCAGAATCCCGTGGGCAGCGTAAAGGACCGTATCGGCGTGAGCATGATCGGCGAAGCGGAGCGTGCGGGAAAGATTCGGCCGGGGAAAACAGTTCTGATCGAGCCCACGAGCGGCAACACTGGAATCGGCCTGGCTTTCGTGGCTGCGGTCAAAGGGTACCGGCTGATCCTGACGATGCCGGAAACGATGAGCCTGGAGCGGCGCGTCCTGCTGCTGGCCTTCGGAGCGGAAATCGTTCTTACGCCTGGTCCAAACGGAATGAAGGGCGCTATCGCCAAGGCGCAGGAACTGCTGGCGAACACTCCGAACAGTTACATGTTGCAGCAGTTCGACAACGCCGCTAATCCCAAGATTCATTTCGAGACCACCGGTCCGGAGATTTGGAATGACACTGACGGACGTGTGGACTTCCTGATCTCCGGCGTGGGCACAGGCGGCACCATTACTGGCGTCTCCGAGTACATCAAGCCCAGGAAGCCGTCTTTCAAGGCTGTCGCCGTGGAGCCGGCCGACAGTCCGGTGCTTTCCGGCGGAAAACCTTCACCACACAAGATCCAGGGGATCGGCGCCGGTTTTGTTCCGAGCATCCTGCGCCGGGACTACATCGATGAGGTGATTACTGTCACCAACGATGATGCGATTCGCATGGCGCGGCGGCTTCCGCTGGAGGAAGGTCTTTTTGTGGGGATTTCTTCTGGGGCGGCTGTGGTCGCCGCTCTGCAGGTGGCGCGCCGTCCGGAGAATGCAGGAAAGCTGATCGTAGTGGTTCTGCCTTCTTTCGGAGAACGCTACTTGAGCACCATCCTTTTTGAAGAGCTGCGCAACCGCGCGCAGCAGATTCCTACATCTCCGCTCCCGGCCTGATGAGGTGGGCAGGCTAACCCGTAGGCGTGCGCCTGTGCGGCCGCGCTTTTTGAGGGTGCGTCATCCGCGGCCTTGCGCGTGGAAATGTCTGTGGAAATCTAGCTGACACGACGAAATTTTCGGGCTTTCCTCAAAACACGCGGGTGTATGATGATTTTCCTATAAGCCAGCCAAGAGTCCAAGTGCGGAAGGGCGGGAGCCTGTCGGCAACTGCTGCGATTCCGGTTATTGTTTGAGCCTCGAGCATCGGGGAAGAAAATGAGAAGGAACCAGCAACACTTACTGTTACGGTGGTCGAGTATCTCAATTCTCGGAGCGCTAGCCTTGTCTCCAGTCTTGCTGGGGCAGGCGTCCCCCGACTCCGAAGCAGCCACACCTCTACCCAACGACTGGAGTCATCAGCACCTTATCTTTTCGAGACCGGCCACAGTGGAACAGGCCGAGCGCGTGCAGCAGGATCCTCGCTACTGGCAGCAACTCCGCCGTCATTCTTTGGCGAAGCTGCCTGAGGTGGAGACGGGTGACGCCTTCACTTCCGAGTTGCCTCGTGTACCTGTAAAGATCCCGTTCGGCGGCACGAATCACGAGCTCAAGCCGGATTGGTCACAGGCCCTGGGCGGCGGCGGGACTGTTGGCGCGGGGAACTACCCCGCGAAGTACAATTTTAACAACACTGGGAGCGCCAGCTGTTCGGACTTCGTCGTCTATAGCACCGGTCTTGTCGCCGGTGCGGCAAAGGCCAGCATCGTGGCGTTCGACAATCTTTATGCTGGCTGCGGCGCTACAGTGCCGACGGTCTACTGGGCCTATGATACCAAAGGGCAGATCCTGACCTCTCCCGTGTTCTCACGCGACGGGAAGCAAGTTGCCTTTGCGCAAGTTGCTGCGGCGAAGGCGAGTTTGGTGTTGGTGAAATGGGCGGCTTCAACCACCGAAACCATCACCGCCCCAGGGGTTCTTACGGCTGTATCTCCGGCGTTGTACGCAACCTGCGCGGCGCCGCCGTGCATGACCACATTGGCGCTCACGGATGCCGCTGTCTCGGCCAATGACACCAACTCATCCCCAGTCTACGACTACACGCCGGCGAACGACACGGCCTATCTGGGAGATAACTCGGGCTGGCTCCATAAGTTCCATCCGGTATTCAATGCGGCTCCCGCTGAAGTGACAACGGGAGGGTGGCCGGTTCACGTGAACCCCGGCTCGGCCGCCGCTGCCGCTCCTCTCACCAACCCGGTTCACGATTCGGTAACGGGGAATGTGTTTGTGGAGGATAAAGGCGGGTTCCTGTATTGGGTCAGCCCAGCGGGCGGGGTGACCAAGTCCGGCCAGTTGGATTTCTCCAACGAGTTCGACACTGGCCCCGGCTTTGTACAGGGCCCGATTGTCGATTCCACGTCGGGAATTGTGTACGCGTTCGCGACCAGCGACGGCAGCTTGGGCTGCCCCGTTGGCGTCGGTGGGTTTGACTGCACTGTCGTTTACCAAACCAACACGAGTTTCTCGGCTGGCGATGTTCCACCGCGGGCGATTGTCGGAACCAGCACCGCTCACGGAACTGTGCCAAATCCCCTGTACATTGGCGCTTTTGACAGTACCTATGAAAACTCCGGGGACCCACCCACGGGGAACCTTTATGTTTGCGGGAATACCGGAGGGCCTCCCACCCTGTACCAGGTCCCGATTGCGGCTGGCGTCTTCGGCACCGTACTTAAGGGGCCAGCTCTTTCGACTGCAGGCACTACCCCATGCTCTCCCGTCACCGACATCACGAATCCCAATACTTCTCCCGGCCCAACCGAATGGGTTTTCGTTAGCGCGCAGAAGAACGCAGTATCGAATCTGACTGGGTGCGCCGTTGCGGCCGGCGGATGCATCTACAACGCCAAGGACACGCCCTGGGAACCTTCAACTGCGTATGCCGTGGGTCAGGAGGTCCTGGACAGCCACTTTCAGATTCAGGTCGTGGAAACCGCTGGCACGTCGAACGCCACACCCCCCATCTGGAGCACGACCACGGGAAACACAACTGGGGATAACAGCGTCGTCTGGCTGAATCAAGGGCCGCTCTCTGGCACCATGGCAATATCGCCCTGGGGGAAGAACAACGGCTATCTCATGGGCACTTTGATCTTCGACAGCAACCACAATATTGAATTTTGTATCTTCGCATTCGGAAATTCAGGGGGATTTCCTCCTACCTGGAAAACCGCGCCGGGGGATTTTACAGGCGATAACGCAGTGGTGTGGGAAAACCTGGGGCCGGACGGAACCGCCGCTCTGGCTACAAACGGGGGCACAAGCGGAATTATCATCGACAATACCGTGGGCTCGGGACCGCTGGTGGGGTCTCAGGTATACTTCTCCACTCTGAAAAACCAGGCAGCTTGTGGCACACCGCCTGCGACGACCGGTTGCGCGGTGCAGGCGTCGCAAACAGCACTAAAGTGAGTAGGGAAGAGGTTATTTTATGGCGATAAACGATTCATCCGCCGACGAGCCGCGTTTTGCGGCAAACGAGAAGAAACCTTACGAGAAGCCGGGCTTTCGCTACGAACAGGTCTTCGTGACCTCGGCGCTGTCGTGCGGCAAGCAGACCAACAGCACAATAGGTCAGTGCGGGATGAACCCGAAGGTGTCATGAGGAAGGCCGGCAGCGTCGCGGCGGACACTGCCGCCGCAGTAAAGTGCGTTCTGGCAGGTGAAGTGTTGCGCTTGTTCGGCAGCCTGCGTTTTGCGGCGACAGGCTGGAGCATGCTTCCGGCGGTTTGGCCCGGGGATACGCTGGTGGTCGAGCGCGTCAGTCCGGATCGAATCCACGTCGGAGACGTCGTGCTGGTCGGACGGAACAGCAGGCTATGTGCTCATCGCGTTGTTTCCCGCGCGGGAGGTTCCGGAAATCCGCATTGGATTACTCAGGGTGATGCCATGCCCACGCCCGATCGGCCTGTGCTTGAGAGTGAGTTGTTGGGCCGCGTCTCCTACCTGGTTCGGGCTGGAAAGCTAGTCGCAGTGCCCGCGGAGTTGAGCGTGATCGAACGGATGGTCGCAAAGATCGTCCGGCGCTCGGTCCCCGCGGCGCGCGCCCTGGTTTATCTGCACCGCAGGATTCAGATTCCAGGAAAATCGGCTCCAGAGGAGTCGGCTCTCCCATGCCAGGGCTAGCCGCACAAGTCGAGCGTTACAGCGTGGTGATTGCGATCGGGGGTGTTTCCGCCCGGGTGAACACAACTGACCCGGATTTTCTCGAAATGCTGCACGGCCGCTATGCCGGGTTCGTGAGCGGGGACGCGCATGCCGAATTGGATTTCGACGTCGAGCTGGGGTCATCGCAATTCGCCGATCCGGGGGCGGACGTGAGCGTTACCCACCGCTCCGGCCGGTGGCTGATCGAGCGCGGCGATTTCCGCGCCGAGTGGGAGCCTGTCGCGCGCACGGGCCGGATCCGCCAGTCCGCGAACCCGTACTCGATCGACGCCGTTCTGCGCATCGTGCATACCCTGGTGCTCGCCAAACAAGGCGGATTTCTTTTGCACTC
>JBAUVZ010000442.1:0-4461 GCA_049583505.1 Candidatus Sulfotelmatobacter sp.
CCATCCTGTCCTTTGCATCCGGATTGGTTCATAGCTTTCCTCAATTGCTGCTGGTGCGCGCGCTGATGGGAGTGGCAGGGGGACCAGCCTGGTCCACGATGACGGCGCTCATCGAAGAGTCTTCGCCACACGATCGCCGTGGACGAAACATAGGTCTGGTGGTCAGCGCGGCAGCGCTCGTCGGCCTGGCTGCCGCCCCGGTGCTGACAACCCAAGTGGCGGCGCGTTTGGGTTGGCGGCCGGCATTCTTCGTGGCCGGCGCACCCGGACTGTTGATGAGTGTTCTGGTTTGGAAGTTCGTAAAAGAACCCGCCGCGGGGAGCGGCATCCATGAGAAACCATCGTTGTCTGAGTACTTCTCAATTCTCCGCTATCGCAACATCTGGTTGTGTTGTTTGGGAGCGGCGGCATTCATGTCGTGGTTGTTCGCGCTGAATGTGTTCGCCCCGCTGTACATTACGGAGGTTGTTCATGAGTCCGCGACGACAGCCGGTTTCCTGCTCGGCGCAAGCGGACTGGGCAGCTTCTTTCTGGGCTTTCTGCTTCCGTCACTCTCCGACCGATGGGGCCGCAAACCACTCTTGCTGCTGATGGCGGCCATGTCTGCAGTGGTGCCGCTCGCTTTCCTCGTGCCCGCGCTGTATGTGTATCCGGTGGTGCTGGCGTTAATCGTTCTGGGCGCCAATTCCGGGCAGGCCATTGCCAGCGTTGTCCTTGTTCTGGTGCCCACTGAAAGTGTGCCGACTCAATTCCGCGCCACGTCCATCGGCCTGACAACGCTGGCTGGAGAGGTCATGGGTGGGACTGCCGCGCCGATTCTGGCGGGCACATTGGCACAGAAACATGGTCTGGCAGAAACCATGTGGTTGGCTGTAGCAAGTAGCGGGTTGTTATTCGTGATCGCACTTTTTCTTCGAGAAACCAGACCCGCTGCGATGTTGGCGATCAAGCCATCGATTGCAGCAAGCGTACCGGAACCGCCGGACGCCGGAGATTAAGCAGAGACTCACCGGGCATTTTCGCCTTGAGGAAGCCCCACATCTGCCGTGTTTTGCAACTCGCGTAACTTGAACCGCTGCAACTTTCCGGTTGCAGTCCTGGGAAGCTCTGACAAGTACTCGACCCACTGCGGTTTCTTATAACTGCCAAGCTCGTGGCCGACCCAATCCCGCAATTCCTGCCTCAGTGCATCGCTTTCGACAAAACTCTCGTTTAGAACCACGTACGCCGCCGGCTTGAGCAGGCCGGCTCCATCTTCGCGCGCGATCACGCCAGCTTCCCGCACTGCCGGATGAGCCACTAAAACTCTTTCGACCTCTGCAGGACTCAGCCAGCGGCCATTCACTTTGAACAAGTCGTCGGCTCGGCCCGCATACCAAAAATATCCCTCCTCATCCTGGTAATACTTATCCCCCGTACGAAACCAGTCGCCTTCAAACGTCGCTTTGTTCTTTTCGTGTTGATTCCAGTAGCCGGAACAGGTCGAATCCGCCTTAACCAACAACTGTCCAATTTCGCCTTGCGGGACCGCAACCCCGTTCTCATCCACAATCTTCGCCTCGTAGTCCGGAATGATCTTTCCACTCGATCCCGCGCGAGCCTCGCCAGGAGAATTTGCCAGCACCATTTGCAGGGTCTCAGTCGATCCCCAAGCATCGAGAATTTCAACGCCAAAGCGCTGCTTAAATCGCTCAAACAGCGCAGCTGGCAATGATTCTCCGGCTGAAATCGCATGTCGAATGCTGGAAAGATCAAACTCTTTTCTATCCCCGCGCTGATGGGCTAACAAAGCGGCGTAGTTCGTTGGCACTGAGAAAAACAAAGTCGGACGATAACGCTCAATATCCGCGAAAATGCCCGAGGAGGTCGGGCGTGCGGGTGAAAGAATCGTTGTCGCACCGCAGTACAGCGGAAAATATCCGGCATTGCCGAGTCCGTATGCGAAGAACAAACGCGCCACGCTGTAGCAACGGTCGGATTCACTCATCCGCAGGATGCCTTTTGCATATGCCTCCGAACAGACCACCATGTCGTGGTGATGATGAACACATCCTTTAGGAGCGCCTGTGCTTCCTGATGAATAAAGCCAAAACGCCATGTCATCTTTGCTGGTGGGCTCCGCTTGGAGTTCCGGAGACGCCTCTGTCATCAATTCACTTAGATTGGCGACCTCGGTATTGGTCTTGCCAACCAGAACAATTTCTTTGAGGTAGCGCAGTCGATCACGCGAAAGCTGCTGGATTTCAGGCAGGGTAGCCTCGCTCACGACCGCAACCCGTGCCTGTGTGTCATTGAGCAGGTATCCGTAGTCCTGCGCCCGCAACCAAGGATTGACGGGTACGGCCACGGCGCCGATTTTGATTGCTCCGAAAAGGCAGTAGAGGAACTCAGGGCTATCCAGAAGCGCCAGCAGGACACGTTGCTCAAGATCGACACCGAGCCGACGCAGAACGTTACCAAACCGGTTTGTATTCTCCAGCAGGCCGTGATAAGACACTCTTTGATCGCCACATTCGATCGCGATCTGAGCGCCCCGGCCTTCGACGACATGCCGGTCCACCATGACACTGGCAACGTTGAAGATCTCGGGAAGTTTGATCAAGGTCTCTGCAGTCCTTTAGGAATCGCCTGAGGCCAGGCTCCTGTAAACCCCGACGGCGGCGGAGTATAGCATGAACTGCCTTTGTCTTGTAGAAACAAAGAAAGCTGGCGGAGAGAGTGGGATTCGAATCCGCTGACAGACGTAAACAAAGGACATAGCAGAGCAAGTATGAGCTAGCAGCATCTCTGCTCGAATCGGCAGGAGACAGATTCGACGGCAGCAGTTCCGTCGCGAGTGCTAAACGACTTGTATACCTCAAGCTGACGGAGAAGCACCAGAATACCGATCCATTCAAATTCATCATCTACTCGGGAAAGATCGGGGAACAAATGCCGCAGATGACTGCGCCCGAGGGAGGAGTGGCGCGTCGCCCCGAGCGGCCGCCTGGCGTCTGCGTAAAGCCACAGGTGTGTTGGGGAGCACAGGAATGAATGGTGTGCGTTGGTTGACAAACGCCAATTACGATGTATATACATGCTATATGCCTAAGACTGAGACAGAATCCAAAGCCCGAAGTCCATTGCCCCTCTTGCCCTGTACTTGTTCCAATCTCAGACGGGCGGCCCGGGTGGTGACTCGGCTCTACAACCGCGCCTTGCAATCCGACGGAATCGAGAGTACCCAGTTCACGCTCCTGATGGCTCTCGACCAGGTGGGCGAGATCTCTCAGGGCGAGTTGGGCGAGATCCTCGCGCTCGATTCGACCAGCCTAACGAGAATGCTGAAGCTCCTGAAAGACCATGGGTGGGTACAGGCGAAAGAGGGCGAGGACCGGCGAATGCGAATTTTTCGTTTGACCAAGGCTGGCCGAGAGAAGTTCCAGCAATCTTTGCGCCACTGGAACCGGGCCCAGGAGCAGTTGCGAACTGCTCTGGGCGCAAAAAGCACGGGCGAACTGAGCGCGCTCCTGGTGGAGATTACTCGGGTATCGCAGGAGGCGTAATTCTTTAAGATCTCGCATGGCTGTATATACATCTTATGAGAAGATCGTCAGACGCCTTGAATCGCGAACATGCCATAGCAAGACAACGGGCGGAGCCGTGGTCCAGAACGGGCTTGGGGAGAACAACGACGATCTCCTCGAAGCCGACTGCGGGACAACTTCAGGTCTCGCTGGCCGAAAAACCACCGATCGATCTAGTGTCGGCGTTCGGATAACTTCCGCATAGACCCGGAGCTGCGGTATTGTTTTACACAGGGACACTTTCTTTCTCGAGTACTGAATACGTGCGAGCAAGCAACGTGGTTGAGTGGACCTTAGCGGCGTGTGGTTCAGGCATGCCAGATTTCTCCCAGCACTCGGTCCCAGTTCTGGCCCAGAACCAGGCGGAGGTGCTCATCGGTGTATCCCCGCCTGACGAAAGCGGCGGTGAGATCATAGACTCGTTTCTGTCCTTCGAGGCCGGCCACCACCTCGTGCGTTCCATGAACGCGGTAGCGAGGGTCAGCCTTCGCCAGCATCTCCTTGAGTGTCTGAGGAGCTCCTAGATCATTGCTCTCAACGCCGGCGTCCGATCCGATTCCCACGTGCTCAATTCCCACCAGGTCGCGCACGTGATCGAAGTGGTTTACGACGTCCTCTACGGTCACCGGCTCCGTGCCCTTGACCATGAATGCGATGCACGTAATTCCCATGACTCCGCCCCGCTTAGCCAGCTTTCGAATCGCTTCATCCGTCGAGGTGCGAGGGGAATCTTGATTCAGTGCGCGGCAATTCCCGTGCGACAGAATGAGTGGCGCTTTGGACATCTCGCAGGCGTCCAGATTGGTGCGATCGCTCGCGTGTCCCAGGTCCACGGCCATTCCGACCTGGTTCATACGCTCAATCACCTGCTGGCCATACTCGCTTACTCCGCTAT
>JBAUVZ010000443.1:0-18083 GCA_049583505.1 Candidatus Sulfotelmatobacter sp.
CAAGCCCCTGATCACAGTCAAACCCTGATCGCCGATCCAGCACTCTATGGGGTAGCGTTGAGCAGTTCCCAGATTCGCGCCAGATGGTGATCGTCGTGTTCGGCGACAAAATACAAATGATCCACCAGTCGCATGGGCGTCTTCAAACGGGGGTGCGGAATGGCTCGTGTAAACAGCGATGCATCCAGTTCGCCCACGCGCTTCAGCAATTCCGCTCTTGCGGTGCGGAACTCTGCCAGAATCTGCTGCGGCGGGCGCGCGTTGTGGTTCGCCTCGTCAGTTTTTCGGTTCTTCAAGTCCGCCACTGTCAGTTGAGCGCTGCCCGCAAGGTAATCGCCCACCCGCGCCAGCCATAGTGGTTCGAGATCAAGCAAGTGCCCAGCGTGTTCCTGGGCCGACCACTTTCCCTGCGGCTTTTTGGTAAGGATTCCATGAGAGCCGCCGCGCACCACCTCTTCAAGCCGGACCGGAGTGCCGCGCAAACGCGCCAGCAAATTCGGATACAGTTCCACAGGAAACGAAAACTCGAACTTGCGTTCAAACCAGACAGGTACTTGACTCATGAATTTCCGCCAATTAGATGGATAGTTACAGTAGATAAAAGATGCGCGGCAGCACAGCACGACTCACAAATTCCCGCCATCGACGACTTGGTTTGATGCATCTTTTAATGATGCGGTGCAGTATCCGCTAATTTTGGTTGTGTCAGGAGTCATCATGCAATTTCGCGAACTTGGACCCAGCGGCCTCAAAGTCTCAGCCCTCGGACTCGGCTGCATGGGCATGTCGGAGTTTTACGGTCCCCGCGATGACGGCGAATCCATCGCCACCATTCACCGCGCCCTCGAACTCGGCATCAACTTTCTCGACACGGCGGACGCATACGGGCCCTATATAAATGAAGAACTGGTCGGCCGGGCGATCAAAGGCAAGCGCGACCAGATCGTGCTGGCCACGAAATTCGGTATCGTCCGCGATCCCACAAACCCCGCGGCGCGCAGCATCAGCGGCAAAGCCGAGTATGCCCACCGCGCATGCGAAGCAAGTCTGCGCCGGCTTGGAGTTGACACTATCGACCTTTACTATCAGCATCGCGTCGATCCCGCCACGCCCATCGAAGAAACTGTCGGCGCGCTGGCGCAGCTTGTGCAGGAAGGAAAAATCCGCCACATCGGTCTTTCGGAAACTTCGCCGCAAAGCCTGCGCCGGGCCGTGAAAATCCATCCCATCACGGCGCTGCAAACCGAATACTCGCTCTGGAGCCGCGACCCGGAAGACGAACTCTTCGCCACTTGTCGCGAACTCGGCGTCGGCTTCGTTGCCTACAGCCCGCTCGGACGCGGCTTTCTTACTGGCCAATTCATCCGCTTCGACGATCTTGCGCAAGACGACTACCGCCGCTTCTCTCCGCGCTTTCAAGGGGAAAACTTCCAGAAGAATCTCGCTCTCGTCCGCGGAGTCGAGGCGCTGGCGAAGCAAAAAGGCTGCAAGCCGTCTCAGCTGGCTTTAGCATGGGTGCTCGCTCAGGACAGGAACATCGTCCCCATCCCCGGCACCAAACGCCACAAATATCTGGAAGAAAATGTAGCCGCAATCGACGTGAAGCTAACGAAGGAAGATTTGCGCAGCATCGAAGAAATCTTCCCCACCGGTGCCGCCGCCGGAGATCGTTATCCCGAGCACATGATGAAAATCGTAAACGGATAGGCCAGGCCGCCCGATTACCGGCTGTCAATAATCACAGCTTGGGACCACCCGCTAGACTTTGAGCGGTGTCCTTAATGCGAGCGTCCACGAGTTCCTGAATGCGTTCTCGGCCAATGCCCAGCTCTCGCAAGGCCCCCTCTGCGCTGGACACGGCCACCGACGCGGACCTTTGGGCGGTCTCCACCCGCTCGCGCAGACCCTGATCAACAATCTGTTCCGGGGACATGAGAGAAGCCAACGCCAAGGTATCGAGCACACCCGCGTCTGGAGGAAGGTCGAACGTCTGACTGGGAAAGATCCCCAGCGTGACGTCGGGATGGCGAATGGTAAATTTTTCCACTTGGACTTTTCCCGGCTCAAAGTGCAGCTTAACCTCGGGCTTCCCGAAGGATCGATGGACTGAGCTATACCAAGGCCGAGCGTGATCTGTACGACACACTTGGGGTACTCGTTGAAGACTTCGAAAAGAAGACCTACAAGATCCGGGCGGCAACGCCGATCGAAGTGATCAAGGACCTCATGGCCGCGAATTCTCTTAAGCAGAAGGACCTCATCGGTGTGTTCGAGACCGCCAGCGTCGCGTCGGAGGTCCTAAAAGGCAAGCGCGCCTTGACAACCGACCATATCCGCCGCCTCGGCAAGCGGTTCAATATCTCGCCGGCTATTTTTCTGTAGTTGTAGCCGGGATCAAAACCAAGGGCGGCCATCAGGCCGCCCCAATACTGAGAACCGAGGACTGCTCTTAAGCCCTCGCGGGACTCTCTCCGCCCTTCACGATGCCGCGTCCCGGCTCCGGCTTCAACACCTGTTGCACGCCGTCATCGGGCTTGGAAGGAGACTTCATCGGAGGCAGTTCCTTGCCCTCCACCAGCAGCATTACTTCGGAAGCGTCCAGCACTTCGCGCTCCAGCAAAGCCGCCGCAATCTTTTGCAGCGTCTCGCGGCTGCCTTCCAGAATCTGCTTTGCCGTTTCGTATCCCTGATTCACCAGCTTGCGGACCTCGCCGTCAATCTTGATGGCGGTGTCTTCGCTGTAGTCACGGTGTTGGCTGATCTCACGGCCCAGGAATATCTGCTCTTCCTTCTTGCCGAAGGTGAGCGGACCAAGATCGCTCATACCCCATTCGCACACCATTTTGCGCGCCATTTCCGTGGCTCGCTCAATGTCGTTTCCCGCGCCCGTGCTCATCTGGTTCAGGAACAATTCCTCGGCCAAACGCCCACCCATCAGAATTGCCAGGTCGGTTTTCAAATATTCCCTGGTGTAGTTGTGCCGGTCATCCACCGGCAACTGCATGGTCACGCCCAACGCCATTCCGCGCGGAATGATCGTAACCTTGTGTACCGGGTCCGAGCCCGGCAGTTTCGCCGCCACCAGTGCGTGCCCGGCTTCGTGGTACGCCGTGACTTTCTTTTCCTCGTCCGACAGGATCAGCGACTTGCGTTCCACTCCCATCAGGACTTTGTCTTTGGCCACTTCGAAATCGAACATCAGCACAGCCTTGCGGTTCTGCCGCGCTGCGGCCAGCGCCGCTTCATTCACCATGTTGGCCAGGTCCGCTCCGGAAAATCCCGGTGTCCCGCGAGCCAGCACGGAAAGATCGACATCTTCAGCAAGAGGAATCTTTCGGGTGTGTACGCGCAGGATTTCTTCGCGTCCGCGCACATCCGGACGGCTCACCACCACGCGCCGGTCAAAGCGTCCCGGCCGGAGCAGCGCCGGATCCAGCACATCGGGCCGGTTCGTCGCCGCCATGAGGATCACGCCCTCATTCGACTCGAAACCGTCCATCTCCACCAGCAACTGGTTCAGTGTCTGCTCACGCTCGTCGTGACCACCGCCCAGACCCGCGCCGCGATGCCGTCCCACTGCATCAATCTCGTCGATGAAAATGATGCAAGGAGCGTTCTTCTTGCCCTGCTCGAACAGATCGCGTACGCGGCTAGCGCCGACGCCCACAAACATCTCCACAAAATCCGATCCCGAGATCGAAAAGAAAGGAACGTTAGCTTCGCCCGCAACCGCCCGAGCCAAAAGCGTCTTCCCCGTTCCCGGAGGTCCAACCAGCAGCACTCCCTTGGGAATCCTGCCGCCAAGTTTCTGGAACTTCTGCGCCTCGCGCAGAAATTCGATGATCTCGCGCAGCTCTTCCTTGGCCTCTTCCACGCCCGCCACGTCCTTGAACGTGACTTTCTTCTGCTGCATCGAAAGCAGCCGCGCCCGGCTCTTGCCGAACGACAGCGCTTTGTTCCCGCCCGTCTGCATCTGCCGGATCATAAAAAACCACAGCGCACCCAGCAGAATCAGCGGAGCCCAGGTTCCCAACAACTGCAGCGGCCAGCTTCCGCTGTTGGCGTCCCGGAACGTCATCGCGACTCCCTTATTTTGCAGCTCCTTGATCATGTCGGGATAATTCGCCGGAACCGTGGTATGGAAGGAAGAGTTGTCGGTAAGCTTCCCGCGCAGTTGCATGCCGTCCACGGTGACTTCATGCACCTTGCTTTGGTCCACATCAGTCATGAACTGGGAAAAGTTGATCTCAGCTTCCTTCTGCCCGTTGCGCCCCTGCTGAATAACGGTCCACAACACCAGGGCAGACACCCCAATCCCCACCCAGAAAAGTACGGTTTTTACTGTCGAATTCACCAAGAAGCTCCTGAAGAAACCGGGGTCCAACCACTATGCCAAAGCCCCCGAGGCTCCCACCTATAACTTTAGATGCTGTTCGGCCAATTTGGATAGGGTAATTCCCTAAGACCACTATTCTACATTTTCCTGGGGAAAAAGGCGCGCCGCCCTCTACATGACTTAAGTCATTTGGGGGATGGGGGTTGCGGCCAGGTAGGGGATGTTGCGATTAGTCTGCTCCACTGCGCCCAACCCATAACCCACCAGAAAGGTATCATCCACCAGAAAGCCGAAATAGTCCGGCTGCAAGGCCACGCGGCGGGCCGACTGGCGGTCCAGCAGCGTCACCAGTTTCACCGAGGCGGCGCCTCGGGCTCGCAAGTCGTTCATAAGAAATTCGCTGGTCAAGCCCGAATGCACCAGGCCCTCGACTAACAGGATGTGCTGCCCGCGAATATCCGGTTCATGACTGAAGAAAATCTCCACCACCTCGGCGGCCTCATTGCCCTGCTTGCTGTATTTGGGCTTGATGAACTGGCATACCACGGGCACCTCGAGCGCCCGCACCAGGTCCGCCATGAACATGAACGCATTCTCCAGTACGGCTAAAGCCTGAATCGTCTGTCCCTGGTAGTCGTCGGAGATATGGCGCGCCAGTTCCTTCACCCGCTTCTGGATTTGCTCGGCCCCAATTACCTGCCGCAGTGGCGCGACTTTCAACCCGTTCATGAAGTAGCCATGCCTCCCGGTCCTCTGCTAACCACCCGCACTCTCAAGACCAAACCTAGATCGCCGGCTCCTCAATCGCCCTCGGCGTCTCGCGGATCAGCACCGCTTCCTGCCCCGCTTCGGCGCGCAGCCTGGCCGGAACCGGAAAACCGCGCATCCAAACAATCTCGTCTCCGCTCACGGCCACCGGCCAAAGCCTGCGTTCGGGCTGGACTAAATGCCGCTCCTGCAGCAGCTCTTTGACTTTCTTCGGCGACTTCGTGTGCGCCGGCCAGAACCGGTCTCCCGGACGCCAGTTCCGCACCGTCAATCTTCCCGGCAACATCTCTGCACGAAGAAGTTCCTGCGGATTATACTCCGCATGCCGCGACTCCGGAGCGATCTCCAGAGTAACCAGCAACGCTTCGATTACTACTCCCACCTCCGGCACCAGAGCACGTCCCGGCACCGCCAGCGAATACTCGTAGTCCGGAATCCGCTCCTGACGCCGCAAGTCAGGCGTGATAAAAACCACAGCCTCCGCCTCACGGCGAATCTTCCACCCCAAAGGCAACGACAATTCTTTCCCCGATGGACCGTCCTCGGCCGCGAAACGCAGAATCTCCTCGATGTGCTTGAATTCCAGCGGAATCCCCGCCCGCTCCCCGATCGCCTTCAACACCCTTCGCTGCACCGCCCGCGGCTCGGTCAGCAACCACGGCCGGCTCAGCGAAACATTCATCACCGCCGGCCCAGGCTGCTCAAGCCGCTCCAGCAACTCAGGATCGGGCAGCTTAGAATTGGTCACCTTAGTAAGCGACGGCTGGATTTGCACCAGCGCCTGCGAACCCTCGAAACCCGGCAGTCCGCGCGTCCACTCCGGCTGCGACCATTGCACCACCGTCCCCAGCCATCCCGAGATTTCATTCTCCCAGTAGTCTTCCTCGTCGCGGGCAATCTCCGCCAGCTCGGCGAAACTCTCCACCACCGCGGGATTGAACTCCCGCTCGAGCAACGGCAGCACCAGCCTCCGCACTCGGTTGCGGGTGAACTTGGAATCGGCGTTGGTCGAGTCTTCCCGCCACGGCTGCTTGAGATCGACCAGATACTGCTCCAATTCCCGCCGCCGAATCCCCAGCAGCGGCCGCACAATCTCCCCATGTCCTTCCTCATCTTCACGCTCAACGAGAATGCGCGGATAAATTCCCCCCAACCCCCGCAGCCCTGTCCCGCGAATCACCCGCATCAGCACAGTCTCAGCCTGATCGTCGAGCGTGTGCCCGGTAGCGATCTTGTCCAAAGGAATTGTCTGAGGAATGCTTTGGGGTGGCGCAGCGCTTCCAGCGCTGCGATAAGAGTTCGGTAACGGAACGGCTTCAGCCGTGCCGATAAGCTCGCCTGAAGATTCGGGCTTTAGCCCCTGAGGAAACTCCCGCTCAACCTCATCGACTTCAGCCGATCCCAGGAGCGAACGAAAGAATCCATACCGAAGTTCCCGAGCAGCAGCCTCCACACCGGAGTGCTCCTCAGCAACAAGTTGTGCCACATCCCCGCTAGCAGCATGAAACTCCAACCCATGCTCCCGAGCCAGTCCAGCCACAAACTCCCGGTCCGCTTCAGACTCCGCCCCACGCAGCCGATGATTGAAATGAACAACCGAGAGGACGACACCAAGATCGTGACGCAGTTCGATCAGCAGCCGCAAAAGCGCCACAGAATCAATGCCCCCCGAAACCGCAATCCCAACCCGGTCTCCAGCCCGCAGCAATTCTTCCCGCCGGATATGACCCAACACGCGCTCCGCCAGTTCATGCACGGAAACATGGTACAACCCGGCAGGCCAAAAAGACCTATGAGGACAGTCGAACTCAACTGTCCCCATAAACCGAGACTAAAAGAGGTTTCTCTGTGTCTCTGTGCCTCTGTGGTGAAAGAATCTTGAGCTAAAGCCCCGCGCTCTTCTCCCCAATCAGCTTCTTAATCTTCTCCACAAACTCCCCCACCGCCATGTCCTCAGTCTTCTCTTTCCCGCGCGTCCGTACGTTCACCTTCCCAGCCTCGGCCTCTTTGTCCCCGACGACAAGTAAGAACGGCACCTTCTGCATGGCATGTTCGCGGATCTTGGCATTCATTTTTTCATTGCGCGCATCCACCTCCACGCGCACCCCGATGGCCTTGAGCTGATCCGCAACTTTGTTGGCATACTCCGCATGCCGCTCGCTGATGGGGATCATCGCCACCTGCACCGGCGACAGCCAAACTGGAAACGCGCCCGCATAGTGCTCGATCAGCACTCCAAAGAAGCGCTCGACCGATCCGAACAGCGCGCGATGCACCATCACCGGCTGCTTGCGCGAGCCATCCTCCGCTACGTATTCGAGACCGAAGCGCTGCGGCAGGTTGAAGTCGACCTGCACCGTCGAGAGCTGCCACAATCTTCCGATCGCATCCACCAGCTTGATGTCGATCTTCGGCCCGTAAAACGCCGCCTCGCCAGGCATGGTCTTGTATTCAATCTTTTGGTCCTTCAGCACCTTCTCAAGCGATTGCGTGGCGTGGATCCATTGCTCTTCGCTGCCCACAAAATTCTTGCGGCCCTCAGGATTCCACGTTGAAAGCTCAGTCTGGAACTTGTCGAAGCCAAAATCCTTCAGCACATCCAGGGCAAAGAGCAAACAACCGGTAATCTCGTCCTCAACCTGCTCCGGCGTGCAGAAGATGTGCGAATCATCCTGCGTGAACCCGCGCACGCGCAACAGCCCGTGCATTACTCCCGAGCGCTCATAGCGGTACACCGTTCCCAGCTCACCCAGCCGCACCGGCAGATCGCGATACGACTTCAGCGAATCCTTGTAAATCAAAATGTGCCCCGGACAATTCATCGGCTTCAGCCGGTATTCGGCATCGTCGAGTTCCATGGCATCGAACATGTTCTGCGCGTAATAGCCCTCGTGTCCGGAGGTAAAGAACAACTGCCGCCGCGCCACATGCGGCGTGTAAACCAGCGAGTAGCCGCGCTTCAGGTACTCCTCGCGCATCCAGTCTTCCATCTGCTTGCGGATGATCCCGCCCTTGGGATGCCAGAAAATCAGCCCCGGTCCCGCCAGTTCCTGGATCGAAAACAGATCGAGCTGCTGGCCCAGCACGCGATGGTCGCGCTTCTTCGCCTCTTCCACCTGCTGCACGTGGGCATCGAGATCTTTCTTCGAGAAAAACGAAGTCCCGTAAATGCGCTGCAGTTGCGGATTCTTCTCATCCCCCAGCCAGTAAGCGCCCGCGATGTTAAGCAGCTTGAACGCCTTGATCTTCCCGGTCGAAGGAATGTGCGGCCCGCGGCAGAAATCGACGAACTTGCCCGTGCGATAGATCGAAATCTTTTCATCGGGCTTGGTGAATTGCTCGATGAAATGGCACTTCATGAAGTCGCCTTCCTTCTTGAATTCTTTCAATCCCTGATCGCGAGGTAGAAACTCGCGCGCATAGGGGATGTTCTGCTGCACCAGTTCCTGCATCTTCTTCTCGATTTTCTCGAGATCCTCCGGAGTGAACGCAGTAGGCCGGTAAAAGTCGTAGAAGAATCCACTCTCGGTCGCCGGACCATGCCCTAGCTTGGTCTCGGGAAAAAGCTCCAGCACAGCCGCCGCCAGGAGATGCGCGGACGAATGCCGGTAAACGTCCAGCGCCTCCGGATCTTTATCAGTCAAAAGGCGAAGGTCGGTGTCTTTCTCGAGAGGACGGGTGAGGTCGATAAGATCGCCGTTGGTCTTGGCCACCAAAGCCGCGTCCGCCAGCCGCGGGCTGATAGACTTCGCAATCTCGAGCGCAGTCGTGCCCTTGGGAACGTCCTTCACGCTCCCATCCGGAAGCTTCACATGAATGCTGTCTGCCATAGAATCGAGACCTGCAGGAGGACTGAATCTTTCAGTTTATTGGAGGGATTCCGGAGGGTCAAACTCGCGGGTGGAGTGAGCAGAAAAACGAGAAGGCGGGTACGCTCACCCGCCCTCCGCTTCGGATTCGAACTCCTACATCGTCACGTCCTTGATATGCGTGGCGATATACCACGCATTCCCAAACGCGTCCTTTACGCCGGCACTGCGATCGCCATAAGGCTGGTCGACCGGTTCCGAAATCGAGGTCGCCCCAGCCGCCAGCGCGAGCCGGTAGACCGCGTCGCAGTCCGGCACATAGAGATAGAACATGGCCGGCATGGGCTCATACTTGCCGTGGGCCTCGCCCATCTCCACCACCGAATCGCCGACGCGAATTTCCGCATGATGTACCACACCGTCGGGCGACGCGTACTTCGCCAGTTCCCGCGCTCCGAACGCGCGCTTCAGGAACGTGATCACCGGTTCGGCCCGCAGCGGGTGCATATACACATTCACATTATTCAAGCCCTTCGCAATATAACTCTCTCCCTTATGCGTGGCGATGTACCACACGTTCCCCGCCGGATCCTTCACGCTGCCGGAGCGCTCTCCGTACTCCTGATCCCGCGGCTCGTCAATCAAAGTCGCTCCCGCCGCCAGCGCTTTCTCGCAAACCGCGTCTGTGTCTTCCACGTACAGGTGTAGCGCATGCGTATTCGGCGTGGAGCGGAACTCGCGCCCCGGAATGCCGCCGCCTATCATTAGCGTCGAGTCGCCAATCCGCACCTCGGCGTGCAGCCCGCCCGCCGTACCCACGGCCCGGAACGTCTCCTCGGCCCCGAATGCCTGCTTGGCAAACTCGACCAAAGCTGGCCCGTTCTCGGCGATCAGATATGGCGTAACCATGCGGAAGCCCGGTGGAACCGGATTCACTCCCTTATCCTTCGCGGAAATTCCCCCGCCCTCAGGCCCCGTTGTCATCCCATTCATGCGCCGGTGCATCTCTTCCACCGACATCTCTTCCTTCACCGTGGAAATGTTCCAGGTGTAGCCGAAGGGATCAACAAAGCTTCCCTCGCGGCGGCCGTAGAACTGATCTCGGATCGGCAAAATCATTCTCAATCCGGCAGCCACGGCCCGCTCCGCGAAGGAATCGACATCTTCGACGCTAAGGGACAACTGCACCGGCGAGAAGCCAAGCGTTTCCGCGCTGAATCTTCCACCCTCCGGCCACTCGTCGGAAAGAATGACTCGCGAGTCCCCGATCGTGATATCGGCATGCGGGATTCCTCCTCCGGTCTCAAAGCGCATGTTTTCCTTCGCGCCAAAGGCTTCCTTGTAGAACTCGATGGCCTTGGCCGCATCTTTGAAAGTCAATCTCGGTGTCGCGATTGTGTGAACGGCGACCACAGGTTCAGCAACGGTGCTCATGGTTTTTCTCCCTTCCAGTAGTTCAGACCTAAGTCGTGCCTTGAATTCCTCCCGAGGCAGATCGCGCAAGTCCGCCGCTACGCCCACCAGCGGCTCGACGCTGGCATCCACCTTTGCAGGCCTGCCGTCCGCCCGGGTCAACAACACTTCCACAGCCCGGTTCAGTTGCTCGACCTTCTTAGCGTCATTATTCGGCGGATTCAGAGAGCGCTTAGGCATCGGCACCCTCCATGCGCGCCCGCAGACTCGTCAGTGCGCGGAACTGTAACTGCTTCACCGCGCCCTCGGTCTTGCGGATCTCCCGCGCCACTTCCTTAATGCTTTTCTGTTCCACGAACCGCAACACCACCACGCGCTGCTGCTCGGCAGGCAGCGTATCAACCAGCCGAAACAAAGTTGCCCGCCGTTCCACCGCTTCGAATTCCGCTCCACTGGCCGGAGCGGATTCGATCTGCTCTGGCTCATCCCCCACATCCTCGCGGCTCTTGCGCTGCCAGCGGTCCGAAATCAGATTGGCGGCAATCCGGTAGAGCCACGCCGCAAACGGAATCCCCCGCCACTCAAACCGCCGCAAGTTGGCCAACGCATGATGAAATACCTCAGAGGTCAGGTCTTCAGTCTCCGCGCGATCTCCCACCCGCCGCACCACGTACGCGTACACGCGCTCGAAATTGTTCTCGTAAAGCTCCGCAAAGCGCGCAGGATCCTTTTGCGCCGCCTCGACCAGAAGCCGCTCGTCCGCTTCTTTCCTCAGAGCCTTCAAACAGATTCTCCGCGCGGAGTAGTCTTACACAGGGATAACGGCAGGCAAGAAGAAAAGTTACGGAAGAAAATGGAAACTACCCCAGAACCGGGCTTTCCGCGTAGTACAAATCCTCGAGCGCCTTCTTCACGTTCGCAGACACCGCCTCCAAATCCCGCATCGTCATCCCCGCAGTCGAGATCGGCTCGCCCACGCGCATCTCCAGCGCCCGGCATTTGATGTGGTAAGTATTCATCGGCAGCAGTTCGTAGGTTCCCACCAGAGCCACCGGCACAATGTCCACCTGCGCCTTGATCGCCAGAAAAAAAGCTCCCGGCAGAAAAGGTTTGATCTCACCATCCGGCGTCCGCCCGCCCTCAGGATAAATCACCAGCGGCATGCCGGCTTTCAGACTCTTCACCGCCGAACGGATCGCCGCAATCGAGTTGGTCGGCTTCTGCTGATCGATGCAGACCTGCCCCGACCGCTTCAACTGCCAGCCCACAATCGGATACGACAATAATTCCTTCTTGAAAACGATGCGGAATTGAAACGGAAGATAGACGTACAAAACCGGAATGTCCAGCGCCGAGCCATGATTCACCGCGTAGACATGGGACTTCGACGCGTCTATCTTGTCGAGGCCTGTGACCTTCACCGGCGACAAAATCGTCTTCATGATGAGCCAGGACCACGCCCGCGAAAACCAATGCAGCCGCCGTCCGCTGCGGTCAAACAGTCCGCCGGGGAGCGCCAGCAATCCCAGAACCAGCGTGTACAGCCAGATCAACGGGTCCAGAATCAAATACGACCGCAGCCGGCTCAACCAGCCGTGCTTCTCCCCGGGAATCGCGTGCGGACTACGCCGCGGCGCAACTACCTGTGCCGCCTCTGCGCCGCGTTCCACTTCCACGGATGATGAAGAATTCACTTCCTGCACATGTCCATTCTAGGGGAAACCGCCGGAAGGCGCTGCTCTAAACTTCCGCGCCAATGATGCGCATCACTTCTCCTACCAAATAAATTGAGCCTGTAATCACCACCACCGCCCTCGGACCAGCGAGCGTTCGAGCCCGCTCCACGGCTCGCTGTACGTCCTCCACGGCCTCAATCTCGACCCCGGTTCGTGCCGCCGCTTGTTGAATTTCCTCCGGCGGCGCTGCCCGCGGATTATCCGGCCGGGTCGCGATCACTCGCTCCGCCAACGGAAAAAGAATCTCCGTCATCTCCGAGATTGCCTTATCCCGCATCGCCCCAAAAACAAAAATCAGCGGACGGTCTTCGTAACGCTCCGAAAGCGCCGAACGCAACGCCCACGCGCCCGCCGGATTATGGGCCACGTCGAGCACAATCTCGGGCCAACCCGTCCGCGCGGCGATCACCTGAAACCGCCCCGGCCAGCGTGTCTCGCGAATGCCGCGCTCAATGCTCTCCGCTGTGATGCTGCTGAATCCTTGCTGACTCAACTCCACCGCCGCAGCAATCGCCAGCGCCACGTTGCGCAACTGGTGCCTACCGACCAACGGAGTCTCAACCCGAGTCTCTTCCCCCAGAACCGCAAGCGGGTAGCGGTAAACGAATCCAGGTTCGTCTTTCTCTGTACTAGGTACTAGGTACTGGGTACTCCCAGGCGATATCGGCGGCACATACGGAACCGCGTTCACCGCCCGCGCCCCCAGCTCCAGGATCGTATTCCCGATCACGTCGTTCGCCTCGGGCTGCTGTGGTAGCGTCACCACTGCACCACCGGGACGAATAATTCCTACCTTCTCCCGCGCAATCTCGCCCACGGTATTCCCAAGAAACTTCTGATGATCGAGCGCGATATCGGTAATCACGCTCACTCTCCGATCAACCACATTCGTTGCATCCAGCCGCCCGCCCATCCCGACTTCGAGCACCGCCAGGTCCACCCGTTCCCGAGCGAAGTACTCGAATGCAATCGCCGTCATCATCTCGAAAAAGCTGGGATGCCACGGCAACTCCGACCTCCCAACCAGCCCCTCCGCAACCCGGTCCACTTCACTATGCAAAGACGCAAACTGGTCGTCACTGATCTCTTGACCGTTCACCCGGATGCGCTCGTTGAGCCGTATCAGATGCGGCGAAGTGTACAACCCCGTTTTCAACCCTGAAGCCCGCAGGATCGAGGCCAGCGTCGCCGCCGTCGACCCCTTACCATTCGTACCCGCGATCAAAACGCTCGGAAAACGCCGTTCGGGATATTCCAGCCCTCGCAACAACAATCGCATGTGCCCCAGATCGAATTTATGTACGGGCGTCTGCGCCAGCTCGTGCCCCAGCGCGAACATGCGCGCCACTGCGGTCTCATACGACATAAAGAAGCTCTCAGTTCTCAGCTCTCAGCCGTCAGCTTTCAGCTTGTATCTTCAGATTATCAAGTTGGGAGACAGGATTCGCAGTGTGGCGGATCACAGCGAGCGGTGGGTTGATTTCGCTGAGAGCTGAGAGCCGATAGCCGACGGTCGTTCTCACGCCACCATGAAATCCAGCGCCCGCCCAATGTAAGGCTTGAGTTCCTTCCGAGGCACCACAGCATCCAGCATGCCATGCTCTAGCAGAAATTCGCTCCGCTGAAATCCTGGCGGCAGTTTCTGCCGGATCGTCTGCTCGATCACCCTCGGCCCGGCAAACCCAATCAGCGCGCCCGGTTCGGCAATGTTCAGATCACCCAGCATGGCAAACGACGCTGTCACGCCTCCGGTGGTCGGATCGGTCAGCACAGAAACGTAGGGAACTTTGGCCTTATCCAGCCGAGCCAGTGCCGCAGAAATCTTCGCCAGCTGCATCAGGCTGACCACGCCCTCCATCATGCGCGCCCCGCCCGAAGCTGACACAATAATCAGCGGCGTGTGCGAGTCCAGCGCACGTTCCACCGCCCGCGTTATCATCTCGCCCACCACTGCTCCCATGCTGCCGCCAATGAACGCATACTCCATCACACTGGCGACCACCGGTCGTCCCAGCAACTTGCCTCGCGCGTTGATCACCGCATCTCTCAGCCCCGTGTCGTGCTGCGCCTGCCGCAGCCGCGACGAGTACGGCTTCAAATCCACAAACTTCAGCGGATCGGTTGACGATAAGTTCCCATCAAACGTCTCATATTCATTCTCATCCAGCAGCAGTGCCAGCCGGGTCCGCGCATCGATGCGAAAGTGCTTCTCGCACTTCGGACACACATTCAAATTCTCTTCCAGATCTTTTTTCCAAATGATCTGCCGGCAGTTCTCACACTTTACCCATAGCCCTTCGGTGCGAACCGTCTTCTCGCCCGAAGTGTTCAGCTCCCCGGATTCCCGCTTGAACCAAGCCATTGGAAATTTGTAATTGGGTAATTTTGTAATTTGGTAATTGAAAACCGAGTCTTGAGGCTAAAACAAATTGCCAAATTACTCAATTTCAGTACTCGATCCCCCTCTGCGCCATCACGCCTTTCTCGTAAGCGTGCTTCACCTGCCGCATTTCGGTAACCGTGTCGGCGGCCTCGACAATTGTGGGGTGTGCGTTCCTCCCCGTCAAGATGACGTGCACCATCTCCGGTTTCTTCGTTAGGCTCTCCACCACCTTCGCTGGATCCAGCATGCCATAGCTGATCGCGTAGTTGATCTCATCCAGAACCACCAGATCCCACTTCCCCGACTGGATCGCCTTCTCCCCTTCCGCCCAGGCCTCTTCCACCATCTTCACATCTTCCGGGTCCGGCTTCTCCGCGCCCAGCTTCACAAATCCCCGCCCCATCTGCTTCATCACGAACTTGTCCCCGAAGGCCTTCACCGCATCCAGTTCCCCGTAGTGCCACGAGCCTTTCAGAAACTGCAGCATCAGCACCCGCATCCCCTGGCCCACGGCACGCAAAGCCGTGCCCATCGCCGCAGTCGTCTTCCCTTTGCCCGGCCCAGTGTTCACGATGATGAGACCGCGCCGTACGTCAGCCATGGTTGCAGGAATGCCTGATTCTACTAGAACGCGCTCCCTAACCGCGGTCCCGGACCCCGCCGGCCCTTCAACTGCGAGGCCCGGATCCTCCAAATGCAAGAAAAACTCGAACAAAGCCCCCGCATCGCTGCTCTTCCACAGGTGCCGCACCGCACTTCCCGCGTAACCCTGTGAGAGTCTTTCGCGTTATTTCGGGTAGCGATCAATCTGCAAAAGGACTGAACTTTCCACGGAACTCCTGCATCCAACCTTCCGTATTCGGGTGCAAGCAGATCTCTGTCCGCTGGCAGACTGCGGAGGTCTCGTCGTGATCAACAAGTGTTTAGCGTTATTGTTGTGCGTGCTTGCGGCCTTACCCCCACTTTCCGCCCAGCACGTAGCCCTTCACCCCAAACCCGTGTTCGATTCTGGCGAACAGGAGACCATTCGCCAGATCATCGACATGGAGCGCCAGGCCAAGGAAGCCAGCCTCCGCCGTGATGCTGACTTCTCCCAGCGTACCCTCGCCGAAGACTACGTCGCCATCACCCCGCTCGGCATGGTCACGACGAAACAGGAAAACATTTCGGCCCGCCGCAGCGGACAGCTCCGCTATGAGTCGATCAACGTTTCCGACATGGTGGTTCGCCTCTACGGTGACACTGCGGTCGTCACCGCCCGCGCCGACGTCAAAGGCCACCAGTTGGGCGAAGACTTTAGCGGACCCTATCGCTACACCCGCGTCTGGGTTCGCCGTAATGGACGCTGGCAGACCGTCAGCTACCAGGCAACCGTCACACAGTGAGCGGACACCGAGTGCGGCTCTTCAATGCCCCGGCAGCTCTTCAATGCCCTGAATGATAAGGATGTCCCTTCAGAATGGTGAACGCCCGGTAGACTTGCTCCAGCACAACCGCGCGGGCGAGTTCATGAGCCAAAGTCATCTTGCCCAGCGAAATCGTATCCTGTGCCGCGCCGCGAGCCGCTTCGCTGAATCCATCTGCCGGCCCCACCGCAAAGACCAACGGCAGCGGATTGCGATCCTGATAGTCCCCTAGAAATCTCGCGAACTCTTCCGACGAGAACAGCTTCCCCCGAGAATCCAGCAGCACCAGTGTCGACTTCCCGGCGCTCATTTTCCCGGCGCTCGCGGTTTTACTAGCCTTAGCCGGCACAGCCCGTCCGCATATTTGCAAAAGCGCGGCTTCATCCCGCAGTTCCTCGCCTTCCACTTGCGCGTAGCGCGAAATGCGCTTCAGATACTCCTCCGTCAGCGCCCGAATTGCTGGCTCTTTTGTCTTCCCGATCCATGCAATTCTGATTTTCAATTCCGGTCAGGTATCCAGATCAATCCGAACCGGCAACAGTTGCGTCCCAAAGACGCGGACTGCAGCCGCATTGCTGGCGCTGCCCGGCACGTTCTTCGCGAGCCAGCGCTGACGCTCGCGGGGATCATCGTCCGGCAGCAGACGTGCGGTGCCGCCGTACCACTTTGCCCGCAGGCCATCGCGCAATTTCAGCCGGACTCTGGGATTGCTCTCAATATTGCGTACGTATCCGGCCTCGCGGCCGTGCTCGGCGACGATCCAGAACTCATTGCCCACGCGCCCATTGCCCACGGGAGTGCGGCGGGGCTTTCCGCTTTTACGGCCGATCGTTTCGAGCAGCGCGTATCCCGGCGGCACCACGCCCAGCGCAAAGAGCAACTTAATCGGCGGGTTCAGAAAATACTTCTGCACGACGTGGACAATGCGGCGTTTCATGCCTTACTTCCGGCCCGTGGCCAGCACCACCGAAGCCCGAATCCGATCCTTTCTCCATCGAAATACTTCCCTCGCTTTGAAAAGAGTTGTCACGCGGCACAGAGTACAGAGTACAAAGAAGCGAAGCTTCACTCCCGAGACAACCGAGCCTACGCTTTCTTGCGACGAGTAGCGGCCGTGCGTTTGCGCCCAGAAGTCTTGGCCTTCGATCTCGTCTTCGGCCTCAATTCCGAGGGCTCAAGTCGTTTGGCCGTCTTCCACAGGCGCTCCAGATCGTAGAACTTGCGCGCCCTCTCGGAGAAAACGTGCACGACGAAGTCGACATAGTCGACCAGGATCCACTCGCCCTGCCTATAGCCCTCGACGTGCGCCGGCCGCACACCCGTCGCTTTCAAGCGCAGTTCCACCTCGTCCGCAATGGCCTGCACTTGCCGCGGGTTCGTACCGCTGCACAACACAAAGTAGTCGGTAAACGCTCCCGACCCTTTCTCCATTTCCAGGATAGAAACTTCTTCCGCTTTCTTGTCGAGGCAAGCCTGAATGGCTGCTGCCACCTGTAGCTTCAGTTCGTTTTTTTTCATGCAGAGAGTAGGTCGTCGGTCGTTCGCCGAGTGTGGGCTGAGTTCTCATTGTAAACGACAGTTGCTGCGCCGCGTTTCTACGGCCGGACTAACGACTCTTATACAGTCCCATCTTCTTGATGTAGTCCGCAACCGCAGAATCCAAAAAGCGGCCGAGCGGTTTGCCGGCAGCCGCAGCCTGGCGAATCGCCGTGGAGGAAATAGACTGATAGACCTCGTCGAGCAGATGAATGGTCACGCCCTTCAACACCAGATCTCCGGTCGCAGCTTGCTTGTGAAACGGACGAGTCACTTCCTGCCGCGGGCGCAGGCTCGCAGGCAAAGCGTTAGCCACGTCGGCCAGTGAGTACCCCGGCCTGCTCGCCACCACAAACTCACACTCCCGAAACAGTGCCTCGGCCTGGTGCCACTTTGCGATGTCCTCGAAGGCATCGATGCCGATGAGCAGGAATAGCCGGTCTGCTTTCTTGAACGATTGCTTAAGGCGCTTGACGGTATCGATGGTGTAGTTGGGTCTTGCCACACGCGTCTTTTCCCCACGCGCCCCGCCTGCGTCAAAGTCTTCCGGCGCTTCGAGCAGCGATGGTGCAAAGTCCTTATCTTGTGCCGTGGCCAGAGCAATCATGGCATAGCGGTGCGGGAAGGTCGACAGCGGTTGGCGCAGCTTGTGCGGCGGAACGTTCGCGGGTACGAACAGTATGCGGAAAAGGTTGC
>JBAUVZ010000444.1:0-22270 GCA_049583505.1 Candidatus Sulfotelmatobacter sp.
CAGACGGTTGAGATCAAGAATGACGATCAGACCACGCACAACATCCATCCCACGCCAAAAGATAACCGCGAGTGGAACGAATCGCAGCCTCCGTCGTCCGCTCCGCTCGAGAAAAACTTCGCCCGCGAAGAAATCATGCTTCCGGTGAAGTGCAACCAGCACCCCTGGATGAAAATGTACATCAACGTGGTGAAGAGCCCGTTCTATGCGGTCACCGACAAGTCCGGCAAATATGAAATCAAGGGACTGCCCCCCGGCGACTACACGATCGCTTTCGTGCACGAGAAACTCGGCGAGCAGGACCAGAAGGTGACGGTCGGCCCGAAAGACACGAAGACCGTGGACCAGAGCTTCAAAGCTGGTGGCGAGTAGCCCGAGGCAAGGAATTGCCGCGGTTTGTCGGCTGTCGTTGTCGCAAAAATCATCTGATAAAATAACGTGTTTGGCGAAGCGGGCTGCGCCATTAGGAGCAGCCCTGGCGGTCTACGGCAGGTACACTCTCATCCTTGTGCGCCAGACTGACCCAAGGGGAAACACTCTGAAAGCCATCCCGGCAACCTACAACCGAGCGCACCACGCCTTCGCCGTGTTTACGGCATGCGCGACGTTGGTCGTAATTACGGCGGGCGCATTGGTCACCAGCAACGACGCGGGGCTTTCAGTTCCCGATTGGCCAACGTCATTCGGCTACCTGGTAAAGGTGCCGCATTTCGTAGGCGGCGTCCGTTATGAGTGGAGCCACCGCATGGTGGCGGGCACGCTGGGAGTGCTGACACTCGCCATCGCGATCTGGACTCTCTGGGTCGAGCGCCGCCGCTGGTTGCGCTGGCTCGCCATCGGCGCCTTTTGCACCTTCATCACCCAGGCCACTCTAGGCGGGATGACCGTCCGGTTCTTCCAGCCTCCATGGCTTTCCACGGCTCACGCCACCGTGGCACAAACTTTCTTCTGCATTGCCGTAGCCATCGCGCTCTTCACCGGACGCAAGTGGGTCGAAGAACCGCCGCATGTCGAGTTCGACTCGCACCGCCCCAGCCTGTTCACACTGACCTTACTCTCCATCTTCGTACTCTACGTCCAGCTAATCCTCGGGGGCATGTTCCGCCATCACGGCATGAGCTGGTGGCCGCATGTGTTGAATGCGGTGGTTGTTTCGTTCGTGCTGGCCTGGACCGCAATCCGCGCGATCTCGGTGTATTCGAATATTGATGCAGTCCGCCGGCCGGCAATCGTGATGCTGTCGCTTCTGATCACCCAGCTCTGCCTCGGCTTCACCGCATTCCTCACCCGCGTAGCCTGGGGACAAGGCGCAGTTCAACCGGAGCTCCCCATGGTTGCCTCGACCGTGGCGCATGTAGCCGTCGGCGCACTGCTGCTCGCAACTGCGGTAGTTCTGGCGATTCAAGTGTGGCGCCACGTTCCAGTCGCGCTGGCCGAGCGCGTACCCCAAGTGCAACGGGATGTTTCGGTTGCGTGAGTGTCGCCAGGAAGCCCAATGTTTGCCTCTTTATGTTCATTCTGATGATGTTGAACCCGCTCTCGTCGTAAACTGTTAGTGGATTAACTCAGGACGCCTCTTGGTATCGAAAGTCTCTGCACTCGCCGACGCCGCTTCGGAAGTAGCACCTCCTTCCGTCGAGCCCGTCATTTCCGTGGAGAACCTGGTTCATCGCTACGGGGACCGCACCGCTCTGAACGGCGTTTCTTTCAACGTGCGCCCTGCGGAATTATTCGGCCTGCTCGGCCCGAACGGCAGCGGCAAGACCACGCTATTCCGGGTTCTTTCCACCCTGATGCTTCCGACCGCAGGACGTGCCACCCTCATGGGCTGCGACGCCGCCCAGGAACCGGCGCGCTTGCGGCGCCAAATCGGCGTCGTCTTTCAGGCCCAGAGCATCGACCTGAAGCTTACCGCCTACGAGAATCTCTGGCATCAGGGACATCTTTATGGGTTGCGCGGCGCTGCGCTGAAAAGACGCATTCAAGAAATCCTCTCCCGCGTCGGCTTGTTCGATCGCGCCAAGGAACTGGTCGAGACTTTCTCCGGCGGGATGCAGCGCCGCATCGAGTTGGCCAAGGGATTGTTGCATCATCCCGGAGTGTTGCTACTCGACGAACCCACCACCGGCCTCGATCCGGGCGCCCGGCGCGATCTTTGGCAATACCTGCAGATGTTGCGCGACGAAGAACATGTCTCCGTGCTCGTCACCACGCATCTCATGGAAGAAGCCGAGCGCTGCGATCGCCTCGCCATCATGAACGAAGGCAACCTGGTGGCTCTAGGTACGCCGGCGGAGTTGAAGAGCGAAATCGGCGGCGATGTGATCCTGTTCGATGCCATCCACGACGCGGGATTGCTGGCCGAGCGCATCCGCGATCGGTTTCACGTCCAAACCACTGTTCTCGAGAATCAGGTGCGGATGGAACGCGAAGGTGCCCACCGGTTTGTCACTGAAGTCGTCGAAGCTTTTCCCGGAGAGATCGAGGCGCTCTCGGTGAGCAAGCCAACCCTCGAAGACGTCTTCATTCGCCGCACCGGTCACAAGTTCTGGAGTGAAAGTAACGGCAACGACAATCAGTCAGGTTCGGAAGATCACAGGAGGTAGCGAGCTTTCTATGATGCTTATTCTCTCTCTCGTGCTTGGCATACTCCCCTTGGTGGGAGTCGTGTGGACGCTGATCAACGGCCTGATTACCACCGTCGACGGCCTGTTCATTACTCTCATCCTGCTCACGCTCTCAGCAGTCTTCATGCTCAACGCATACTGGGAAATGCGCGACTCGGGCATGCTCCCCAAGAAGAAAGCTACGCCTCCAGCAACCAAAGCTCCCCCAGTGAAAGCGAGTTGAACTTCGTGGCCACTCGAACCGCCGCCTTATCGAGACCCGTTACGCCGGCCTCAGCAGGTGTGTGGCTGCCCGCCTTCACGCTGTGGTGGCGCGAGATTGTGCGCTTCTACCGTCAAAAGACGCGGGTCGTCGGCGTGCTGGCCTCGCCCCTGGTGTTCTGGGTGGTAATCGGCTCTGGATTCGGCACCTCGTTCCGCTCTGGCGCAGGCCCGGGACAGCAGAACTACCTGGACTATTTCTATCCCGGCGCGCTGATCATGATCGTCCTCTTCACCTCGATTTTCACCATGATGTCGGTAATTGAAGATCGCAAAGAAGGGTTCCTGCTCTCGGTTCTTGTGGCCCCGGTGCCGCGCTCCGCGATTGTGCTGGGTAAGGTTCTCGGCGGCACCACCCTCTCCGCGATCCAGGGGATGATCTTCCTCGTCTTCGCGCCTTTCGCCGGCGTCCATCTCAACCTGCTGCAGATTCTACTGGTCGCTTTCGTCGTCTTCCTGGTTTCGTTCGCGCTGACCGCACTGGGTTTCGCCATCGCCTGGCCCATGGACTCTACGCAAGCCTTCCACGGCATCATCAATCTATTCTTGATTCCGCTCTGGCTCTTGTCGGGCGCGCTGTTTCCCATAGCCCGCGCCTCGGGCTGGGTTCGCGTCCTGATGTATATGAATCCGCTCACCTACGGAGTCGAGGCACTGCGCGCCCTGCTCTATCCCGGGATGGAGACCCCATTCCCTCTGCCTTCCTCGATCGCTACGCTGCTTCTGTTTTCTCTGGTAATGTTTGGACTCGCATTCCTGATGGCAAACCGCCGCACCACGAGGCCGGCCGCCTGACCAGCAAAATATGATCGCCAAAACCTGATCGCCAAACATATGATCGCTGAACAATACGCCTTCTTCCCTGCCCTGATCGCCTGCTTGAACGGAGGCAGTGCCGTCCTTCTTCTCACCGGCCGCTACATGATTGCTCGCGGGCGCATGGCCGCCCACCGCGCCTGCATGATCGCCGCCGTAGTTGCATCGGCGCTTTTTCTGGCTAGCTACGTTTATTTTCATGCGCACGTCGGCGACATCCGTTTTCTAACGCCGGGGATATGGCATACGATTTACCTCATAATCCTGATTCCCCACGTCACGCTGGCCATCGTGATAGTGCCTATGGTCATCATCACGCTAAGCCGCGGCTTGCGAGGTCGTTATGATCGTCATCGCGCCATAGCGCGCTGGACGTTCCCGCTGTGGATGTATGTGAGCATAACCGGCGTAATCGTATACTTCATGCTCTACCAATGGTTCCCGCACAGCTAGTTTTCACCACAGAGGCACAGAGACACGGAGAAGAAGAAAAAACAAGAAAGAAAGCGGTAAGATTTTCTGTGTGACTATCTATCCCTGTGGTGAAATTGATTTCGACTTATGTCGATCGTGAAACTAAAGATTGACGTCTCCGGCACAATCGGCGATGAAGCCTGGCACCAGATCAAGCAGTTTGATCAGATCCAAAGCGCCGACTTCGGCCCCCAGTTCGGCAGCGGTGGACGCTGCAACCACGCGCCCAATGTGCCGCACGGCAAAGGCGAATGGATCGGAGCCGAGATCCGACTCCAGACCCCGCTCCTGGCCCAATATGCCGTTTCTCATTATTTGGAGCAGGACCGCGTCCTCGACGCCGATGTCGTAGAGTAGATGCTGGCAGTAGATTTTCTCCGTGTCGGAGCCCGCCCCGAGTGCAGTCGAAGGGTGACTCGGTGGTGAATGTTTCTTATGTCTGCTAATCCAACTCCAGCCCTGTCCGCCGACCACGCCCAGATCCGAAAGCCCGGCATGTCCCGCACTCAAAAGCTTCTCTTCTTCCTCACCGCCTGGCTGATCTGCCTGATGCCGTTCCTGTTCTGGTGGAACACCTGGTTCGGCCGCAAGCTCTCTGACCAGCAGCTCACCGAATACCTGCACGACACGAAAAAGCCGCGCCACATTCAGCAGGGGCTAGTCCAGGTCGGCGAGCGCATCACGCGCCAAGATGCCACCACCAAACAATGGTACCCGGACCTGCTGCGCCTCGCCGCCGATCCAGTCGAAGAAGTGCGCAACACCGACGCCTGGGTCATGGGCCAGGACACGTCCGGCGCGGAATTTCACGAGACGCTGCTGAAGATGCTTTCCGACCCATCCCAGATGGTAAGGGGTAACGCTGCGCTGTCGCTGGTGCGCTTCGGCGATGCATCAGGACGTCCGCAGATTCTCGCCCTGTTGCAGCCCACGCAAATCACTTCTCCCGAATCCGGCCGCATCGTCGACGCAGACCGACCAGGCACGGCCATCCACCGTGGCGGTCTAATCGCGAAGCTGGAATTCGGCAATAAACAGATTGCGGAAATCCGCTCTCCGATTCCCGGCCGCATTCGCTCCGTAGCGGGAACGGGAGCGAATATTTCCGCAGGGGCGGAAGTGGCGGTAGTTGATCCCGCCAATGACCAGGTCTGGGAAGCTCTGCGCGCCCTCTATCTCATCGGCCAGCCCGACGACCTTCCAGCAATTCGCCCCTACGAGCGCGACCTGCCGGATATTTCTAATGACGTGCGCCAGCAAGCCGTGGAGGCGGAACAGGCGATCCGAAAAAGATCTGGCTCATAGCGGCCGTAGCGTAATTGAGATTTTCTTGTCATTTCGAACCGGGCGCCAAGCCCGGTGAGGAACCTGCTTTCGGAACTCCCTCACCCCACCGCTTCCATCACCACTCCCTCCACATGCTTCCAAGCCTCAGCCCGCGGATCGACCACCTCAAAATGCCCCGCTCCCGCAATCTCCACTAACCGCACATCTTCCTTCATCTTCTGCTTCGCGCTCACGTACTCTCGACTGAACGCCAGAGGCACCACATCATCCCCCACGCCATGCGCCAGCCATTGCGGCGCCGCAATCCCAAGCTTCATCGGATCCGCTTCCCGATAGTGATCCCCAACCGACGCCGGCGTTCCGCCCAGAAACTCCACCACCGCATCGTTACTCAAATGCAACTCGTAAGCTCGCTGCAAATCCACCACGCCCGCCAGCAATACCACGGTCTTCACACCTGTCTCATGCGCCGCCAAACAAAGCCCCAGCTGACCTCCCGCCGAGTGTCCGATCGCGACCACTCGCCGCGCGTCAAATTCATACTGCCGCGCATTCTGTAATAGAAATTGATAAGCCGCCCGCACATCGGCAAACGTCCCCGGCCATCCTCCACCCGCATTCCCCACCCGCCGGTACTCCAGATTCGCGGTCGCGACTCCCTTCGCCATCAAAGCCGCGCACAGATGCCCCATATACCCCAGATCATATTTCGCCCGCCAGTACCCTCCATGAATGCTGATTGCCAGCCCATGCGGTCCTTTCCCTTTCGGCAGCCGCAAATCCAAAAACTGATTCCCATCCCCGCCATAAGCCACCCGGGCATCAGCTTGAGGCGGAGTCAAGTTCAAAATGTCATCGGATGAAATCATGTTCACAAGGTACTACCTACACGACCCGGTCACTCAACGAAAAAAGGCACGCTTGAATGGCGTGCCTTCGTCTCAGGTTCGCACCAGGCTCTAGGCTGCTTTCTGAGCCCGAACCTTTGCCCATCGTGCCCGTTGTGCCGCAGCGATTCTCTTCCGTCCTGCCGCCGAAATCGTTCGCCTCTTGCGAAGCGCAACGGCAGCTTTCGGTTTTCTTCCGTCCATGTAGGCCGCCCCAAAGGCGGTCAAGGCGGCGGTTACACGGTGCAGCTCATCCGCAAGTCGTATGCGTTCCTTCTTTAACTGCTGGACCACTCGAGTCACGTTTCCCATTGTTCCTCCCTCGGCTAGGCATCATAGCAGGCTCCGAGCCTAATGGCGCGTTTTCAGATCCCTTCTTTGGGCTGGTAAACCTTTAACCGCGGAAGAACCGCTTATTCCGATAGCGGCTTGAGAGCACTTCGCATTATCACGAATAGCTTTTCCCGACGGGATGTGTCGTCCGGAGCCGCGACCGACGGCATCATTCGTTCGAACTTCATCCCCGCCTTCTGCATCACCCGTTCCGAGCCCTTGTTGTCTGGAGCGCATCGGCCCTGGATCCGGGCTAGCCCCATCTCGCCAAATCCGAACCCCAACAGCGCCCTCAGGGCCTCGGTTGCCAGACCTTGTCCGCGATACCGCCGAGCAACAAAGTAGTTGACCTCTCCCGTCCCCTGCTTGAAGCTGATGTGAGGCAGCGCACAATTACCCACCGACAACCCGCCGTCCTTCAGCCACATTCCCCAAGGGCCCATCCCTGACTTGCGGTACTCCCCAAAACAGAAGTTGAGGAACTTCTGAGACTCAATCTCATTGCCGTCTTGTGTGTTTGTTCCCGCCTCCCAACGGATTACGTCCCCAAGATCCTCTTGGCGAAATTCACGCAGTAAGAGCCGCTCAGTTTCCAGCGGGTGCATCTTGACCCCGGGTGGGGTAGAGTTTATCGCACCGGCATGACCGATTCGATTCCACAGGACCTTGGTGAGCGGCCAGTGTAACAGGAAACTCAATTCGTTCCTTAGTGTCATATCGGAGGGTCAGACCCTGAAGACCGGGAAGGCTTACTGCCAGCAAGATCATAAATCACGCCAGAATTGAGGTGAAATTGCAGGAGCGACGAGATTGCTAGCGTAATATCGCCATTACAGTCATTGACCCCGGCACTGCCATCTCAATGAGTGTAAACGCCTGATTGCCTCAATCGTCGTCCAACCTTGATGGGAGTCCGACATCGGGACAAAACCGCCTTCGTTGGGGCGTCACGGTTTCTTGATCTCTCCACAAACCGACTCTTTCCAGTGATCGGGATCGAACAGACCGAGTTCGATACTCGCATCCCAGCCGTCGTTTATCGCCCATTGTTCAGCCAGTTTTCCGTCCTCGACGCGAAAAATCACCATCTCCTGCAGGCGCAGGGAACGGTGCTTGTTGGGGATCGCGGGCGAAATGTGGGGGACCGCCCCGAAATCTCGGGCCTGCGTTCCGCCGGAGATGAGACGCGCGGCAACGTAGTCTCCTTCAGCAACGATCGACACAGCACTCTCCTTCCAGTCCAGAAAGTCCGCTTGCGTGTATCTCAGTCCTTCGGCGAGAGCGTCCATGCCCTTGTGGTCGCCCAACCAGTCGTGGACCAGGAAGTCGCTGGTATAGATTTCACGCGCCACCTTCATGGCAGCGTCAATGTTCTTTTCGCTGAAGACTTTGTCTTCCATGCTGCGGACCAGTTCCTTGTTGCGCTCCAGGCGCTGGTGTTCTCGAAATAAAGCCAGCCTGTAACCAACCGCCAATCCCACGGCGACACCACACAAGAGCAGAACAAGGGAGCGAAGGGCCAACGATTTCATATCGCTTCTCCAACCGGCAAAATCCGAGCTGGAATCCTAAGGGCGTGGATAGGACAAGTCAATGGATGCCAGCAGGTTCGAGGAAGTTTTCAGTGCTAAACCGCGCGCTGGAGATCGCATGAGCTCAGTATGCATGGGATGGACGCCCTCGTCCGCCGCTTAGTTGACTTTGCTGGCCGCGCCTCGAAGCCCGGCTTTCGGTATACTAGAGGAGCATGCCGGTCCTGAAGAACATCGCCGCCATCGCCAAGGGCATGAGCATCACCTTCATGGAGATGTTCCAACCCACGACGGTAGAAAATTATCCCGACGGCAAGGGACCGTTAAAAGGAGCGAAGTTCGAAGCCCGCTTCCGCGGCGCCCACGTGCTGCAGCGCGACGAAAACGGACTGGAAAAGTGCGTAGCCTGCTTCCTCTGCGCCGCCAACTGTCCCTCGAACTGCATCTACATCGAGGCCGCCGACAACACGGCCGAACGCCGCGTAAGCGGCGCCGAGCGCTACGCCAAAGTCTACAACATCGATTACAATCGATGTATCTTTTGCGGGTATTGCGTGGAGGCTTGCCCTACAGACGCGATTACGCATGGGCATGGATTTGAGCTGGCTACGTTTAATGCCAGCAATCTGGTCTACCGCAAAGAGCAGATGCTGGCGCCCCGGCCAGCACATATGGGTGAGAACGTCATATTTAATCAGGCTGACGTGGACGGCGGGGCTCCGGCGCAGATGGTGGCGGGGAGTTAGAGTTCGAGACGACTTCGAGTGGATTTACACGCCGGTCCTTCGGGGCCGGCGTTTGTGCATGGTTGGTTGTTAGTACCGAGTAGCTAGTACCGAGTCGAAGCGAATGGCTGATTTCTTACAAACCGTGAAAGAGCGCGTTGTGGTTTATGACGGCGCTATGGGGACTAACATCCAGGCGCGGAATCCTACTCTGGATGATTATTGGGGCAAGGAGAACTGCAGCGAAGTGCTGGTGCTGAGCCGTCCCGACATTATTCGGGATATTCATGCCGACTTCTTTAAGGTTGGCTGCGACATCGTTGAGACGGACACGTTTGGCGGATCGCGGATTGTGTTGAGTGAGTTTGAACTTTCCGACCGGGTGCGCGAGATCAACGTGAAGGCGGCGCAACTAGCGCGGGAAGTGGCGCAGCAGTTCTCGACCAAAGAGCATCCGCGGTTTGTGGCGGGGTCGATGGGTCCGACAACGAAGCTGCCGTCGCTGGGACATATCGGATTTGAAGCGATGGCTGCGGCTTACGAAGAGCAGGCGGCGGCGCTGATCGAGGGCGGAGTGGATCTGCTGCTTATCGAGACCTGCCAGGACCTGTTGCAGGCGAAGATTGCGACCATCGGCGTGCTGGAGGCGATGCGGAAGGCGGGCAAGCGACTGCCGGTGACGGTACAGGTGACGTTGCAGGAAACCGGAACGATGCTGCTGGGCACCGAGATTGGTGCTGCGTTGACGGCGCTGGAGCCGTTTGATGTGGATTTCCTTGGACTGAATTGCGCCACAGGGCCGAAGGAGATGAACGATGCGGTCCGCTATCTGGCACTGAATTCCACGAAGGAAATATCGATTCTGCCGAATGCGGGCTTGCCGCACAATGAAGGCGGGCACGCGGTTTACAAGCTGACTCCGGATGAGTTGGCGGACTATCACAAGCATTTTGTGGTGGACTACGGCGTGCGGGTTGTGGGCGGATGTTGTGGAACTACTCCGGCGCATTTGAAGGCCGTGGTGGATGCGGTTTCTGGAGTGGAGCCGGCCAAGCGTGAAGTGAAGCGGGTGGGTGCGGCATCGAGCGCTTATACCTCTGTTCCTCTTGATCTTGAACCGAAGCCTTTGATTGTCGCCGAGGAAATGAACACGACAACCCGGGTCGACCATTTCCGGAATCTGGTGCGTGGGAAGAAATACGACGACATACTGGCGCTGGCGAAGAAGCTGGTGAACGACGGGTCGCACATGCTGGATTTGTGCTGCGCGATTGTGGGCGAGGATGAGAAGGGGTACATCTCCTCGATTTTGGAAAAGATTGCCACGCGGGTTCCGGCGCCGATTCTGGTGGATTCGACCGAAGCGGACGTGGTGGAAGAGGCGCTGAAACGGATTCCGGGGCGGGCGATTATCAACTCGATCAATCTGGAGGACGGGGAGAAGCGGACGTCCCTGGTGCTGCCGATGGCGAAGCGGTATGGGGCGGCGGTGATTGCGCTGACAATTGACGAAGACGGGATGGCGCTGACGGCGGAAAAGAAGGCGGCGATCGCGCACCGGATTTTCGATCTGGCTACGAAGAAATATGGGCTGGACGGGACGGATCTGATTTTTGACGCACTGACTTTGCCGATTTCGACCGGGCAGGATGAGTACCGGAGCGCCGGGGTTGAGACTTTGAAGGCGGTGGAGCGGATCAAGAAAGAATTGCCGAACGTTAAGACGATTCTGGGCGTGAGCAATATTTCGTTTGGGCTGGATGCTTATCCGCGGCGGGTGCTGAATTCGGTGTTTATGCATGAGGCGGTGGACCATGGTTTGGATATGGCCATCGTGAACTACACCAAGATTTATCCGCTGTACAAGATTCCGCAGGAAGAAGTGGATCTGGCGCGGAAACTGATTTTCCGGGGTGAATCGGACGGCGACCCGCTGCAGAAATACATGAACCACTTTGCTGGGCTGAAGGGCAAGCCAGCGGCTTCGACTACCGCACATGTGGATACGCTCTCGGTTGAAGACAAGCTGAAGTTCGCGATCATTAACGGCGAGAAATCGGTTGGCGAGGGCGCGCGTAAGAAGTCTTTGGAGGAGTTGCTGGAAGAGGCGTTGGCCTCTTACTCAGCCCTGGAGCTTATCAACACTGTACTGCTCGACGGAATGAAGACGGTTGGTGATCTGTTTGGCGCGCGCAAGATGCAGCTGCCTTCGGTTCTCGATTCGGCTGGGGTGATGAAGCAGGCTGTGGCTTATCTCGAACCGAAGATGGAGAAGAAGGAAGGCGGGTCGCAGAAAGGCACGATTGTGCTGGCGACGGTGAAGGGCGATGTGCACGACATTGGGAAGAATCTGGTGGACATCATTTTGTCGAATAACGGATTCAAGGTGGTGAACCTGGGGATCAAGCAGCCGGGGGACAAGATTATCAGCGCGGCGCAGGAGCATGGGGCGGATGCGATTGGGCTGAGCGGGCTGCTGGTGAAGTCGACTTTGGAGATGAAGTATGTGATCCAGGATTTGCAGCGGCAGAAACTTGAGTTCCCCGTGATTTGCGGAGGGGCGGCTTTGACGCGCAAATATGTAGAAGATGACTTGCGACGGGAATATGCGAACGCGGTGTTTTATGCGGAGGACGCGTTTGCCGGGCTGCATGTGATGGAAGATCTGATCACGGAGGATGGAGCGCGAGAGGCGCGATTGCTAGATGGACGGACGGTGAAGGAGTACGCGAAGGCGGCGGCGGTGGATGAGGAGACTGGTCCGGTGTTTGCGGAGCGGAGTGTGGTGGTGACCGATGCTCCGGACGTACCACGGCCTCCGTTCTGGGGAGTGCGGGTGAAGCACTACGATGTGCGGGAGGTGTTTCCTTATATTAATGAGACGGCGCTGTTCAAGAATCAGTGGCAGTTGAAGACGGCCTCACAGGCGGATTATCTGCGGCTGGTGGAGGAGAAGTTCCGTCCGATCAAGAAGAAGTTGGAAGGGGAAGTAGCGGAGTCGGGGTTGTTTGACTCTAAGGTGGTTTACGGATATTTTCCCTGCCAGAGTGATGGGAATGATGTAGTGGTGTATGGGCCGGTGGAGGGGCAGCCGAGCTTGCGGTCGGCCGAACAGCCGGGGGCGGCTGTTCCCACACAACCAAACGAGCTTTTGCGGTTTACTTTTCCGCGGCAGCGGGAGGGGCGGCGGCTTTGTATTTCGGACTTCTTTGCTGCGAAGAATTCCGGGAAGATGGATGTCATCGGTTTTTCTCTGGTTACGATTGGAGCTAAGGCTTCGATCGAGACCCAGAAGTTGTTTGAGGGTGGAGAGTATACGAAGTATTTATATCTGCACGGACTGAGCGTGGAAACGGCGGAAGCGCTGGCGGAGCTGCATCACAAAAAGATGCGGGAAGAGTTGGGGATTGCGGGCGAGGATGCGGCGGCGATTCGCGATTTGTTTCATCAGAAGTATCGCGGGTCGAGGTATTCGTTTGGGTATCCGGCGTGTCCGAATCTGGAGGACCAGACGAAGTTGTTTGTGTTGCTGAAGCCGGAAGAGAATGTTGGTGTTCGGCTGACTTCGGGATTTTTGCTGGAGCCGGAGCAGAGTACTTCGGCACTGGTAGTGCATCATCCGGGAGCTAAGTATTTCGTGGTGTAGAGAAGGCGGTTACGGAAACTCCTCGTGGAGCCTCTGCTACTCCGATGCTGCGAGGGGTCCTTGGACTGTGCATGATCGGCTCTTCGCCGATCACGCTCTGCTCGGGATGACAGACTCTCGGAAAACGGCTGTCGCCACATTCGCTCCCTGGCTGCTAGAACGTTGTTACCAGGCGGAAGGTGTATTGGCGCGAGGGGCCGAGTGCGTTACCGGAGAACAGGCCTCCGAAGTCGATTACTTCGAGTGTGTTGCCTAGGTTCGCGACGTCGCCCTGAAAACGTATCGAGCGTTTTTCCCGCTGATAGAGATCGACGCCCACCGAAGCATTCTGCGTGAAGTAAGGATTGATGCGGCCGAGATTAAAGTTGAGGTGATTAATCACCACTTGGCCGTATTCCGTAGCATATTGCTGCGGAGTTAAATCGGGTTGAAAGGGCAGACCACTGTTGTAATCGGCGCCCACAGCGATCCACAAGCGCGGGGCGAGCTGATAGCGGACGCGGGCGCGAATGGTTTGCCGCTGGTCCTGCGAGTCCGGAAAATGTCCGGTTAGCTGGGTGGTTGCGCCCGTGGCGTCATTCCCAAGAAACAGGCCGCCGGTTACCGGGTTCCAGACATTGCCTACGATGTAGGAGTAGCTGGCGAAGCCCGAAAAGCGCCCCCAGCGCAGAACTTCGAGCTTGGCCTCCGCGCCGTAGAGAATACCCTTCCGGAACGCGATGGGGAGGCTGATCCCGGTACTCAGAATTTGGGAGTCGTCGGCGTAATTGTTCTCGTCACGGCGGAACATATTTGCGTCGAGCCGGAGTTTCCCGAAGAATGCTTTGGTCGCTCCCAATTCATAATAGTTCCCGTGAGAAGGCTGGACCGGCAGTTGCACTGCGGGGACGCTGGTGTCCAGAGCCTCCGCAGCGGGAGAACTGGCCAAGAGAATGTTTTCGAAGGATGGCGTCTGGAAGATGCGGTCATAGGAGGCGTGAACATTCACGCCGACGGAAGGAAAGTAGCGGGAGATGGCGACACGCGGACTCACTGCGTTCTGGTTCACCAGCAATTGGTAATGGTCCCACCGCAGCCCTGCGTTGACCGTCCAGTTGCCGAGACGGATTAAATCCTGGACATAAGCCGCTTGTTCGAGATCCGGACGGCTGCCGGTAAAGGCGAAGGTAGTCGCGCCTGCATCCAGGATGCCCAAATTGATAGGGCATTGTGGGTCTGAAGGGTTGGCGCAGTCGGGCATCAGGTAGCTGGTGTTTTCGTGAAGGAAGATGGCGTCGGATTCGACGCCCGCCTTCCATTCTTGCCTGCCATGATGAATGGAGAGGCTACCGTTGAAATAGATCTCCTTGAAGTCGTTGTGCTGGGTTGCAATGAGGGGCCAGGACGACGGGTTGGAATAAAAATCGTTGGAGTTATCGCGGGACATTCCTCTCAGCGAGCCTATGGCCTCAGAGGGAAAAACGTGCTGGTAGGAAACGCTCCCGATGGTTTCAAAGTTGTCACCCGTCTGTAGCTGACCGCCAGGAATGAACACGCAGTCGCTCGGCTGCTCTCCGGCGGGAACCGGTGGACAGCCGACGGTGTTGTCCGCGTTCGGGACATACGCTCCGTTCTGCTGCACCAGTTCGTTGGGGATCTGATAGCGCGCGAGTTCGTGGCGGACAATTAGAGTGAGACGGTCTTTCTGGGTTAGGTCCCGCTCATAGCTCAGCGAAAAGCTGCCGGTGGTGCCGTTGTTAGTGTAGTTCTCAGGGACAACCGGGTTGAGATAGTGGCCCGTCATGTTGCCGGAGGCGCTCAGGCCGAATGTATTCGCCTTCCAGGTGAATTGGTCCTGGGTATTGATGCCGGCGGTGTCGTAGGTGCCGCCGAAAAGAGTGAGTTGTCCGTGAAACCCCGGATCTACGCTCTTGAGAGTATTGACCTCAACGACGCCGCCCATTTTTCTGCCGAATTCCGCGGGAATGCCGGCGGTGTAAATCTTGAGGGACTCGACGTCATCAGCTTCGACCTCCGGGCCAAAGCTTGGCGAACGGTTGTCGGTGAGGGGAATCCCGTCCACAACAAATTGCGTCTGGTATTCCGATCCGCGTGGGTGGAGAACGGCATTGCCTTCGTAGAGCCAGCCGGGTTGGGAGTTCACCAGGTCCTGCATGGAGCGGCCGGGCAGCGCGGTCAATCGATTCTCAATTGTCTGCAAACCCATCTCATTGACCGAACCGGCGCGATAGGGATCGACCAATGTGGAGGACGCGGTGACCGTCACCGATTCGGAGGCTGAAGCCAGCTTCAGCCGAATCGTGCGATCCAGGGGAAGCGCGGAACGTATTTCAACCGGCTCGGAAACCTGAGCAAAGCCTTGCACTTGGATCAACACTTGGTAGATTCCATAGGGCAGGCGCTTGGCATCAAGGTTGCCCTGATCGTCGGTAGTGAATGTGTGGCGATATTCGTTGCCCTGGCTGACGAGTTCAACCGCGGTTTTGAGGGCGAGGCCGTCGGGACCGGTGATTTTGAGGCGGAGTTCTCCGGTGTTGCTCTGCGCATCGACAGGAAGAGCGAGAAGCGGCAGAACGAGAAAGAGAATGCGGAGATGGAGCGAGGAGCGCACGGTGTTGAGGGGAGGAATCCTAATGCTATCAGTTTCAGGACTCGGCATTGAGTTACGAAGGGAATGCTGGACGGGGCGACTACGGTTGCGTAATAGTTTCTTGCAAATTGTAGACATCGGCCTGACAAATTAGCCAGGAGGGCTGGGCATGATGGGTGCGTAATCGGCACGGAGGATTGCCGATTCACCGATCTTCACGCCCTCCGTCGTCGTGAGGGAATGGGGAAACCGGCATTTCCACCGCAGGGGGTGGGGACGCCGGTTTTATTTTGCGGCCCTCTATTTTCGCAGGAGGAGGTCTGCGGCTACAAATAGGGCGAAGACTACGGAGATTACGCCGTTCATGGTGAAGAAGGCGGCGTTTAGACGGGAGAGATTGTCGGGCTTGACCAGAGAATGTTCGTAGAGCAGGAGGAGCATGACCGCGACGATGCCGGCGATGGCGAGCTTGCCTAGAGCGAAGGCTGGGAGCAGGGCAATCAGCAGGAGCAACATTATGGTGTGGAAGAGGCGCGCGATCCAGAGAGCGCGGGAGATGCCGAGGTGGCGGGGGATGGAGTGGAGTCCGGCATTGCGGTCGAAATCGAAATCCTGGCAGGCGTAGAGGATGTCGAAGCCAGCGACCCAGAAAGTGACGGCGGCGGTGAGAATAAGGATGCGAGGATCGAGAGCGCCACGAACGGCGATCCAGGCGGCAGCGGGCGCCATGCCAAGGGCGAAACCGAGCACGAGGTGCGACCAACGGGTGAAGCGCTTGGTGTACGAATAAAGGAGCAGGACGGCTAGGGCAACCGGGGAAAGCCAGAGCGTGAGGCGATTCAGTTGAGCTGCGGCGAGAATGAAGATGGCGCAGAAGACGATGACAAAGGTGGTAACGAAGGTGGTCGAGAGATGGCCGGCGGGAAGAGCGCGGGTGCGAGTGCGGGGATTAACGGCATCGATGGCGGCGTCGGCGAGGCGATTGAAGGCCATGCCAGCGGAACGGGCGGCGAGCATGGCGACCACGATCCAGAAAAGTTGATGGGCGGTAGGAAGTCCGGAAGCGGCCAGCATAGCTCCGCAGAGCGCGAACGGGAGAGCGAAGACGGAATGCTCCCACTTGATCATTTCGAGCGTGACGCGCAGGTTGTGGAGGACGGCCACGGGAAGATTGTAAAGCAGAAGGCAGTTGCCAGTTCCCGGTTCTCGGCGGCTCGTCCGCCGGATGGCTTGTGCTTTAGCGGTGCTTCTCATCAAAAAGAGGAAGGAAATCGCCGCGCCTGGTTGAGAATCCGTCGAGAGGTGAGGGGTTCCCAGTTCTTAGATCTCAGCGCGGACGGTGTACGTCGATGCGGTCCGGACTTTTGCTGCATACAGAATGCCGCTCGGGACCGCCAAGAATGTGGCGATTTCCACGATTGACAAGCACCCGACTGTGGGTCATTATGGTTGCGTTCGATTGCGATTGCTTTCCTCTCTCAGGAGATAGGTTGCGGATTGGAGGGAGCGCATGTCCGAATTCATCCGCAGGATTTGGTCGGAAGATGCGGGTCAAGATATTGCCGAATATGCGGTAATGCTGGCCGTGATCCTGGTTCTGGTTGTGGGCACGATACGCCTGGTCGGATCCAACGCCAATAATGTCTTTTCTAATGTAGCCAGTTCGATACAATAGCAGGACCGGCTGGCACAGCCGCAGGGGAGTTTAGAATCGCAAGGTGGGAGTTGTTTATTTATGACGCGATTTACCTCGTTTACCGCGCCGTATCGCTACTACTGGTTTAGCGGGGTAGCGGCTGCGGCGGGACTTGCGGGGAGATCGAGTCAGCCATGATTGACTAGATTCAAGCAAGTTTCAGCCAGAGGCCGCGATTCCAAGGATCGCGGCCTTTGCTTTTTTGACAGAGAGAGTGGCAAGGGCAAAACAGGAGAGAGCCAATGATCGTCAATATGTCGGAGAAAGCAACGGAACAGGAGATTGGGCACGTTATCGAGCGCATTCGCGAGGCGGGCTACCAGCCGCACGTTACGCGCGGAGTGGAGCGCACGATTGTGGCGGCTGTGGGAAACGGACGGCGCCACGAAATTGAGGCGCTGCAAGTGGCGCCCGGTGTGGACAACGTGGTCGCCATCGCGCAGCCTTTCAAGCTGGTCAGCCGGCAGGTAAAGCCGGAGCGAAGCGTTGTTAACGTCGGGCCGAATGTGGGCGGGGTCGCGATTGGGGGACCGGGAGTCGTGGTGATTGCCGGACCTTGCTCGGTGGAATCGCGGGAACAGTTGCTGAGCACAGCGCACGCGGTGAAGCGGGCCGGGGCTACCATGCTGCGCGGTGGGGCCTACAAGCCGCGGACGTCCCCCTACGACTTTCAGGGACTCGGGCTGGAAGCGCTGAAGATTCTGCGCGAGGCGCGGGAGCAGTGCGGGCTGCCGGTAGTCACGGAAGTGATGAGCACGGAAGATGTGGACATCATTTGTGAACACGTGGACATGCTGCAGGTGGGAGCGCGGAACATGCAGAACTTCGCCTTGCTGCGGCGCTTGGCAACGGTAAACAAGCCGGTGTTATTGAAGCGCGGGCCCTCGGCGACGGTGAAGGAGTGGCTGCTGGCGGCGGAGTATTTGCTATCCGGGGGAAACACCCAGGTTGTGCTTTGCGAAAGAGGCATTAAGACCTTTGAGACGGAAATGCGCAATACGTTCGATCTGGCGGCTGTAGCGCTGGCGCGCGATCTTTCGCATTTGCCGGTAATTGCCGATCCTTCGCACGGGACGGGCAAGCAGAGTCTGATTGCGGCGGTTTCGCGGGCGGCGGTCGCGGTTGGAGCAGACGGACTGATCATCGAAGTGCATCCTTGCCCGGAGCGAGCGCTTTCGGATGGAGCTCAGTCGCTCGATTTCGCGGGATTTGAGAAGGTGATGAGAGCTATTGCCGAGCCGCTGCGGCGGGCTGCGGTTCCGGCGGGAGCGGGAGCGGATATGGTGCGGGTGTGAGAGAAAGCTGCTAAAAGGTGGCCGCCGTAAAGCCGTTAAGGGGTCATGAGGGCAAGTACGGAGCCCTTATTGCAGCCCCGACTGGGTCAGCTTCACGGCACAATGGGGGTTTGCAGATCCGCCTGTGAGGCCTGACGGGCACTTCTGCCCGCTGACGTCCCCCAGTGCCAGAGTAGTGAAGTAGATGTTGGTCCCACCGTTTGACAATTGATTGTCGATCACGATCCCGCTGGTTCCTCCGAGAGCGCTCGGAGAGGTCACGCAACTGGATGTCGGCGCGCCGGTACAGGTCGGTGTGGTCAGCGAAGTTGTAATCATGGAGCTCTCCAGGAATCCATCGCTCGATCCCACGCCGAAGAACAGACGGTCTGTCGTGCCGTTGTAGAACTCGGTGAGTGGGGAGCACTCGTCGCCTTTCGTGGTATTGATCTGAAAGGTGGCAGTGGGTGCGGTGCTATTGTTAAGCACCCCGGAGGTAAAGGGGAACATGTACATCATCGCAGGCGCGGGTGTGCCTCCGTCGTTTACAAACCCGCACGTGATCATGTGCCCCGAGGTCGACCCATTCAACCAGAACGCGTTATCAAAGGTTCCCGAATGGACGTTGTTGCCCGTGCAGTCGCCGTCGCCACTCGCCGATCCCAGGTTCACGGTGTTGCTGGCAGTGGGCACGCCGGTGGCAAAGTTCGCCGGAAGCTGGGTGACCGCTCCGCCGATGCCAACCACATAGCTGCATCCTGTAAAGGCGAACACTTGGTCGGTTGCGGGATTAGCGGGATCGGTGACCGCAATCGGCGGATCCACAATTCCCGTCCCCGCGCCGTGCCCGGCCCAACCGATCGTTTGCCGCGCCGCATATGTGCCACCGGGGCTGGCTAGGCTCACCGAGTACAAGTAGCCCTCTCCGTCTCCAATAAAAATCAGCCCGGCAGTGTCATCGACAATTGGAGCGGTCAATACCTTGGTGGGCTGAGTCGAGACCGTGACGGGCCAACCCCCGGTGCTGACGAGCGCGGGCGTGCCACCGCCGAATACCGGGGTGATCTTATACAGCAAGCCATTGTCGGCGGCCACATAGGCCGTATCCGTGCTGTAGTCCACCCACGGCGAGGAATTCGAGTTAGTCGCACTGGTCTCGATGGTGAGCGTGGTCATGCAGCCCACCGTTGTCGGTTTGGCGCACGAGGTGGGAGTCTGGGGTGCCAACACCGATCCGGACTGCGACGGCGGCGTCGGAATTGGGTTGGGCAGAACCAGAACGTGGAAGTACGAGCCCCCGGCTGTGCTTTCCACGAACGCCACTTTCGTTCCGTCGGTCGAGATCGCCGGTGACGTCTTGATCTGGCCCCCGGTTTGCGTAACTGTGTTGTAGGCGAATGCCACCCAGGGCGATCCGCTGTTGCACTCCGGAGTCGCTCCCGTGTACAGGTTATTGATCCCGACTAGGTTAGCCTGCGTGCCTGAAGTCACGGTCAGTCCAAACACGACGTAATCGGAGTTGCAATTCTCCGCGACCACATCAAACTGATATTTCGCGGGAAACTGGTTCTGCGGCACGTACCCGTTCTCGAGGGAAACAGCCCAGTCGATCATCATTTGGTGTCGACGCACGGGGCGTGGAGGCCGGGGCACTCTGGGCCGGAACTTTTCTGCCGCCACTTGCCGCATCACCAGGTTGTAAACGTAACGCGGGTCGCGCTCGCCTGCCGCCAGTACGTCCTCGGCTCGCATGCCAGGCATCAACAAGTGCCGCGAACTCCAGTCTTGCGGATACCCGAGATGCGTCGGTTCGTGACTGGCATCAGCTGGCGAGGTCGTCCCCATCCCTGCCTGGGCCGAAAGCGGAAGGCCCAGCAGGAGCGACCCAGCGGCCACACAGAACCATCGGAATGCACACCTTCGCATCGTTTCTCCCCTCAAGGATTTCAGCATTATGCCTCTCTTATTTTCGCTCGCAGCTGGGGAATCCGGGGCCTTACCTTCGTAACCTGGAGCAATCAACAGAAATCCCGCGTGGTGACCAAAGTGCCACGGTCTTCAATCCTGCAGGTAGGTGAGGAGGGTTTTTTCTCCAAGAACTGCTGGTTTTGCACCGAGTTAGCGAGGGACTGGATTTCTTGTTGTAGCGCGCAAGATACGATTGCGGACAACAGGCAGACCAGCAGAGGTTCTTCCGCCGCCAAACCGTTCAACGTCAGGCGTAGGTGAGCGGCGAACTATTCCAACTCGGCCTGCGTTAGCTTGACCGCGCAATACACGGCAGTGGTTCCGCAAATGGTGGTTGATGTCGCCAGAGTGCCGAAGTAGATGCTCGACGCCTGCCCGTCGGTGGAATTGTTATCCACGATCATGCCGCTGGTCCCGCCCGCGAATCGGCGGTGTTCGTCGCCGTCGCAGTGGGCGCGTCGCCTTGGGCAATTTCAAGCGGGTCAGGCAGCGCGAAGGTATACAGCTCGGTGGGATTGGCATGGCGTTGTAGAACTCGGTGAGGGGCGACATGACCGAAGGGTCGTCACCCAGTTGAGGTTTCCCCAGCGGCGCCGGTTGTAGAACAGAACTGACGAATGAGAAGGGTTTTAACTGTTGGCCACCCGTGCCGGTAGACGCTCCAATGATCTCTCCGTTGTCCGCCTCGGTGGCGCTGCCGATTCCCAAGGTAAAGTAGCGGTTGTCCGGGGTGGGGGCGTAGAGTGGAAAGCCCGCGGTTGTACAGCTTTGGTTCGCGCCGGAGTCGAGGCCCGTGATCGTAACCGAGGTCAGGGTGTTGCTGGTGAATTTGAATTGGACAAGGCCGGGGTTGCGCGCCGTACCGGTGTCGGTCTCGCCGCTGGCTGCGGAGGTGTTAGGGCTGCATGCGCTTACGACATAGCCTACACTGTTCGTCGAGTCAAGAATGGCGCCATCGCGAATGCCGCCATTGATCATGCCTTGGTTCGTACCCCCGCTAACGCCGAGCGCCAGGGTCGCTTCTATAACTCCCGCCGAGGTAATTTCGTAAAAGTTTGAGCTGCTATCGCCGATGAAAATATCGCCGGTGTTACCTACATCGACCACCGGGGACGAGAGGAAGTTCGAACCCTGGGTCACAGTTGCGCCGGTGACAGTGTACCCGGCGCCAGTGGTCGCACTGGGTATCGCGGCGTCGAAGGTTAACTGGGCTGCGCTCGCCGTAACAGGGATTTGTGTTCCATTGATGGCAGTGGCGTCAGCGGTGCTGCAGTGGGTGCCGTTGGCGGTTACGCCCGCGATGGTGACGAGCTCTCCGATGCTGAGCGAGTTGGGCACGGTAACCGTCACGACTGTTGTGGTAGCCGTCACCTGAGTCGGGGTGTCTGACGCAGGGGCGGTGGCGTTTACATGCACTGGAAAATTCCCCGCATACGCTGGCGTCCCCTTGAACGTGGGCGTGATCGCATACAGGTAGCCATTGTTATCGCCGACGTAGGTCGTGTCGTTGGCGTAGTCGGTGAACGGGGATGAGAAGCTATCCGCCGCTCCAGCCACTCCGGTGGCAGCATTGGCGGCAACCAAACCCAGAGGAAGCATGAAGTCTGTGGCGATGCTTCCCGAGGTGCTTCCGGGGATCACCGGGTTGGTGGCGCAGGTCGGCAACGTGGCCCCGCCGTTGTTGCCGGCGCAACTGGCGGTGGGTCCGTACTCCGTGCTGCCGCTGCCGAAGGTTAGCACGTGCAGGATTGCTCCGATGTTCGGGTCATTCTCCACGTAGGCAACTTCTGTGCCACCGACCGAGAGGCCGGGCGAGGTAGCGACTGGTCCGACGCCAGAGGCATAGGAGAAGATGAATTCTGGATTCGTGAGACCACACAGCGATGCCCCGGACCCGCTGTAGAGTTGATTGAAGGCGACGATGTTGGCTTGGGAGCCATTCGTCCCGGCTGTAACGGCGCCCCAGCCGAAACGAGACAGCATCTCGGCGGTAGTCAGCGTCACGCGGGTTCCCGGGGTCAGCGCGTACACCGTAACCGTAGTTCCCGACGCAACCGCCACGATGCGGTCGAGAGCAGTACTGCTGAGATTCCGATTGATCGCTGCCGCCAGATTGGTCGCGTTGGTCGCGGTCGTGGCGGACACTTCGAAGTC
>JBAUVZ010000445.1:0-9540 GCA_049583505.1 Candidatus Sulfotelmatobacter sp.
GGGTTAGTCTTCGTATCCGGGGCATTCACCGATCCGCCCGGCTGTGGCTTCTGCTGCTCTGGATTTTTCTCAGTCTCGTTGGTCATATCGCTCCTTTTGATACGTCAGTAATTTGGAAGGGCCTGCCGCATTGCCTTGTTATGCCTTCCCAGCGTGATGCTATCCCTCCACAGAACGGCATGACTGATCACAAGTGATCAATTTCGGAACAAAACTCCAAGAGATGCCTTTGTCGGCGAGTCGTGCAGAGATTCATGATAGGGATACGGGGCATATTCCACTACCCCCGGTGGCGTTGCTTCGTCTGTTCATCTTCTCTGTACGCAGAGCATGGCTTGGAAGCATGGCTCCGCTGATCCAAACTGCACATTCCTGACGACTAACTTGGCAACAGGCAGCGGCAAGTCAAGACAGGCGCAGACTCTTGAGCGAAGCATGAGCCGACCCTCGACTGATGTCGGGCACAATGACCAATTCAATAACGGTGACATCCGAGAGTTCAACCTCATATTCCTCGACCTCTCGCATTGTGTTAGGGAGACTGAAATTTCACTGCTGGCGCACAATCTCTCGAAACGAGCGTCCGCCATCTGGAGACCATCGCAAGACGAACTCTTGGGTACGCTCTGTCTCGGTTTCTTCGAAGAACGAGCGCAATGCGTGTGAGTCTTTGCCGCTCATCGAAGATTAGCCGGATGGTTTGAGTGCTAGAATCGGCGGCACGCCAGCCCCGCATTTCTTCTGCGACCAGCGCAGACTCCACCGGATAATCCTTCTCTTCCGATGTGACCTCGACCACGGCTGCACGGTCGAGGTCCAGCCAGCCCTCATCGGGAGCCGGAGCAGTTTGTGGAATCGGAGCGATTAGGTTCTTTCGCATAACGCCAGTTTGCGTTTGGTTCCGCTGTCGTGATTTCCGCTCCTCAGCATGAACGAAAGTAGTGTCCGCAGACTACTCAATATAGGACATTTTCCAACGATCTTCTGCAGTAGTCTTTCTGCTTTACTCAGATCGGCTTGGGACCTTTCGTCACAACCAGCACCTCCAACAAAGTGGCCGTGTTCTGAACGCTTCCCGCGATCGTTATGAGTGGTTCTGACACGGACGGATGTTGCTCCGCCAGTGCCTCAAGACGCGTACTGACATTGTGGAGTTGATCGACTTCGCGCAAGATCGCTTGAAAGGGCATGGGCACACCGCTCTCTCGCTGAAAAACCTAAGAGGGTAGAACTTCAGATGGACTGGCTTAGGTCAGAAGACCTGAAAGAGGAGAAGGTGGTAACCACCCCGGCAATTATTATAGCAGCTTTAGAAAGAAGGTAACTTGATCCAAATTGACCAGTAGACGCCCCGGACTCGTGAAATCATGGCTGAATGCGTAAAGGAAAAACAAAAAAGCAATCGGCCAAGGCAACACTCGCAGAAGTCGTCAAGGAAATGGCGAAGCCGAGAGTGGCTATGTCTGCAAGAGAGCATAGTCACTTCTTACGGAATGAAGTTCTAGTCGTGGAGAACGATGTTGAGAAGTGAACTGTGGACTTGAAACCCACTCCCGCCGTCATAGTCGATGAAGCCTAACTTCCTGAACCGGTTCATGAAAAAGCTGACCCGCGAGCGAGTTGTACCGATCATTTCCGCCAGCATCTCCTGACTGATCTTGGGGATTACAGTCTCGGGCACGCCTTCCTTGCCAAAGTGGGCGAGCAGCAAAAGAATCCGGGCCAGTCTTTTCTCACTGGAATTGAAAAGCTGGTCAACCAAATCCTCTTCGTATCGGATGTTCCGAGTCAGCAAATATGCCACGAACATATCGGAAAACGCGTGTTCCCGGTGGAGCACTTCCATCATCGCCTTCTTATCGATTCGCATGACAGAGCAATCGGTCATTGCGGTTGCGGAGCACAGGCGGAGAGGCTGCCCTGTCAGGCAACTTTCTCCGAAGAAATCGCCCTTGTTCAGAATGCCTATTGTGGCTTCCTTCCCGATCTTCGACACAACGGTGAGTTTTACCTTCCCTTCCTTTATATAGAAAACAGCATCGGACGAGTCGCCCTGAGCAAAGATCGTCTGCTTTTTGGGAAAAGCCTCGATCTTCCTGCCGCCGCCGTTGATGGTCGAAAGGAATGTCTTGGGATCGAACTTTCTGAGGTTCTTGGACGCTGCCATGAGTGGCATGATTGACCCCCTATCAAGAATTCCGGTTGCGCAGAAGGCAACTTCCTATGAGGAAGGAAGAATAAATGCGCAAGAAGGGCGAGAACAGCGTCAAGTGTGCGGGCAAATCTGCTATTCCGCCCGACGAAATAATGATTTCACCCTGTGCGTCGAAAGTCAAACATTCCCACCCTGGCTGCCATCGCTGCCTATCACGCCTGTTCTGGCGCTCTTTCGATCTGCCAAAATCTCAGCGTGTGCGGGTGCTACCGACAGTCGTGGAGAAAGCATGCCGTTTGCGCCCCGACTCGTGGGCCGGGCTAAGCCGCCTTGCGGAAGGATTCGATGGCTTCCGCCTCTGAGTTGCATACGTCGAAGACCGTGATCAACTTGGTGAACCGCGGTCGCCACTCTCGCGCTCACAGGAGCCAGCTCAGAAAGGTGTGTAGCATTTTTGCCGTCGCCGTACACCACCCCCACCGAACGTTGACCTCCCCCTCGCCCCCACCTAACATGTCTAACCAGTGTCCACGTCCTCCCAACCCGTGGGGCAGACGGTTTCCCATTACCGCATCCTCAGCAAGATCGGCGGCGGGGGCATGGGTGTGGTCTACGAAGCCAAAGACCTGAAGCTCGGCCGCCACGTCGCCTTGAAGTTCCTTCCCGACGCCCTCGCCCACGACCCACAAGCTCTCAGCCGCTTCCAGCGGGAAGCCAAGGCCGCATCCTCTTTAAACCACCCGAACATCTGCACCATCTACGAAATCGACGAGGCCGACGGGCGAACCTTCATCGCCATGGAACTGCTGGAGAGGCAAACCCTCCGACACCGCATCGCGGGCAAGCCGCTGGAGATCGAAACGGTGCTCGATCTAGGCATCCGGATCGCCGATGCGCTCGACGCCGCACATTCCAAAGGAATCGTCCATCGTGATATCAAGCCCGCGAACATCTTCGTCACGAATCGAGGTCAGGCGAAGATTCTCGATTTCGGGCTCGCGAAAGTCACCCTGAAGCCCGAAAGCATTGCCTTGAGCGCCCCGACCATCGAGTCCGAGGAACATCTCACGAGTCCCGGCAGTGCGCTGGGCACCGTCGCTTATATGTCTCCTGAGCAGGTGCGAGGGAAAGAACTGGATGCTCGCAGCGACCTGTTCTCTTTCGGGGCAGTTCTCTACGAGATGTGCACAGGAACGCTGCCATTCCGGGGCGACACGACAGGCGCAATGTTTGATTCGATTTTGAATCGAGCACCTGTAGCTCCTGTGCGGCTGAATCCCGACGTACCAGCCGAACTGGAACGGATCATCAACAAGGCTCTGGAAAAGGATCGCAACCTGCGATACCAGCACGCCTCCGACATTCGTACTGATCTGCAACGCCTGAAGCGAGGCACCGATTCGGAGCCGCTGACGGCGGTAAGGAGTGCTGGAGCCGCAACTCGTATAGGAAAACATTGGAAAACCATTGTTTTTGCTGCCATAGCCGTACTGGCGTTGTCAGTCGGTAGTTACTTCTATTTCCACCGCACGCCGAAACTCACGGACAAGGACACGATTGTCCTTGCGGACTTCACGAACACGACGGGCGATCCCGTATTTGACGGAACGCTGAGGCAAGGCATGGAGGTGCAGCTTGAGCAGTCGCCTTTCTTGAGCCTCGTCTCTGAGGAGCGCATCCAGCAAGCACTACGGCTGATGGGCCAGCCAGCCGATGCACGACTCACCCCAGAGGTCGCTCGGGAAATCTGCGAGCGAACCGCAAGTGCCGCTGTCCTAGACGGCTCGATTGCAAGCCTCGGGAGCCAATACGTCTTGGGGCTACGTGCAAAGGACTGCCGCACCGGAGACGCTCTCGCTGACGAGCAGGTGCAAGCGGCGAGAAAAGAAGACGTACTGAATGCTCTGGGTCAAATCGCCAGTAAATTCAGAACCCGAGTCGGGGAATCACTCACAACAGTCGAAAAGAACAACACTCCGCTCGCCGAGGCGACAACGCCTTCACTCGAAGCCCTGAGAGCCTACAGCGAAGGCTGGAAAGTTCTCTTCTCAACCGGTTCGGCTGCCGCTGTGCCCTTTTTCAAGCATGCCATCTCGATTGACCCCAAATTCGCCATGGCCTATGCGGCACTCGGGCGCATGTACGGCGATATTGGAGAATCCGGCATCGCCGCCGACTACAGCCGAAAGGCTTACGAACTGCGCGAGCGAACGAGTGAGCCGGAGAACTATTTCATCTCGACCTCCTTCGAGATGATGGTCACTGGGGACATGGAAAAGGCGGGACAATCCTGCGAGCTTTGGATACAGGCCTATCCGCGCTCGGAGATGCCGCATGATTTCTTGTCGGGAATAATTCTCCCGGTGTTTGGACAATATGAGAAAGCGGTTGAAGAAGGCAGGGAGGCAGTCCGTTTGAATCCGGACAATCCCATCTCCTACTCCGTTCTCATGGTCAACTACCTCGCTCTGAATCGCCTCGGTGAGGCGAAGGCCACCTACGGTCAAGCTCTCGGACGCAGACTGAATCACCCTTTCTACCCTTCTACCCTTTATGAGATTGCCTTTTTGCAGAACGATGCGGCGGGGATGGCGCAGCAGGTAACGCGGTCGGCGGGCACGACGGGAAGTGAGGACGAATTGCTAAGTTCGCAAGCCGATACAGCCGCCTATTCCGGGCGGCTCAGGGAGGCACGAGAGTTTTCCCGGCGGGCAATGGATTCCGCCGAACGGGCAGGAGAAAAGGAAGCGGCCGCAACATACTCTGCCCTGTCTGGTCTGCGGGAGGCCTTGTTCGGCAACGCAGACGAAGCAAGACGGCGTGCCGCTTTCGCACTGGGGCGCTCAGCAGGGCGTGATGTGCAGTACGGTGCTGCGCTCGCCTTGGCGTATGCCGGGGACGACGGGCGAACGAAAGCGCTGACCGGCGATTTGGACAACAAGTTTCCGGAAGCCACCCTCGTGCAGTTGAACTACCTGCCAACCCTCCGAGCAAAGCTGGCGGTCAGCCGAGGAAATGTTTCTGAGGCTATTGAGAATCTCAGGGCCGCTGCGCCGTATGAGCTAGGACAGACGACATCCAGTACTTACGGTTGGACTGCTTTGTACCCCGTTTTTGTGCGCGGTGAAGCGTATCTAGCCACGCATCAAGGCAACGACGACGCCGCCGAGTTCCAGAAAATCCTCGACCATCGCGGAATCGTAGTAAACCAACCCATCGGAGCACTCGCGCATCTTCAACTCGGCAGAGCCTACGCGATGACAGGCAACACCGCCAAAGCGAAGGCCACCTACCAAGATTTCCTTACCCTCTGGAAAGACGCCGACCCCGACATTCCCATCCTCAAAGAAGCCATGGGAGAGTACGCGAAGCTGCAGTGAACAGTTGCGATCCTGCGCATTCCACAAGGTATACCGGGCGAACCAGCTTCGGACGAGAATCCGGCCATTGAAAAGAAACCAGTTGCGGCGGCCGGGGCAAAGCCCTTTCTGGCCACCGTTGATTCTGCTGGGGTTTGGCGGTCTTGCAAGTGTCGGCGAGGAAAACTGTTCGGCGTTCCTTACATGCTAACCAGTGCGTCTCCCCCTCCTGCGTTCGTGCGGAAGCACTGCGACCGAGTGCACTCGGCCTCCCTCGGTCTCAGTTACCTGTCGAACGACTTCCGTAATTCGCCTAAGGTGCAGCTAGCTGGGAGAATCTATTTGTGCGAATACCAGCACGGCTCTGCCGTCTACAGAGCATCGGCAGACTGCCCGTTTGGGCTTCCGAGGGAATGTGCATAAATCGGTTCTCAATGTAGCGATCCTGCTGACAGGCGTGCTTCTCACCAGCCTGCACTACAAGCTTAAGCCCTCGCCGACCGAGAAGGAAATCCACGATCAAAGTTTGGGCATGAGCGGTGGTGTCGATTGGCGCAATCGCACCGCCCCAGATTTTGAACTCACGACTACTCGGGGCGAGCATTTTCGCTTGTCAGAAAACGTGGGTAAGAAAATCATTGTCCTGAATTTCTTTGCTACATGGTGCGGCCCCTGTCGTGCCGAGATGCCGGAACTGAATCGTTACTTTAATGAGCATAAGTCGCAGCCGTTTGTCTTGTTAGGGATCGACGCCGAAGAAAAAGGCGACCGGGTAGATGCATTCCTCGATGAGCTTAAAGTCGATTTTCCGGCAGGCGTGGACGAGGGACCTATTCAAAGAAAATATGGCGTGGCAGTCTTCCCGACCACGGTCGTAATAGGTGTAGACGGGAAGGTTCAACTCTATGAGACAGGTGCGCTCGTCAATGCGGAAGTGGCATTTGACAACGTGCTGCGACAGAACCAACAGCTTATCCAAGCCGGAAAGACCATCTCAACCGAAGCTTACCAATTAGCAGCACAGAATCAAGCGACTTTACCACTCCGGCAACCAGAACCGAATCCTGAACCGAAGGAAGAGTTCCGGCTGGACGAACGAGGGAAGAGGATCGTTGCAAGTATGACCTGTCCGTGTGGCTGCGACGATAAAGTTCAGAAGTGTTCCTGCAACACGTCGAAGAATATAAAGAGAGCCCTCGCTTCGGAAGACTTCAAGGACAAGTCCGACGATGAAATCGTCAAAGCTCTGAACAAGCGTTTTTGCTCGGGGGCAATGTGATCGTCGCTGAAGATGTTCACGTTCATTTTCGGACAGGATTGTTCGGGCATAGGTTGCGGGCACTCGACGGCTTAACGCTCGAAGTGCGGGATGGAGACTTCTTCGCCCTCGTCGGCCAAAACGGTGCGGGCAAATCGACCGCCATGTATTGCTTCCTTGGGTTGTTGAGGCCCACATCGGGAAAAGTCCAGCTAATGGGCCAATCGCCCGAGCTTGGATCACGCCTCTACAAGAACGTCGCCTATCTACCAGAGGAGCCACATTACCACCTTTACCTCACTGTTGAAGAAGCCACGCGATACTACAGTTCGCTATACGGCAAGCGCGTCTCGGATAAGGCCATCGACGAAAGTCTGGAGCGACTTGGATTAGCTCAATTCAAGAAGCTTCCGCTTTCCAAATGCTCCAAGGGCATGAAGCAAAAGGTCGGCATTGCCCAGTGTCTTATCCATGCGCCAAGGGTGCTTTTTCTGGATGAACCGACACGAGGACTTGACCCACTCATTGTTCGGGAATTCCGCGAAACCCTCCGCGAGATTCACCAGCGTGGCGCAACCATCGTGATGAACTCCCATGTGCTCTCCGAGATCGAGATGCTCGCCAATCGAGTAGCGATTATCGACCGTGGCAAAGTCGTCGTTCAGGACGAACTACATAATCTGCTGACCCTCAATCAAGAGCTTTATAGGGTCGTTTTTGAGGGAAATGGCGTAGTGCCGGAATATCTTACCGCTGTGGAGCGCACGGGGCATCTGGTGCGGGCGCTCCTTCCGAAGGCGAGACTTTGCGATTTTGTGGAGCTTGTAAGAACCTCCGGAATGTTGTTGCACGAGTGCTCGCTCAAGAAGACATCTTTGGAAGAATCCTTTTTCAATCTAGTCAAGGGTGAGGCAACTCCCACCCAGAATGCGAACGGCAATCGCGAGGTTAGCGTTTCGTAGAGTCAAGTCTATGACGGAATTGTTAAAAGCAACTATTTGGGCCGACGTGACGTTCTATCGACGAAGCAAGCTGCTGCTCGCATTCATGCTTGTATTCCTGCTGTTGACCGCCCTCCAATCGTTGCCTCCGCTTTTTATGAACTCGGGCGTTCAGAGTTTCAATTCGTTGCAGCAGATTGTCTCTGATCTAAATTTCTTTCTCCTGATTCTTGCTGGGGGCATGGGACTGCTCATCATCTCCTCGCATCTGCGGAACCGTAGCCTGAAAATGGTTTTCACAAAGCCATGCCCTCCGGAGATGTGGCTGCTTTCCGCCTATCTGTCGGCAGCAGCAATGTCGCTCCTCCTAAATCTTGTGGTGCTTGGGAGCGGAGCGCTGCTTTCTGTACTATGGCACCTTCCGGTCCGAATGGGATTGGTCTTCGTGTCGGCTGAAACATTCGCCGTCTCGCTTGGTTTAATCGCATATCTCATGTTGCTGGCGACCGTCATACACCCGGCGCTGGCAGCTATCGTCGCTCTGATCTTCAATGCAGACCTCTTTTACCAGTTTGACGTGTGGACGAAAGCCGCTATTCGATCTGGCAATTCGAGTAACGCTCTCCGAATGGTTGAGCGGCTGTTTCACGGCCTGTATATTCTTCTTCCCATGGTGTACCCATTTGATAAGCAGACGCAAAACATTCACACTAGCCTTCGAGTGATGAGGGGCGAGTGGAAGTACCTGCTATTTTCCCTCGGGTACACGTCAGCGTTGTCCGCCTTTTGTTACTGTGTGGCCCTATACGCATTACAGAGAAAGAATCACATCTAAAAAGCGTTGAAGGTCGGCTATAGGACCGCTGGTATTTTGTCCGGTGTACTAGTCGCGGTGAGCGCCGGAATGTTTGGCCTGCCAGCCGCAGTGTGGGCTGTTTTTCTTCCGTCCTTAAAACCGTCCACGACGCCACGGAAAGTTGGTATACCGTTTTCCGTGCTCACTCCTGCCTCGGCAAGAATAAATACGCGGTCAGTAGAGGAAACTGGGTGCATGCATGAAAGATTACAACGACTGGGCTACCCAACACTTCTTTGGTTCCTTGGGTGTGGAAACAGCGCTTGCGGCTGCTGTGGGGAAGCCCTTTGGGGGCCACCGAGTCTGAAGAGCCGATTTCCCTCTGGGTTCGCATTGCTGCCTGCGGCATGTGACGCAATCGGGCGCTCGGAACTGGGGCAATGAGTGTAATGGGGATATTACGCCAACCAATCGATACCTAATTGAGAACGTGCAAAGACCGGCCACAGTAGCCGCTACGAATGCGTCTGCCCGATTTCAGGTCTGTGCGGATAATCGACAATAATGGCTCTCCCATCTGTGAAGGCTTTGACCGAATGGCGAACATTGCTCGGCACCACCGCGACCACGCCCGGTTGCATGATCTGGGCCACGCCCTCGATTGTTACTTCGAGTTCACCCTCGATGACCTCGTAGACTTCTTCCTGAGGATGGAAGTGCTCGTGTATGGTCGAGCCGCGCTTGAAATCGTAGTGCGCAAACGTCATGTTTTCCGAGTGGAAATACCGTCCGTACCACCCCGGCAAACGCTCAATGACATTGAGGCTGAGGGTGTCGATAAAGGGCATAGGACCTCTCCCGTGAGCGATTTTACCAGTCATTAAGGGCTTCAGCCGGCCGACTCGCAGGTCAATGCATTATGAGGGAGCGGCCCTGTTCCGTGATTAAGGGATATGGAGCAAGAGGCAGAGGAGAAGATAGGCAAATCGGCTGAAGAATGACACTTTACCTTGAGGGAAAGACTCCGTTGA
>JBAUVZ010000446.1:0-7292 GCA_049583505.1 Candidatus Sulfotelmatobacter sp.
GAGCGGCCCGATGTGTAGCCCAGGATCACCGCCGACCATGCCTGCGGAATTCCGTTAGTGTTGGGCACATCCCATCCCGGATAGATCGGCACGTAAGGCGCGATGGCGGCAAGGTGTGGCGGGTGCTGGGCGGCGGTGCGCCATTGCGTCATGCCGACGAACGAACCGCCAAACATCACGACATGTCCATCGCTCCAGGGCTGGGCCGCGATCCACTCCACCACGTCGTAGCCGTCGCACCCAACCTGCAGGCCTAAATTGTCACTCTTTACGCCGCCCGAGCGGCCGCGGCCACGCACGTACACCTGCACGAAAACATAACCGCGCCGGGTGTAAGCGGCGGGGCCGTTGCCACGGCCACCATCGATGTCGTACTGAGTCATCATCAGCACTGCCGGCGCTTTGGCTTTTAGGTGGGAGGGTTTGAAGATCCAGGCCTCGAGCTGAACGCCATCTCGCATCGGAATCATGCGGCTCATTTCGATGTCGTAACCTGGTCCGACCTCTTCCGCGCCAGCCGGCGCAGCAGCCAGCAATACCGCCACCGAAATCAGCACCTGCAGGACCGATCTCCTGACCATTCTTCCTCCGTTTGCTCCTCGGCTTCAGAACGTTTGCTTATGCCTCAGATGGAAGCGTGTAAAAACAGCGCCCAGCATTGATAGCAGCCAAGACCTGGTAATAGTAATCCGAATTGATGGCGAGAGGAGATTGATCCGTCCTTTCGCAGAACCAGACACTCATTCGCTATCTCGGACCGGTGAAGGTCGTCATAGAAGATTGAGTTTGTAAAAACATCACCGCGGGATCAAGTAGACGCGCTAGTCCCTCCGTTAAACTCCCGGTTTGTCGGCTATCCGGCAAAAATTGCCCGCGGAACTGTCCAGAAACGAACTTGGAGGAGATCAAGGGTGATCTGCTCGAAGCCGACTTCTCGGGTCGGCGGAATATCCTCTCGGAAAGATTCCGATATTGTGAGGCCTTGAAGATGAAATAGTTCACCTTGCAAGATTGCTTGCAAGGTTGCCCGTTGTTACCCATCCTTGGATTCGGCGCAGAAGCTCATGGAAAGTTTGTCACCTTCGGGGTCACGCGAGGATGAATCGCGGTCGCTTCGCCAGTGTCGTCGATCACATGGCCAATGCCGCCGTGATCGCCCAGCGCCACCGTAACCATGTCGTGGAACCGTATCTCCGGGCTCTTCGGCGTCTCGATCGCCCGGGTCAGCACCACATCCGGATGCTCGAAGACGCTGTACACGCCTAGCCCCCACGCCTCATGGCTCGTTACTTCATCCGCCACCTTGTACGATGCCCAGCCATTCACCCCGGCCGCACTCGTGTAGCTCGCCTGGTTCGGAGGATCGTAAGGAATCTCGGACTGATAAAAATACGTCCTCCCGCCATTGCCCTTCCAAAGAACCTGGAATTGCTGGTGATGCTCCACAAACAGGCCATAAATCGTGACCCCGTTTCCATTCACGACCAGGCCGTTGTCGCTGGTATTCAGCGCCCAACCCACTCCGGCGCCATGGTCCGCTCTCCAGATCCACGTATGGTCCACCAGCGTGTCGTTGCTGTTGATCCTCAAATTCACCTTGGCCCGTCCCACGCCCGCGCCGCCCACGCGAAAGAAAACATCGTGCAGTGTGATGGGGTCCTTCGCATGGCGTGTCCGACTTTCCTCCGGCCCCACCTCCAGCAGCACTGGAGACTCGCTGGAGCCCGCATCGAAGAGCAGCCCCGCGATCTCGATGCTGTCCGCATCGGCTGTCGTCATCGCCGCCGTGCCCTTCACGGGGCGCAGCGTCGCAAACCCCAGCCCCAATATCACCGTATGGGGCCGTGTCACGCGAATCGGACCGGTTAATTCATAGATCCCCGGCGCCAGCATCAGATTCTTGCCTTGAGCAAGCTGCGCGTTAACCGTCTCCGCCGTATCAACATCCGCGTGCGCAATATAAAACTGCGTAATCGGAATCGTTTCTCCCGCTGTTTCTCCGCTGCGCCACGTAATCCCGATGCTGTCGTTGTGCAGCGCGGGAACCCGCACGCTGAACTCGCCCGCGCCATTCACCTGCAGGAACGGCTTCTCGCTTACCACCGGCGTCTGCGCCACGTTCGTGTATGGCGGCGAAGGCCATGCGCCTTCCGGTGGATGCACTACGCCGACGAACACCATGTTCCAGTTCGCACCCGTCCAACTTTTCCAATCGCAGTTGCGCGAGATCCATTGCTGCTGGCTCCCGGAATCGACGTTCCCGTCCACAAGCGAATCCGACATCCAGCCACCGCTTGCCCAGCCGCGATGCTGGTGCAGCACCAGGTCGCCACGCACATGCATGCGCCGCAGTGACACCGCCTGCGAGACCGCCCACTGCATCGTGCCGCCCGCGGGCGCTACCGAGAGACCTTCCGCAGCTCTCCAGAAGGTCGTCGTTGCATTGTTGTGCTCGTGGCTCGCATCCGCATGCACGTTGCCCGCAATCCGCGTCGCATCGGGCGCCGCGCCAAGCCCTATCACCTCCGTGTAGAAGCCCACCGGCACGTCCACCGAATAGCTTCCGGGCAGGAAAAGCAGCGCATGCCGCTGCGGCCCAAACTCGTTGTGCTGCTGCGTCGCATACACCGCATCGATCTGCTTCTGGATTGCCTGTGATGGCATCGACGGATCGAAGATCAGTACATTGGGTCCGAACACCGGCTTCGCGCCGCCCGCCGCAAACGCCGACAGTGCCGCTGCCAGTAGCCCAGCGGTGAAGCCCAACTGTCCTAGCCGAAGCACGCATCTACCAGACATAAGTCCCCACAGATTCCGCGGGCATCACCGTCTGGAAAACCTTCCCGTGGTATTTGACCGCGAAAGGCTTGGAAAAATTTCCCGTATTTGAAACCACCAGCACCACTTTATCCTCCGGCGTCAGGAAGGCCACGCTGGCCAACTGCTCCATTTCGCTCGAAGCCACCCGCACCGAGCCCGGCGGCACGAACTGCGAGAAATGTTGAACTACATAATAAGCAACATTCCTAGTTACAGAATCGCCATCCAGCGTGATCGCCCCGGAACATTCGGTGCACCCTCCGTTGTTGGTGTGCGGCCCGTTCTGCGGATCGGCCGCCAAATTCCACAACAGCACATTGCGGCTCCAGTTCCGCGCCGCGCCAATCATCACGCGGCTCACCGGATCGGCGATGCCGAGCGGTCCTTCGCCACCCCGCCCGGTCACCGACTGCTCCGTCATATACAGGTTCTTCTTCGGATAGGCATCGTGCACCTGCGTCAGCTCGCTCGCCTCGCCGCCGTACAGGTGAAACGCCGTACCATCCACGTACTTGCTCGCTGCCGGATCGCCCAGAATCGACAGCGGATACGAGGGCACATCTGGGTTGTGGTCGTAAAGCAAAATCTTCGTCCTGATACCAGCCTTCTCAAAGGTAGGCCCCAGGTCTTTCGCAATGAACGTGTCTTGTTCTTGCGCGAACATCACCATGCTGGGCGTATTCTTCGGGTTCAAAGGCTCATTCTCGACCGTGATGGCGTCAATCGCGATCCCCTCTGCTCGCATCGCCTCGATGTACTTTACGAAATACTTTGCGAACGCACCGTAATACTCCGGCTTGAGCTCGCCACCCTTCACATCGTCGTTCGTCTTCATCCATGCCGGAGCAGACCACGGCGATCCCAGGATCTTGATCCCCGGCCGAATCGCCAGAATCTCCTTCAGCACCGGAATCACATCCGCGCGGTCCGGCCCCAGGCTGAGCTTCGCCATCTCAACGTCGGTCTCGCCAGGCGGAAGGTCGTCATACGAGTACACGCGCTCGTTCATATCGGACGCCCCGATGCTCACCCGCAGGTAGCTCACCCCGATCCCGTCGTCGCCCGTCGTAAACAGCTTCGTCAGCAGCGCCGCCCGTTGCGCGGCGTGCATGCGCATCAGCAGCTGCGCGCTTCCTCCCGTCAGCGCAAAGCCAAAGCCGTCCATTGTCTGGAAGTGCTGCGCGTCGTCCACCGTAAGCACCGGCAGTTCACCCGCTTCTGAGGAAAAGCGCAGCGGGGTTGCCTGCGGTGCTACGACGGCAACCCGATCGGGCGTCGTCAGCCACAGCCGCGCCTCCCGCTCCTGCTGTGCGTTCGACGACAAGGAAAAGAACAGCACGACACAAGACGAAGATAAGACCAGTCTCAGCTTCATGAGGACTCCAGTCTACGAAGGGTACGACCCTTTTCGAAAAGACAAACGATTGCGTTAATTGAGAGACAATAGCTGGACAAAAATTCGCCAACGATAAGAGCAGGGCGGAGCCGCCCCTGTCAACCCAAGCTGGCGACCACGAACCCGTAGAAGGAGTGGATTGAAGCGGTTGACCAGATCGGAGGCCAGCTGCAGGCCAACATCCTCTTCTGCTAATTCTTTCGACACTGCAACTAAAATAATGGGATAGATAAAGATAGAAGAGTTGTGCTCAGCGACGATCTATGTTGCTCTCCCCTGCCCTCCTTGCTTATTGTGATTAACTATGATTAACTATGAAGAATAATCGCTGGTTAATATATCAAGCCGGGGGAAACATTTCACTTTAGGGCAAATGGGTAAGGAATTTATGGTGCGGGCAGTTCGCTTTGCTTTTCTTGTGTTGACCGTGGCGTGTCTCCTCCGGGTGGAAGCACTGGCACAAGGCGAAACGACGAGCGCGATTGTTGGCGAAGTAAGGGACGTAACTAACGCAGTTGTGCCGCGCGCCACGGTGACGATCACCAATCACGAGACCGGCCTAAAGCGCAGGGCCAGGACCGATGATGCCGGGCGGTTCAATTTCCCGCAGTTAAAGCCTGGTGCCTACTCGGTCAAAGCGGAAGCTCTCGGCTTCGAGCCGCAGCGAAATGACAATGTCCTCTCGGGTCTGGGGCAGAAACAAACCGTGGATTTCATACTCAAGATCGCTCGATCCAACGAGGTGGTTGAGGTCAGCAGCGAGGCTCCACTGATCAACCCGGAAAACTCAAACACATCCACCACTCTGAATGCGCCGGCGCTTGAGAATCTGCCGAATCCCGGTGGGGATCTAACCTACCCTCTGCAATTTTCCCCTGGGGCGCTCATCAACACGGCGGGCAGCAGCAACGATTTCGTCGGCGGCACAAACGGGTATGGCAACGTCGAGTTTAACGGCCTGCCCGCCCTCTCAAACGGCTACATCGTTGACGGACTGGAAACCAACGACCCGCTCACCAATCTCAATAGCGGCCTCTCCACCAACCTGGTACTGGGATTGAATTCAATCTCGGAAGTAACCGTCAACATTCTTTCCTATTCCGTGGATCAAGGGCGGTATGGAGCATCCCAGGTCGATTACGTCACCAAGTCCGGCGCGAATCAGTTTCACGGGAATCTCTATGAACTGTGGAACGGCGCGTTACTCAATGCAGCGGACTACTTCACCAATGCAACGCCGGGAAACCACAAGCCGGGGGCAACCGTAAATCATTTTGGAGGCAGTGTGGGTGGTCCAATCCTACACGACAAACTGTTTTTCTTCTTCGACAGCGAGTGGGTTCGCATCGCGCTGCCCATCGTCACCCCGGCGATTGTTCCCAGTGCCCCATTCCAACAATACGTCTTGCAGCAACTTCCTCCGCAGTTGGTGCCGTTTTATCAGCAGATGTTCTCGCTCTATGCAAATACCAGCGGCACACCTACCGCGATACTCGGTTGTCCCCTCGGGGCCGGGGCGGGTTGCGCCAACCGGCAAAGTGTTTCGCACTCCAGCGACGACCACGAACAGGTGCAAACGGCCCGAATCGACTACAACATCAACGAGAAAGACACGACTTGGTTTCGTTTTCAGGCGGACACCGGCCTGCAAGCCGCGTGGACGGATCCCATCAACCCGGTGTTCGACGCGCTTTCGCCGCAGCCTCTCTACTCGCTTGCTGCGGGATACACGCACATCTTCTCGCAGAACCTGGTGAACTACTTCAATCCCGCATTTTCCTGGTACGAAAGCCTGTTTGGGCCAAGTGATTTGCGGAAGACACTGTCGGCTTTTCCGATCGTGTTGCAGGGCAGCGAAGCGAACCCCTTCACTCCCATCGGAGGACTTGACAACACCTGGATTCAAGGCCGGCGCGCATCCCGTTTTTTCATCAACGACAATCTCGCCTGGAGCCATGGCGCTCACGAACTGCGATTTGGAACCAATACCCGTATCTTCCGCTTGAATGACTACGACTTCGGAGAAGGAACGGTTCCCACCGTGACCTACGCGAACTTGCAGCAATTTATGGATGGAGTGGCGGACACGGCGTCGAAGACATTCCCTTCGAACCCAAATGAACCCTTCAACTTTCTCAATCTCGATGTCTACGCGCAAGACACCTGGAAAATAACTCGCAAACTGACCTGGACGTTCGGTCTCCGCGATACCTTCAACTCGAATCCGCTGAATCCGCGTGATCAAATCGCCCGGCTTCACGGCTCTTTCAATTCCATCTCTCACGATGTCAGTCAACCGCTGAACCAGACCATTCAGACCCACCTCGGAAATCTTTTTTCATCTACACCAACAGCGGTCCTGCAACCGAGGACGGCGATTGCGTGGCAGTTTGAGCCGAAATCCGTGCTCCGCACCGGCTTCGGAATTTTCAGCGACATCTTGCCGGGAACGGTGGCCGACCTGATCGGCACGAATCCTCCCTACGATAAGTCGTTCCAGGGAGGAGTGCTTGGCACCGTCGGCGGGACAGCCATCGCGCCGGAAGCGCCCAACAGCGCTGTCGGCGCACTCGTTGTCGCGAATCAGACTTTTACTTCGGGATTTCCCCAGGGGCAGTCCTCGCTTCCACCAGTTGCGATCACAGCTGTTCCGGATGGCAAGCTCCACGCGCCCTACTTCATGGAATGGAGCCTGGGGATGGAACATCAATTCGGAACGACGGCCAGTTTGCAAGCACAGTACGTCGGCACGCGCGCCGTAAACCAGCCGTACTCGACACAAGTGAACGGTTACCAGACCGTATGCCAGGGTTGTTTTGCGCCGTTCCCCTACCTGCAGCCGACCGATGCACGATTCGGAGCAGTAACGCAGTTCTCCACCGGCGCGAACAGCCACTACAACGGTCTTCAGCTGACCGCGATGAAACGGCTCGGCCATGGCTTGCAAGGACAGGTCAACTACACTTGGAGCCGTTGCATGGATACGGTCTCGAACGGAGGGTTTCTTCCGTTTTCCGCGGGAGGAATTCTCTCGCCTTTGCCCGGAGACCTGGCCCGCGATTATGGGCCTTGTGAC
>JBAUVZ010000447.1:0-1834 GCA_049583505.1 Candidatus Sulfotelmatobacter sp.
GCGCTTCGGCGTCGTCGCGCACCTCCGTGGTCTGCCGGATGCGCGCCTCGCCGCGGTCGTACTCGACGACCTGAATCTTCTCCAGTCGTGCAGCGATGTTGCGCCACGTGTCCCCGCCGCGGATCTCGGCGATGCGTTCCAGCAGCAACGCGAGCACCGAGATGCTCACATGCGCCTGGATGCGCCAAGGTCGAAAGTGGAAGACCGGACGCATCCGCAGGCCCGACTTCATCTGGCGCCAGCACCGCTCGACACGCAGAAGCTGCTTGTAGCCGAGCGCCAGGTCCTCGGAGGTGAGCGTGTCGTCGTTGGACGTGATCACCCACTTGCCGTCGTAGCGCTCGGCCTCCTGGATCGCGGCACGGTCGAGTCGGAGCCGCCCTGCCGCCGTCTGCCGGAGGTACCTGCCGTAGCGGCCGCTGGCGAGTAGCTCGCACGTCCGCTTGGAGTGGCCCGCCTTGGACGGCTGCATCGACGCCAGCTCCGTTTCCAACTCGGCGACGAGCTTCGCGCGATGTTCGCGTTGCCGCGTCACTTCGGTCGGGTTGTGACACACGACGTAGCGCTGTCGTCGCGCGCCGTCGCCGAGGAGAACCTCCTTGACGCGCAGGTTGTCGGCGACCTCCTTGTAGCGACCCGGACGCGCGAGCACCTGGTGGGTCACTTCGTCGCCGGCGCGCATGCGCGAGCCCAGGATGTACTTGCCGTGGCCCAGCGCCAGGCTGCGGCGGTTGTCGGCCGAGTTCATACCGGCGTCCCCGACGAAGACGCATCGGCCGAGGCGCCAACCTCGCAGATCGTTCTTGATCTGCTCGACCGTCGTCACATCGTTGGTCTCGCCCGAGAACACCCACGAGCGCACCGGCAGTCCGTCGCGCGTGACGGCCAGGCCGATGACGATCTGCGGCGCGTCGCCCCGCCCGTTCTTCGAGTGCCCCCGCTTGCGCAGAGGCTCGTAGTCGCGGCCGAACTTGTGCGCCTCGGCCTCGTCCTCCTCATCGACTTCGAAGTGCAGCGACGTCGTGTCGTAGAAGATCACGTCCACGTCGGCGTTCAGCAGGTCCGCCATCGCGAAGTAGACGGACTTCTCGACCTCCAGCTTGTGCTGTTCGAGGAAGTCCATCGCGAAGTACAGGTGATGAAGGCCCAGCGGCTTGGCGCTCGGCAAGAACACCTCCTCGCGCAACCACTGCTCCCAGCAGTACAGCTTCGAGTACGGCGCCAGGCAGCGGTTGGCCACCATCGCGAAGAGCGCGCGCTCGAACGGCGCGGCCGTCCTCTTCGACCTCGCCTGACCGAGCAACACCTTGTCGATGCCCAGCTCCTTCCAGAGTTGCTCCAGCACGTACACGCCGCCGTACGGCCAACTGTCGCGGATGCGCACGTCGCCGAGGACGGCGCTCTCGACCTGCGGCTGCTCGGAGAACACGCGCAAGATGCTCTTGGCGAGGCGTCGCAGCTTCTCGCCGTCGACCTGGTCGGCGCGACCGAAGTTGTAGACGACCTTCGCGACGGCGCAGCCCCGCTGGGCGTCCCACTCGTTCTCGGCGAGCTGGTAGTAGCGAGTCTCGGAGCCGTCCGCGTTACGACGCTTCGTCGTGCGCAAGTACATGCCTAGGAACTACGGTCCTAGGCACTAGCTCGTCAACTATCCTCGCGACACGCGTGTGCCTATGCTTTTCGAGCCTCGGACCGCGCCAACCCCGCGAAACTGCTGTGGTGACTACCTCTGAAGCATTGGAAATCTTCAAAGTCGGGTACAGGTCGCCGCGACAATAGGGACGACGACCGAGTCGCTGCGCCGGTGGGTGAAGGAGGCCACGGCAGGGGACAC
>JBAUVZ010000448.1:0-12867 GCA_049583505.1 Candidatus Sulfotelmatobacter sp.
GTCGCATCTCAGCGGCCAACGGTACCAGCGTCACGCTGACTGCGTTACCGAGTTCTGGTCACACATTCTCAGAATGGTCGGGAGCCTGCAGCGGCAGCGGAAGCTGCACGATCACGCTTAATGGGAACGGCGGAACGGCTATCATGACTGCGACCTTCAAGTAAGTGGCAACTGTTCTGTTTCTCCCAAGATCAGGGGAAACATGGGATGCGTCACAAGTGTTACCTTTATAGGTCCCCCTACTCGAATCTACGGCTAACGTGTTAATTTACTTCTTTTTCGTTCCGATGAATAGGCTCGACTTCGTAGATACGATAATCAGCGTCTCCCGCGCTCCATAGACGATGCAGCCGCAGAGTTACTCGACTGGTTTGGATCGCTACGTCCTTAGCGTCAGGCAAGCTTTCAATCCTTCCCAGATTGCCACATGGAGCGTAAATAAGCAGTCGTGGATGTTGATCCTCGACGAATCGGGACATGCTTTGGAGGTCCGCGGGACCACTAAGTTTGGAAACAGTAAAAACGGCACCAGGCATCAGATGCGCGAATCGCACAACCTCGCGTGCCTCAGCGCTGAAATTGTCAAGGATGATAGACTGTCCAGATGTGGAATGATCGTCCATCCATGAAATCAAACCTCGAAGGCCGCACCTGAACGGTAGCGTAGGCGATACCTGACCGAGTCGATCTCCGAGGACACATGGCCCAAAGCGAGCGACAACCGTAATCCCTATCTGCCACATGAAGAAGGAGAGCAAAATGGCGATCAAGGCATGGCGACTCCATCTCGGCAGATGTCGCTCCATCCACGTCTGCATACCCTCGTAAGCAAATGGGATTAGCAGCCACACATAGATCAGGATATAGCGGGCTTGCGTTACCGAATGCAACACTGAATTTGCATAGTGAGTCAACAGCAATATCGTCACAACAATGGACAACTCCCACTTCGGTGACCTAAGTCGGGTGATCGAGCTGGCAATTCCGAGCGCGCTCAGTAAGGCAAGGGGCCCCATTGAGGCGACGATAGCGCCAGGTACCACAGCCAGCCGGTACAGGAGTTGCCCCTTATTGGGATCCGCGCCATTCAGGCTAATTGTTTGATGCGCCGAAAAGAACGGATCATGCCATTTGTAATAGCTGAATGCGCACCAAGCCATCGCGCCTGCTGATGACCAAAAAAGGAACGTAAGGAGAGGACGCCAGCGACGCTGTCGGAGGCGAATGCCATTGATATCGGTCACATTCAGGACATTAAGCGTGATAACCGCAAGCCATGGCTCGTAGCGACAGAGGCAGGCAGCACTCAATGCCAGACCAGAGAGAGTAGCCCAACATTGACTGTCGCTGAGCCTGTATTGGAACCATGCATAGATTCCGAACACCAAGAAGCAGACCGTCAGAACCTCGGAACTGCTGACGACGCTGTAACCAACGTGAATACCCAGAACTGCGAACGAAAGCGCCGAGTAAGTTGCAACACGAACATCAAACAACCCCTTTACAAGTTTCCAAAAAGGCAAGATGGTGAGCGAACCGACAAATACTGAAACGAGGCGTACTGCTAATTCTGACCTCGATAGCTTCAAAGCCAGTCCCATAATCCAGAAGTGCATCGGCAGCCATACGGGAGACGGAAGTTGAGTCGGATGAGTAGACCAGTCAAGTGCCATTTGATATCTGTCCCAGGCATCTCCTGCGTTGGAATTGTTGGTCACGAATAGAAACGGAAGGCGAACGCAGAGGAATGCAACTAGCAGGAGCAACATCTGCTGCCCGCTGCCAATATAAGAATTGAAGGGGCGGTTCACACTCAGACCACTACTCGTCTTCTCCTGTGTGCTAATCATGCTTGTGCTGCTCGCTCGTAGAACTTAATTAGTAGGTCCAAAGTTCTGCGTAGCTGACCAGATTCTGTGTTTGAGGATTGGCTCGCGTGAAAGATTCTGTATTGGGATAACAATCTCGCTCGCCTCCTCCAGAAAACGTTCGATCCCACCTGGGCTGTTATGGCATTGCTCGTTCCGCAAGAGACAGCCCGAGTACGATTGCGGACCTCACAGAACTGTCATTTACTCCAACGGGACAACTATGTCGTGTGTGCGGAGAACACTCTAGACACGCGTTTCAGTGGGACAGTTTCTGGTTCGTCGGGAGCCACAGGAATATCTTTAGTCGTAACAGACCCGCAAGCGCGCTCACAATGGCAGCGCTAGTCTGATCGCACAGCGAACCCCGAAACCTCAAGATATTCAACTTATGCTCCCTATGAGCCGCCTCGTACACTTCTAACGTTGAGAGTTTTCCGAGTTGTTGCTTGCTTACTGTGCGGTTGATCCTGAGATTATCATCCAGTGTCGCTCTGACTCCCAGGCAGTGCAACGAGAAAACCGTCACTCCCTACTATCCCTGGTAGCCCTAGTCGCTCTATAGTTTCGGCTTGGTTGCACTAACGCAATATCCTGTGTGCCCGATAGTTTCGTCTCTCCGGTCGTGCATGTGATCCGCAGCATAGGCCGCCGCAAGCAGTTTTTCATTCCGGATGCGCCTCACAGATACATCGTTTACTTCAAATCCGCTTTCCAGTAACAACTTGTGGACCCCTTCTTGGGTGTATCGCATGAAGTCGTGCCCAGCGGGATAATGCATAGGGTAAACGAAAGGAAAGCTAATGTATAAGCGGCCGCCCTTTTGCAACAAAAGGTTCAAATTTTCGAGCGCTTTCAGCGGATTCCAAATGCATTCCATCACCTCCAGACAAAACACCACATCGAAGGTCCCAATTCGGTCCATTGCGTCTGGTCCATTCTCGCACGAGAAGGACTTATTCAAATCGGCGATGATGGTCGGCTCCGTTTTCTGGGGTTGCAAACGATTGTCGAGAATAACGTATTCGCTGACATTCCAAGAGCGGACGCGGTTTTTGACGGGCCTGGCCCCGCCGCCGGCATCTAGTACCGCGTGCGCATCGACATCGATCTTCGCCAGCCAGGTCTCGAGTTGTTCCCGAAAGAATGACGTCCTTGAGTCCTGGATTTTCCGATAAACACGCGATAGCATGGTTTCTCCGTTTCCTTCTTTCGTTAGCAGCTAAGCCAACGTAACAATACTGACTCCATTTCCTGGGACGGCGTTTTTTGTGGCACAATCAAGCTGCCGGGACATTTGAACCAGTAAACGACTTCCGCGTTCCCTGTATCGCCACTTCACGGCTATGACATCTTTTCGACCGGTACCCAGTCTTTACCTTCTCCGAAGTGCCCCGGCTCCATAAGTCTCGTTCATTCTGGTACCCGCTCGTGCGATTGCGCTCAATCCTTTCGGCTGCTCATGCATAGCTGCGCAGGCATCAGATACCGTGCTAATGGCAAGTGTGACTTAAACCATCGTCGAAGAGAAAAATAAGATCGATAAAAAGCACGAAGTCGCCAAAGCTCGAGACTCTTAGGCAGTTCGCTTTCCGCCGTTGCTAAGTGGTAACCTAACTTTGTGAGCAAAGGGCCGACTAGTGCCTCGAACCTAGGCAGCGCTTCGGCAGAAAAGCCGCTTCTCCAACGGTCGATCGGATGGAACACACCATCGTTAAGCTTTTTGTCAAACGAGGTATTCGGTTCGTTCACAGCACCGATGCCTGCTTGCCGGATGCGATCATAATCCAAATCTTGTTGAATGAACTGCCCGATTTCGTCTAGAACCACGCGTGGTGTACTGAGCAAATCTTCAAAACGGACTTCTAGATAGTCAGAGCCGAGTGTTGAGGCCAAATGCCTGCCAACGTCAATCATCCACGCCCAATACAAACCACAGACCAACACGTCATGGTGTTTGTCCCAGGCAAAGGCGCGGACCCATTTTTGGGCTGCCAGCGACAGGGCAACATCTCGACCATCCCGAATAATATGTATGATCAAGGCATCCGGCAAAGTGCGCTTGATTTCATGCAGATAAAGAATGTGGTCTGGTGTCTTTTCAGCCCAACGGGCGGCCTTTTGGTCGTGGGCCATAGTTTCCATTATCAGTTTCAGAAGATCTCCAATGTTCTCGCATTCATTTACAACTCTCGCCCGGATGTCTGCCGGATTCACCTCGGTATTTGCAAGGTTTGTACTGTCCCATTCGTCAATTAGCCTTTCTCTGTCTCGGCGCGCTGCCAAGTTTCCGAATGACGGCCCGATCCTGTCAAATGCGTGGGTTTCCCTCATATGAATCAGAAATCGACCTGATGATAGCAACATGTGATAAAGGAGGGTCGTGCCAGAACGGGGGCAGCCGACAACGAATACTGGCCGCTTGTGACGCGGGGTCATCTCGACGACACAGCCGGCATCGAGCCGAGCTCCAGCTGCTCTAGACTCATTCGCCAACGATCTCAGGGTTGTCAACATTGAAGGATCTTCGGTCCAGCAGCCCAATCACCCCAGGCGCTACTTCCCAAACGGGACTTACCGTGACACATCCAACAATCGCCAGCACTCGCAGGTATACGCGTTCCCCACCACGAGACTACACTTCAACCCAATTCATATTTCTGACCAGCGGCCACCGCGTATTTTGCGCCATCTTCGTCCAGTAATTATTGTGAACTTCTTCAACACTAATCTCTGGAAACAAGGCTGCTCCTTCGTCTTCACGCAAAAAAAAGACGTTGAAGCCGTACCGATGCGCACCAATAAGACGATACCCTTTCTCTTTACAAAGTCTTACCATCGCGAGCAGGGAGACGCCCCGATAGTCTTGCTGATGACCCAATTTACTCTGATACTCAAAATCTGAGCGATACTCAATCGTTAGACTGCGGTCGCTGGGAATAACGTTATGCGTTTCGCAAACAAAGAGACGTGGCTTGATGGCATTAATAGCTTGCCAAACCCAATAATCGTTTCCGTCGATGTCCAACGAGAACAGATCCACCTCACCTACACATCCAACCTCAGCTAACAGATCATTTACATTGTCGGTCGTTATCCAAGCATTTCTCAAAACAGGCGTATACAGAAGGCAATCCCTCTTCGACTGAAAAAATGCCTGCGCTAGCTTAATATTTGTAATGTTGCCATCGAATAGATAGCCATCAAAACCATGATTGAGAACTAGGTTCGTGGCCATGCATTCGTGGCCCGTGCCACAGCACATTTCGACTACTTTCCTATTCTTAAAGCCAATCATGGCTAACACATAAAGAATCATCCCATCTTCCTCGAACTCGGAGTACACACGGAATCCGGATTCGCAAAGTCGTGGGTAGAGTGCAGCGCCTTCTTTCTTAGCCCGGAGATACTGCGTGACAATATTACGTTGAATCTGTTGACTCAGAGACTCGTTGTCGACCCTGATTCGCTCGGTCAGATTGCGAACCTTATAGTAGGGTTTCCTGATGATCTCTTTGAATCTATTGTTCATTGTTGCAACTGCTCTTGGTACTTCAAAACTCACGCTCCATATACGACATCTTGGTAGCGCTGTCGATCGTCTTCGGTTTTACCCAGAGTAAGTGCCCTCGTTCCGCTTGTGTGATTCACCGGACTGCGATCCCCTATCATGAGTCCCGAGTGCAAGAACTTTCTGGTGAGGTAAAGGCTGACTCACTTGCGACCTCTTGCACTCGCTGCTTCGCCACAGGAAATCTCGCGTGTTTCGCAAAAATCCAGTAGTTCAAAACACCCCGCAGGAACCCGATTCCATAGCCCATATGCATTACGAAGAAGCTTCCCGGAAAGTGTGGGAAGTAATGCCAACCTTTATCCCTAGCTAGGGAGGCCGACGAAACGAGAAGTCCCAGTCCGTATGCGGCCAATAATCCTGCAAGCAAGTAGCGGCCTGTCGCCGAAACGAGTGCTAGACAGAAGCAGAGCAGCAAGGCGATTACAAACAGCGTCGGGACCAGATGCTTAATTCGAAAGAAGTCGGGATGCTTGCGTAATACCAACGTTCGCCCATCTCCGTACCAGAGGTACTGACAAAACAAAGCTCCTAAAGTGGGCCGAGCATAATAAAAGAACTGGACTGCAGGTGTAAATAAAATCCTGTACCCCGCCTTCACTATCCTCCAGTTTAGCTCTTCGTCTTCCCCAAGGCCGATTTTCTCGTCAAACATTCCGACCTTGTCCAGCACCTCACGACGATACCCTCCACACTGTACGCTGCTAACATCGCCTTCTTCCTGCCCTCCGGTATACGGTCCCTTTCCCGCACCGAACGTGGACGTCCTGGCCCATCCATTAGCCTGTGCGGCGCGTGTTTCGCCAAGCTGCACGATGCGTCCTCCTACCGCTCCTAGGTTAGTCTGCTGGCACAAGCGGTCAACTATGCCACGGATAAAGTTCCTGCTCGCGTAGCCATGGGCATCAAGCTTGATGATGACGCGGCCGTGAGCGTCGCGAATCCCCAAGTTCATAGCTGCCGGTATGGTCAAATTCCTACCTGTCGCGACCGTGGTATGGGAAACGGACAAATGATAACTCTTCAGAATTTCAACACTGCGATCGGTGGAACCGCCATCAACTGCGATAAGCTCATAGCGATCTTTCGGGTAATCCTGCTCTTCAATCGCAGCTAGTGATCTGGGAAGAAATCTCTCTTCATTCCGCAGACTCATTATGACGCTTACAAAAGGCAATTGCTTGTCTGAGACCCGGTTCATGGCTATCGCCTACCAATATACGAACTATTGTTCCGCTCCTCAAGACAAATGCGAAGTCTTGGATGTGGAGCGCCACTTAACTCAAGCTCGAACCTGTCATTCCGCGTCGTAACTTTTATTCGCATGCGCCAAAGCATAAAAGACAGCGTTCCTAACTGCCCATGTAAGAGAGTTTGTGGTTGGGGCATGAAATGCGATTATACAACTCTAATAAGACTCGAGCTCGAGTTTGGGGCGAATGCCGCCTTCTAATTGTCTGCAGTGCGTTAGAAGCCAAAGTCTCGGCCAAATCGGGATTGGACAAGAGCAGATTGATTGCCGATGCCAGTGCTTCTGGGTTATGCGCCTCGACCAGCAAGGCAGTCTCGTTGTGTGCTACGAGTTCGGGTATCCCGCCTACAGCAGTAGCTACCACCGGAACGCCAGCGGACATGGCTTCCAGCAGCACATTGGGTGAGCCTTCGCTAACTGACGAGATGGCTAGAACATCGGCTCGCCGGTAATAAGGCCGTACATCGTGCACATGTCCGGGCAGTGAGATTCGATCCTGTAGATTCAGATCACGAACGAATTTCTCTATCTGGCGTTTCTCAGGTCCATCGCCCAGGATTAGAAGGTGGACGATCAGGTCTCGCCGTAGTCGGCGAAGATGATCCATCGCCATTATTAGGTCTCCAAAGGCCTTTTCCGCCGAGAGGCGGCCCACCGCGAGCACGACCCTCTCACTTGTGAGCGTGGCAGTGCTTACATTGTGCGCTGCAGACGGCCTATCGTTGGGTATTCGGCCCTCATTCAGCCAGTCCAATGAGATTGAGTTATGTAAAACCATGATGCGGGAGGGCGGCACGCCCCATGAAACGAGTTGGCGCTTAAACGGCTCGCACACTGTGACAATTTGAGAAGGCCCTTTTAGCGACCACTTGTCGAGCTGGTCGTACAAACGCATTCTTATGCCCTCACGGGTGTAGCCGTGATGAAAGGCAATCCAGGGATAAAGGCGCTGAAGACCAGAGAGCCGCACGAGAAAATGCGACTTCACATGGTGGGTCTGGATAATGTTCGGATCCAATCGTTTGACCAGAGCGCGCAAGCGCCGTATTATATCGGGGTCGAAGGGAAAACGTTCTGGGATGACGTGCACCTCCAGACCTATATTATTTGCAGCCTCGAGAATCTTGCTTGTCCCCATTGCGCGCGTCCAACCGTCCCTATTCGCACGTACAAAGGTCACAACTGAAGGGGATACAACCGGCGGCTGACCAAGGCTTCTCGAGACACGGCAGAACTCAAGCAGGTTCTTGGCGGGACCCGATACAGCAGTACCCTCGAGAATCGCCAACACACGTATCACTCGACTTGATGACGAGTCAACCATGAGCTCGTTGGTCGAGGAGACCACGATGGATCCGCTGCAGCGAAGAGCCAGCAACTGACCAGTCGTACCGCGTGCACACCAGTTCGCGGCCGGTATCAGACAATCGTCTCCACTTCTGGTAGGAGTTGTGGAGTTCTACTAACGCTCGAGTCATTTCCTCAGGAGTGTCTGCGAGCAGGATATTGACACCCGCATTCACAGCTAGACCTTCAGCACCAATCGAAGTAGAAACGACCGGCACTCCAGCTGCCATGGCTTCCAGGATCTTCAAACGGGTGCCTCCGCCAACCCGGAGTGGGACTATTGCTGCCAGTGCATTACTATAGTAGGGCATCACGTCGTCAACCGTGCCGGTGACCACAACGCCTGGACATCGGGCTAGATCGCGAACCTCAGCTGCTGGCCTGGACCCCACGATCACGAACCTGAGCTCGGGAACGAGGGCCTGGACCCTCGGCCATATCTCAGAGCAAAAATACACTACACCGTCTATGTTGGCGTGAAAATCCATCGAACCTACAAAAATAACGTCTGTTCGCTTCTGCTGAGCTTGTTCCACAGGTGTTGGAGCGGCAGGTCTTGTCCCATCAGAATATCGTGCTATATCGACGCCGTTTTCTACGACGTGAATAGAGGCTTGCGGAGCCATCGCTTGCAGCGTCGATTTGTCTCGTTTGCTCACTACGATATGAGCGTCGCATGCTGTTAGTAAGCTACGCTCCAGGTGCCTGAGTAGGTGTGCTGTCCTGCCGGCGTACAGTTTTCGAGCCCAATTTCCAGCATGTCGATGATATCTGTTCATCAATTCCGATTCGATGTTGTGCCAATCACATACAACCGCCGGCCGATTACGACACGCGCGAATCGTCGACAAATAGCCCATCATCTGGACGTGCTCTATTTGAACGAGGTCAAATGTCTGCTCCCGAAGGATAAGACTCAGTTCCCTTGCCACTTTGGAGTCATAGTAGTTGATAATAGGCAGAGGCGTGGGACCTATTAATCCCCGGAAGATCTTCCTCCACGTGTAGTTGCGGTTTTTGGCGACGAGGACGTACCGCTCTAGCCCGAGTTCCAATCTATGGTCGTTGCTTGGGGCAAGATTATCACTCTCATCCGGGTTGTGGATCCCCAGAAATGATACCGAAGCGTACCGAACTGTTTCCCGGATGAGGTGATAGACTCGAAGATGGCCTCCGGTCGTTAGGGGCCATAGATTTTCCGGAGCCAGATAAAGAATCCGCATCCTCTTGCATCCTGTTCGCTCGCTAGCCCTCCGAATCAGTATCCCAACGCCCAGCGTTCCACGATTCGAGTTATGGATGATGCGCCACGCTCCAAAAATTCCGGATAATCAATGTGGATCTGCTGAAGAGACTCAGTAAAAAATGGCGTATGCGGCAACCGTGGTCGCGAGCCGTACAGCCGAATCCAGGACTATACTGCTTGCCACTTTTCTTGGGCTATTGGGAACGAAGAGAATGTCTTCCGCTTGAAGTCTCACATCGGGAGCCTTTGCTGCGAGTATGCTCTTGAGTTTTATCGGGATTTCACTGGGACCGTTTCCGGAATTGCGAATGATTTTCGCGTTATTCAAGGCAGCGGTTGGATTCGTACCTCCTGCAGTGGCAATTGCCTGCAGTACTGTAATACCCGAAGTGTTCTCCAGGACCACACCGGTCGACTGGTGCACAGCACCTACGACGTATACCATCCCGGCCTTTGACACCACGATGGTGTCACCAGGAGATATGTCCACGTTGGCTTTCATGTTCTCGGCGGGATCGCGGGACAAGGTGACAGTGCGCGTGGAACCTGGCTGGTCACGATGAGTGATGCTCACAGCTTGTCCGGCTCTGACAGTTGTTCCGCCTGCCATCGAGAGGACGTCAAAGAGCTGACGCGGACCTGTAACGGGGTAAACTCCAGGCTTCTGCACCTCACCGAGAATTGATACTCCCTGTGTTGCATACTCTTTGTCGAAAACCGACACCTGGGGGTCTGAAAAGTATCCCCCGTCCATTAGTCGTTGGCGTATGGCTTGGTCTGCCTGTTCAGTAGTAAGTCCCGCGATATGCACCGCACCAGCCAATTGCAAGTACACCTCGCCTTTCCCACTGATACGGATCTCCTGGTCAAAATCAGGTGCACCCATAACGCTGACCTTCACCAGATCACCGATGCCGATCACGGGCTCGACAGCTCCAGTTGCAGCGGCGCTACTGGGGTTTGTCGGATTGGGGTTCGCTGGAGTTGGATTGGCGTTGGCCGGCTGCGGCAGTGAACTCGTAGCTTGACCGGCTGGGGCCTGAGCTAATACCTGGCTAGCAGCCAATACCAACACAATGACGACGTTTGCTACGGATCTCATTGCGCACACCTCAGTTCCTTGCAAACACGTATTATATCTCTGGCCAACAAGGTTTTGACCTAGCAGACGGCAATGGCGCGTGTTGCAAGGTAGCGAGCCAAGCGCGCGATTATTGTGTCGCACAGAACGCGACACTTCGATCACCCCACCACGCGAAAACCGGGCGCGCTGGGGACCCCAGTTTCGCGCGGCTCGCCTAGATCCCTTGCTGCGCAAAAAGCGCTTGCTCGGGATGACAATCAAACTCATGGAGCCAAGACGAACTTCCCGGCGAGGGAGAGAAGCATCTATCGGGGATGCAAGTAATCGAGTGTACTGTCCCGCCTCGGATGCTGATGCTGTCGGCGACCAGTGTTCTCGATTAAGGGAGCGCTGATGCCTGCCTTCGCGACAGGCATCAGCGTAGTTGGTTACTGCACGGTCAGGGTCAGGTTCTGGGTCTGCGTCGCTGCCCCAGTCGCTGTGCCTTGGACTGTAATGGTGTAGGTGCCAGCTGGTGTACCACCGCCGCCACCACCGCCGCCGCCATTGTTGGACGAGCCGCCGCCGCACGCCACCATGAAGACAAGGCCTGAAATCACCAGACAAATCAGCAGGATTCCGAGCAGCTTCTTGCGGCGCGACGTGAAGCCCGCTCCCAGCAGCGTCATGCCGCCGATGGGTAAGAGCATCGCGTAGAAGATCCCCGTCGAGCGTTGCGACTGAAAGGCGGAGTTCCCCGTAGTGCTTACGGTCAGCGTGGAAGTACCGCCAGACAACGTGCTGAACGAACATGTTGGCGCGGGGGTACTTCCTCCCGTAATGCTGCAGGCGAGGGTCACGGTGCCGGTGAAACCGGTTGCCGGCGTGATGGTAATGGTGGAAGTGGCCGACCCTCCCGGCGAAACTGACGCGGGCGAGAGGGCCGTAGCCGTCACGGTGAAGGGTGGCGGCGTGGTCGAAGTAACGTTCAGGGTTAACTTCTGAGTGTGTGTGAGTCCCGGCGCCGTGCCTGTGACGGTTACGGTTGAGTTCCCCGCCGGTGTTGTCGAACTGGTAGCAACGGTGACCGTCACCGTCGTGCCCGAGCTCGACGGCGTCACAGTGCCCTTTGGACTCAAGGAGCAGCTACTACCGGTGGCTGGGCTGGCGCAGGTCAGGGTAACAGCCTGATTGAAGCCATTCAGAGCTGTCAGCGTTAAAGCGTAGGAAGCATTGCTTCCCGCCGCCACGGTTTGGGTAGTCGGCTTGGCAGTAATGCTGAAGTCAGGCGTCGAGGCTGACGTTGCCTTAAAGGCGACTGACTGGATGACCCAATTGCCGTCGGAGAGGGGTGCTGTAGCCTCGCAACTGCCGGCCGCAGACGTAATCTGCTGTTCAACGCTGTCGCCAAACCCAGTGAGATCCACGAGGGTGTAAAGGTTGCCGGCGCCTGTGACACCGGTGGTCACGGTAGTGCCAGCCACGATCAGATCGACCGCATTGGTGGTGGAACACACGCCAGTATCGGCCAATGTTCCCGTGCCTGAGTTCCCGGCAGCTCCGTCAATAGCACCGATTCCTTGGTATTCCGTAATTCGAAGGTCAGCAGAGCTTGCGGACTGGCTGAAACTAACTATGATGTTGTTGTTGTTGGTACCGCTCGGATTGTCCCCCTTGATGTTTGCGGCATAGTAGATGGCCTGGCTCAAGCCGTTGTTCGCAACCGGGTTCAGGGCAGCCACATACGAGTTGCCTTCCGTATCGGTGACGGAGCTCACGGTGGCACTCGTATCGCTCCAGCCGATGATGACGACGTTCGTATTACCCGCAGTTTGCGGGTTCGGCATCTGTTCTCCAATAGGGTTTGCCGAGGGTGCGGTGGAGTCGCCGCGCTGGATGTAGTTGATAGGGCCAGTACCAACCGCGTAGGTAAATACAGCGGCAGCGATAGAGGAACCACCATCGAGATTGATCACCGTGGCGTCAGCCTGCCCGGCCGGTAGCGCTGGCACGTTGCCCGTGATGGTCGTGCTGTTCACGACAACAATATTCGACAGCGGCAGCGGACCTGCGCCCAGCGCTGCCTGCAATGCTGGCTCGTTGAGCCCGACTGTTGCTCCCGTCTCGAAATCACTACCCGTGATGGTTACCTGTATACCGCCATTCGTGTCGCCCGAGGACGGGGCGAAACTGGAGACAGCGGGGCTCGACGAGTTGTAGTTGAAGGCTCCAGCGGACGAGGCGTTCGTGCCGTCAACATTCACCACCGTTATATCCACGGTCCCACTGGAATTCGCCGGGGTAATGCAAGTGATACTGGTCGAACCCGCCACCACACAATTCAGTGCCGAGATGCCGCCAGGGGCCGTGCCTAAGAGAACATTTGCGCCGGCCGCGAAATTCGTACCGGTGATGGTGAGGGTATCCCCCCCCGCGTCCCCCCCTGCCTCGGGGCTCGTGGAAGTGGGGTTGCTGATCGTCGGAGTGCCTGGGCCAGCGACTCCGCTGACACTAAACCCG
>JBAUVZ010000449.1:0-1501 GCA_049583505.1 Candidatus Sulfotelmatobacter sp.
GACCGCCGAGGGGGCCTAGCGAATAAGGGCTCGATCAGGGCCCACTGCTGATCCGTTACGTCACTGGGATAGGGTTTGCGTTTCATGCATTATTGTACGCAAAACCCGATTTTTATACAGACTCTAAAGCGCCTTTCATGTTTTCCAGGACCGTTTCTGTGAAACCTTCCGGCAAGCCTTCACGAAACAACACCTCCAGGCGCAGATAGCGCAGGCAAAACAATACTCGCTCCTCTTCCGTTTTCAATGCCTCAAACGCCGCACGGTAGAACGGCCGACTTGCCATTGCCTACTCCTTCTCAGCGCTTTAGACGAACCCGGGACTTTCTCAGAAGCAGTGTACGGGGCGGTGTACAAGCGCGACCAGAAAAGAGGATTGCGCCAAGTAAGCTTGGGAAAGGGGGCTGAGGTAACTCGAAACCTTTCGATGAAACCCTGCGGGTAGCCAAGCCCGCCCAGGAGAGCCTAGCCAGCACCTGGAAGCGAGTCTTGCGCGGCGGCGGGGCAACCCACGCCACGAAGCGTAGACAGCCAGCTGCCAGGCCCTGCGATTGAGCCTCGAAAGTCCCAATGCGGGAGCCCTCGTAGTTCCTCTAGCGGGGGCCGCGCTGCCGCACCACCACGGCGAGGGGCGTGCAGTCCTACCGGGGTCGCAGAACAGGGCATAACAGCGCTCGGGGTTTCCCAGGAACTTGGGAGGCCCTGCTGGCCTCCCTGCGGATTATTCCGGAGGTGGGGACCGGCTTATGTACCCCAGGCCCGCGGCCGGGCGTCCTGGGCCGCCGGGAGCGAAACGACAGGCGCAACGCAGGGTAGCGTCGGGCGAAGGCAACCGAGCCCGGCGCCAGGGGCCCAGGGAGTCGCACAGGGCCGTAGTACCGCGGAAGCCGGGGAACTCGCCTCGGAGGACCCGGTGGAGGGAAGGGCCTTGCCGGCGGACGGAGCCGGCGGGGGGCACCAGGGGAAGCACGTTGTGGCTTCGTTACCTGTCACCGTAACCCCGTCGGATAGCGTCAGGGTGCTCGGCCGGCCTCTGCGGAGGTTGAGCGGCCGCGCTGCGAACCCGTCCGCTGACGAACCGGATGCCTTAAAGGGGCAAGTCCGGATCTGTGGGAGGCGGCGGGGGCAACCCCGCCGCCGACCCGGCCGCAGCTCGTTTCCAGCGGCCCGCGGTTGGCCCTTCACGGATTGACCACGACCTCGCCAGCAGGGCCACGGAACAGGATATCCAAGCGATTTAGGACATCCCGCCCCAGGATTCGCTCTTGACCCGCGAAGTCTGCTTGAAGTTGGCAGGGATACTCCTGGCCATCCAGCCAGACCCAGGCCGGGAAGCCAATTGTCGCCGCTCCGGCGCCCCCGATCCCACTCATCACGCCAGAGACGCCCACGGTCGGATCGAGGTGCATTTGCTGGCAATCAGACCACGGCAAGACGCTCACGTCTGCGCCGCTGTCAGGGATCACCCGATCCAGCACCAACCCCGCAGACCCGCTCACGG
>JBAUVZ010000450.1:0-5869 GCA_049583505.1 Candidatus Sulfotelmatobacter sp.
AGCAACAGAGCAAGCACCGCAATCAATGAAAATCGACGTGACATAAGACCTCGAGATGGAGATGACTATGTGGGGACAGCCGCCCTCGGCTGTCCGCCCGAGCGAAGCTCGGCTTTCTTGATGCTGCCACTAGACTTTCAACAGCGCCGCCTCGGTCGCCGCTTTCAGCAGCTCCTCGGCATTCTTCCTTGGGTCATCCTTGCTTGGATCACCACTACCGAACACGGCGTTGCCCGCCACCAGGATTTCTGCGCCCGCGCGCACCACATCGCCAACGGTGTCGAGCCCCACTCCGCCATCCACTTCGATGCGGTAAGTCAGCCGGCGTTGGCTGCGAATCTCAGCTAATTGCCGCATTTTGTGCAGCGTAGCCGGAATAAACTTTTGCCCCCCGAAACCCGGATTCACCGACATCACCAGCACATACTCCACAATATCGAGCACCTCAGTCAGCGTATCCACCGGTGTAGCCGGATTAATCACCACACCCGCCATGCAATCGTGGCTATTGATCAGATGCAGCGTCCGGTTCAAGTGCCGGCAAGCTTCCTGATGCACCGAAATCCAATCCGCCCCAGCTTCGGCAAACGCCGGAATAAACTCGTCCGGATTCTCGATCATCAGATGGCAATCCAGCGGCAAATCGGTCACTCGCCGCAGCGACTTCACCACCGGAGGCCCAATCGTAAGGTTCGGGACGAAATGCCCATCCATAATATCCACATGGATGACACTAGCGCCACCTTCCCCCGCGGCGCGCACCTGCTCACCCAGACGGGCAAAGTCCGCCGAAAGAATCGAAGGTGCCAGCTCAATCAAAGATGGTCTCTTAAGAACGTTTAAACGTTGCTTCTCGGACCCTGGGCTCGCGGTCGAAATCCTCCTAGGAGTTTACCATCCAAAACGCCAAGGCAGACACCGATTATAGCCCGCGCCTCACCACCCAGCCACAGCATGTTACCCTCGTCGAACATGTCCGCCACGCCCCAACTCACCACCGCCGCTTACGGCATGGCCGCAGTGCTGGCCTGGGGCACCAGCGACTTCCTCGGAGGCTACGCCACCCGCCGCGCCAACGCCTTCCTGTTCACAGTCGTCGTCAACATAGGCGGCCTGCTGGTCGTAGGCACCCTAGCCTCAGCCACCCATGCGCCGTTCCCCTCCGCACGCAGCGCAGCCTGGGTTCTGGCCGGCGGCGTCTCCGGAGGAGCAGCCCTGGCCATCTTCTACCGCGCTCTTTCTTCAGGAAGAATGGGACTGACCGCGCCGGTCGCCGCCGTCCTCGGCGCCGCGATCCCGGCGGTTTTTTCTATGTTCACCGAAGGTCTCCCCGGCAGGATTCCGTTCCTCGGCTTCGTCTTCGCCGCCCTCGGACTCTGGCTCATCACTCGCACTGAAGCCAGCCAAAGTGAAGATGAAGGCAAGCCTGAAGGCATCGGGCTCGCCGTCCTTGCGGGCATTGGCTTCGCGAGTTTCTATCTGTGCGTCCGCCAAGCCGGCGACACCTCTGCCTTGTGGATCGCGTCACTCACCCGAACCGGCGGCTTGATCATCACTTCTCTGATCGTCCTGCTGCACGGGAAGTTTCGCGACATCACCCCAGCCGGCGTGCGCTGGGGCGTCGTCACCGGCTGCATCGACTCCCTCGGCACCATTCTCTTCGTCCGCGCCAGCCAGACCGGACGCCTCGACGAAGCCGTCGTCATCTCGTCGCTCTATCCTGCCGTCACCGTGCTCCTCGCCCGCCTGTTCCTGCAGGAACACTTCACCCGCTGGAGGTTTGTTGGGCTGTTGGCTGCCCTCGCCGCCGTGCCCATGATCGCGGCTCAATAGATTCGATTCATTGCATATTCTAGAATTGAAATACAAGGTCATGGCTCTTGTCGAAATTCGAAATCTGACCAAGATTTATCCACAAGGTGAATCTGCGTTTGGAGGAAAGTCCAGCGGCAGAAGCGAAGTCCGCGCCGTCGACGATGTTTCTCTCGACATTCACGCTGGCGAAACCCTCGGCCTCGTGGGCGAATCGGGCTCGGGCAAGAGCACGCTCGGGCGTTTACTACTGCGCCTCATCGAGCCTACTTCCGGTAGCATCCGCTTCGCGGACCGCGACCTGCTCGCCGCCAGCCCCGGCGAAATGCGCTGCCTGCGCCGCGATATGCAGATTATCTTTCAGGATCCCTTCGCCTCGCTCGATCCCCGCTTCCGCGTCGAAGACATCATCGCCGAGCCGCTTCTTATCCACGAAAACGGACGCTCGAAAGCAGGCATTCAGAGCCGTGTCGTCGAACTCCTGCGCGCCGTCGGCCTCGACGACTCCATCCTGCAGCGCTTCCCGCACGAATTCAGCGGAGGACAGCGCCAGCGCATCGGCATCGCCCGCGCCCTCGCGCTGCGTCCCAAGTTCATCGTGGCCGACGAACCGGTTTCAGCCCTCGACGTCAGCGTCGGCGCGCAGATCGTCAACCTGCTCGCCCAACTGCAGCGCGACTTCGGCCTGACCTATCTTTTCATTTCGCACTCCATGCCGGTCGTACGCTATCTTTCGACGCGCATCGCTGTCATGTATCGCGGCAAGATTGTGGAAGTCGGCGAGACCGGGCAGATCACCGAGCGCCCGCAGCATCCCTACACCCGCAGCCTGCTCGAAGCCACACCGGAGGTGGCGGTTTGATGTCGCGCGAACATCCCAGCCGGGCACGCGATCTCGCCGAGTTGACTCTTGGCTACGGAGTGATTGTCGGCGTCATCTGGACGCCCGAGCACTTACAGCGCGTCTTCTCGCCGATTGTTCTCGCACTGACCTTGCTGGTTGTGCTGGCGCGCCGCCAGGGCCGCGATGAACTGGGCCTGGGATGGCGTGGCCTCATCCCGTCACTCTGGATATTGCCCACCGCCATCGCGATCGCTGGCCTGAGCATCTTAGTCGCCGCGAAGATCGGCACGCTGCATCTGCTCTACAAAGGCGATTTCGCCCACATCTCCGGCTACGTACTCTGGACCGTCTATCAGCAGTTTCTTCTGCAAGACTATTTCATGGCACGCATGCTGCGTCTCGTCTCCAGTGAACCCGCCGCCGTGGTTCTGGCGGGCGTACTGTTCGCCGCAGCGCACCTGCCTAATCTCGTGCTCACCGCAGCCACTCTCGCGTGGGGCATCGTCTCGTGCGCGCTGTTTCGTCGTTATCGCAACCTCTGGGCACTCGGCCTGGCTCAGGGACTGCTCGGCCTCTGTTTCGCCGTCTGCGTCCCGGACGCGCTTCATCACCACTTGCGAGTGGGCTTGGGATATCTGCGTTATCGTCCTGGGCCTTAGGCGATCAGAACCACAGCCCCCATATCCAATCCACGCTGGCATGTGTAATCGTCGAGGCCGGAACGCGCCGCTGCTCGCGCCACGCGCGCCCATAGAAGATTCCAGCGATGGCCGCCAGCAAAACATAGCGCCAATTGAAATGGGCCGACCGTTTGTTGAAGTGCGACAGGCCGAACAATGTAGATGCAATCACGAGAGCTGCCCGCCGTCCCACGCGCCGCTCCAGCAAGTTCTGCGCCCAGGCCCGGAAGTAAAGTTCTTCCGGCACCGCCGTAAAGAAAAATATCCCCACCCAGCGCAGGAGCGCATTGGCGATTTCAGGAACGTTTCGATGCGGATGGATGAAACCCAGCGCCAGTCCCAGCACCAGAACGATAGGCGCAAAGAAGGCCAATTCCCGCAAACCAGTTTTCCAGTCGCTCCATCTCAAGTGGAAGTCGAAGCCGGTCCCGCTCAGTTGCCGGATCGCCAGAAATCCATACAAGCCTGCATCCACCAGGAACAATTCGTTCAAAGCCCTCAGCCCGCTCGGCCACGCCCGGTCGAACCAGCGCAAATCTACGGCCAGTCCCAGCACCAGCAGAATCAGCGCGTCACGCCAGTCGCCGCGCTGCTCCGGATCCGCCGCCGCGGTGCGCAGCAGCAACCACGCAATCGCGACGGGCAGCGCCGCATAGAGCGCGCACCACTCCCACCGAAATACGTGCCCGGGGATCGAAACCATCACATACGGCAGAACCAGCAACGCCGGAAGACACACGCGCACGGCTGCGGGCCATCGCCCCACAGCGCGTGCCACCCGCTCCGCGGCACAGCCGAACAAAACCGCCGGCGCCAGTTCCAACCCAAGCGCGGCAATCGCGACCGGCGTCACATTCTGCATGCATTCATCTTAATCTTGCATTCAAGCCCGGCACTCGCTTGTCTCGCCACGGCTTCAGGGATAGAATCCCTTGGCAACCAGCAGGAGGAAAAACATGGCTGCGGCTCCGCTCCCGCCTGTATCCACACCCGTTACCACACCCGTTACCACACCTGAACTAGCTCCACTTTCCCAAGGCGCACGCATCGTCGACACTTTCATCGCACCCTCGAAAACTTTCACCGACCTGCGCCGCAACGCGAGCTGGTGGGGCCCCTGGCTGCTGATCTCCATCTTCGCGCTGCTCTTTGTCTACACCATGGGCCGACAAATCGGATTTGAGCAAATCAGCAGGAATGAGGTGGCGCATTCCTCGCGCGCCGATCAGTTCGACAAGCTCCCAGCCGACCAGCAGGCGAAACAGATCGCGTTTTCCAGCAGCATCGTTCGCTACCTGTCCTACGGGGTCCCGGTGACCATCCTCTTCTTCTTTGCGATCACCACGGTGGTGCTGTGGGTGACTCTCAAGGTGGCTGCAGGCGCCGACGTTTCGTTTAAAACCGCGTACGCGATCGTTTTCTATGCCAGCCTGCCGGGCATCGTCAGTTCGATTTTGGGCACCATTTCGATGTTCGCAGGAGTCGATCCCGAAGGCTTCAACGTGAGCAACCCGGTGGCTACGAATCCGGCGTACTTCATGGACCGCTCGGCCAACAAATTCCTCTACGGCATGGCTTCCGGCCTGGACGTTATCGTCATCTGGACTATCGTGCTCATGGGCATCGGCTTCTCTTGCACCAGCAAGGTGAAACGGAGCACGGCGATTGCGATCGTCGCGGGATGGTATGTGTTCTGGAAGCTTGCTACCTCAGCCCTCGCTGCCCGATGAGAACGTCGATGACCAAAATCGGGATCGGACGTCTAATTAAGATCGCCAAGGAGAAATAACAAGGAGACAAAAATGAAACGCAGCCTGGTTGCATTGCTCTTCGCTTCTGTGTGCGTGTGTGCCTGTGTGGCTTCTGGACAGGCACAGACTGCGACTCCATCTTCCTCTACCATGGCAGCTCCACAACCTACCGCTCCGGTCAAAGATCCTGTCAGCGCGTCCCTTCGCATCATGCTTCCGCGTTCTCAGAACAATATTCTTGGCGCGATTCAAGCCATGCCGGCGGACAAGTTCAGTTTCAAGCCGACGCCGGAACAGATGACTTTCGGACATCTGGTCACCCATATCGCCGACACGAACTTCTTCCTATGTTCCAAGGCGACGGACGTACCCGCACCCAAGGCGGAAGAGGTCAAGGACACCGATTCGAAAGACAAGCTCCTGGCCGCGGCCAAGGCTTCTTTTGACTTCTGCAATGACGTGCTGAGCAAGATGGATGATTCGAAGCTCGGGGAGAACATCCAACTCTTCGGGCCAAAACAGTTTCCCCGCGCCATGGCTGCACTTTACCTGGCCAACACATGGGCTGACCACTACGCTGAAGCCGCCACGGACTTGCGGCTGAATGGGATTTTGCCGCCCAGCGCGCAGCCGAAGAAGTAACTGCGCAAACCCGCGGCTAACGCCCGATCTGGATGAGCTCCGCGCTTTGTGACGGAAGATTCGGGGCGGGATGCTGGGGCGCGCGCCAGCCATCGAAGATCGAAACCTGATGCACGCACGAAACCGTGCAATGCGGAGCG
>JBAUVZ010000451.1:0-5329 GCA_049583505.1 Candidatus Sulfotelmatobacter sp.
AAGCGAAACGACGGCTTGAGGGCCGCCTTGTAGAATGTACGCGGCGCGAGCACGTTCGCAGTCTTCGCGGCGCCAATAGCCTCGGTACCCCTGACTGGCTTCGTCGTCGCTTTCTTTTCCGCCGGCCGATTGCCGATTAACGACCTTTTCTGAACTGACATGGTAGTTATCCCTTCCGCGCTTTCGCGCCGGATACTCCTGAACTTCTATTTCCCCTTGGTTCGGCCCCACATGCCAGGACTAAGAGCACGGCCTATGCCAAACTGGCCGCCTGCCCCTCAACAAAACAAACCTGCTGAGTTTTCATTGTCTTGCGCTGGTTGTTTGAGCCGGCTGGCCCTCGTTCGAGGAAGGACTCGCTGTCAAAAAGATTAAAAACTCATCCGCGCCAGTATGAATTCTTAATCTTGGTACCTGTCTACTCTCTGCCGATCTCGTATTTCCGGCAAAGGTAGTGCATCTTCTGCTTGTCGATGTGCAACAGGCGGGCGGCCCCTACCTTGCTGCCATCCGAGCGCCGCAGCGCGGCACGCACGTAGGCCGCTTCGATGCGGGCCATTTCTTCGTCGAAATTCACACCCTCTTCAGGAATGAGCAGGGCTTCCTGGCTGGTGGTGGTGGTCACCAGAATGTGTTGGGGCAAATGCTGGGCCCTGATGACGGGGCCGTCCACCATCAGGACGAGTCGCTGTACCAGGTTCTCCAGCTCCCGGATGTTGCCCGGCCAGGAATACTCCTCCAGTATCTCGATGACTTCGGGCTCCATCTGCTTCAGGGGCACGTGGTTCGTATCGGAATAAAGCCGCAGGAAGTGATTGATGAGGAGCGGAATGTCTCCCGCTCTGTCGCGTAACGGAGGCAAGGCAATCGGGATCACGTTGATACGGTAATAGAGATCCTCCCGGAACCGGCCAGTATGGACCAATTCTTCCAGACTTTCATTGGTCGCGGTGATGAGCCGAAAATCGATCCTTTTCGGAGTCTTGCCCCCAATCCGTGTCACGGCCCGGTCTTCCAGGACGCGCAGCAGCTTTGCCTGCAGCGCCAGACCGAGGGTGGCGATCTCGTCCAGAAACAGCGTGCCCGTGTGCGCCAGTTCGATGTGGCCGGCTCGAGCCGTTTGAGCATCGGTGAAAGCTCCCTTTTCATGCCCGAACAGTTCGGTTTCGATGAGACTCTCGGGCAGGGCGGCGCAATTGATGCTGATGAAAGGCTTTTCAGAACGTGGCCCCACCGCAACAATCGCGCGGGCGACGAGTTCCTTACCGGTGCCGCTCTCCCCGACGAGCTGTACCGTGCTGTTGCTGTGTGCAACCCGCGTAATCGCCTCATACACTAAGCGTATGGCCTCACTGGCGCCAACGAGGTCATGGAAGGATTGCCGTTCAGCCTCTTTTCCCTGTTCCGTCCGGCACTCGATCTCCGCTGCGCGCTTCTCCAGCGCCCGGGTGAGCACGATGTGTACTTCCTGGAAGTCGATGGGCGCGACAAAGTACTCGTCCACGGTGGCGGTAATTGCCTTATGGCGAATGCTGCGGCTATTCGAACGGGTCAGCGCCACCAGGACCAGGTCAGGTTCCATCGAGCGGAGCTCGGCGAGTGCGGCAACGCCATCCTGGCTGCGCTCCGCGATGGTGTCGATGTCCACCAGTATGGCTTGCGGAGGCTGTTTCTTGAGCGGCCCTACGAGTTCTTCCCAAGTCTGGAAGACTCGCAACTCGTAATCGGATGCCAGATAAGTTTCCGCTTCAGGACCGACCCGCTCATCGGTCGTGACGATAAAAGCGCTGTATCGCAAAGGCTGACTTCGGACGGCGGCGCTGTGCATGCCCCCTCCTGGTACGGTGGATGATTATGGCAAATTTTTCGATCTTTGGGGATGAATTTTTCAACCTGGGCATGGCGGCCGCGGGGAACTCCCTTACTTCGCCACCGTCGTGGGTGGCGACCCCTCGACCGTCCCCGGCATTTCGCCGGCCGGAAGCCGCGGGGGCTCGGTCGGACCGGCGACGGCCCTTGGGCTTGCAAAACGCGCTTCCTTTCCGTAACCTAGCTCGCGGCCAGGAAAAGCGAACCTGCCCAGACTGCCGGGCGACGCAAGGAGAAAGGCTTGGACATCAATGTCCGTAAGCGCGGAGAAGTACAACTGATCCAGCTTCGTGGGGCCCTGCGGATGGGCCCGGCTGTGGATGGTTTGCGTCAAACCATGGAGGAAGCGCTGAGCAATGGAGACACGCGCCTGGTGCTGAATCTCGCCGAGGTACCGATGATCGATTCCAGCGGCATCGGTTTAGTCGTGCGTTTTCTGGCGTCCACCAAACAGCGCGGCGGGGATATCAAGCTGGTTCAGCCCTCGAAGTTCGCCGTCCAAACCCTGCGCCTGGTGGGCGTTCTCAACCTGTTCCACGTGTTTGATACCGATGACGCGGCAGTGGAATCGTTCGCTTGAATCGCCCCGGATGACTTATCCAGAGCCCAGAGGCCGGCCGCTTCTGGCTTGACTTTCCCGTCGCCGGGAGTATTGTAGTGGCGTTCAACCGAGCCAAGGCCGGTACGGCTGATTGAGGTTCGACTGAACAGGAGCCGGCTTCGGCCCGTTACCGCAAATTTCTGCCTAACTTTAAGGAGGCCCCGTCATGGCCGCGAACCCTGTCCCAATCTCAGAATTGAATCTGGAAACGGTAAAAACTCCTGAAGAAACTATCGTCCATTGCACCGGCAGAATCACATCGCGCACCACTGCCCTGCTGCAAACCACAGTCCGCGGTCTCATTCCGGAGACTGAATGTGTCGTGCTGGACTTGACCGACGTAAACTACCTGGACAGTTCTGGCCTAGGTACGATCGTCGGCCTGTATTTGTCGGCGAAGAGGCAGAACTGCAGGCTGAAACTCATCAATCTGAACCAACGCTTGCGGGAGTTGTTCCGCCTGACAAAATTGGCTGCGGTGTTTGAGGGCCACGAAGACTTCCTGGGCGTGACTCCCGATTAGCAGCTCCGGGCCGCCGCAACTCGTGTTGTCGGCGGAGCTGCCGTCTCGGCGGCAAGGACCGCCGGGATGACAGCCGGGAGCGTAGCAGCATCGCTGCTTCTTTCAGCGTGCCGGGACGGAATTTCGCGGTAGGGCTCGGCGCCGCTGCACCTCACCACGGAAAAGCCCGTTCAAGTTCTAGCTGTAGCCTTCGCTGAGAGCAGTCTGTCTGTGTCCGCCGGGGCCGACTCGAGAGTTCAAAAAATCCTTCACAACCTTCACAACCTACACAACCCATTGCTATTCAGCGACTTGGAACTTGTGACATATGACCCTACTCAAACTTCATCGTGCTCACTGATCCCTAAGTTATCTAGAGGCGGTTATACCTGCCCGAAACGGGGTCTCAAAGTACACTCCTTTTGCAATCCTGCCAGACCTATGGTAAACTAAACTAATTAAACTAAGTTCATTAGAACGCTATGAAAACAGTGAATATTCACGAGGCGAAAACTCAGCTCTCGAAACTCATAGAAGAGGCGTCAAAGGGTGAGGCGTTCGTTATTGCCAAGGCTGGCAAACCGGTCGTAAAGGTCACTGCCCTTAGCGCTCCAACCGGTGCTCAATTACGGCGGCTCGGTTTCATGGCGGGGCAGATCTCTGTGCCCGACGACTTTGACCGAATGGGCAAGGAGGAGATCGAGCGAATCTTCGAGGGTGGGGCATGAAACTTCTGCTGGATACACATCTTCTCCTATGGGCTGCCGGTGAACCCCAGCGGCTCTCAAAACGAGCTCGAGCCTTGATCGGCAATCCGGACAACGAGCTTCTCTTCAGTGCGGCTAGTTTATGGGAAGTGGCGATAAAGCGCGGGTTGGGCCGGGAAGATTTTAAGGTGGATGCGCGCCTACTGCGCCGCGGTCTATTGGACAACGGGTACAGCGAGTTGCCAATCATCAGCGATCATGTCGTTGCCACCGAGAGTTTGCCGCTGATTCATAAGGATCCTTTCGACAGAATCTTAGTGGCACAGGCGACTGTTGAGGGTGTTACGCTGCTGACCATCGATTCCTTGGTCTCGCGATACCCGGGTCCTATCAGGACAGTGTAGGAATTTGCGCTATTGGAGTGGAGAGTAGATCGTCCTGGCTCTTGCTGAGAAAACTCGGGTTTTGGGCATCGATGACAAGAATGGAATCAACGCGTGCAAGTTGCTTGGCGTTGCGTTTACGACGGCGATACGCATCTTGGTGCGAATGCGCGAGAAGCGACTCTTTACGACGAACGAGTGGCTATTCAGCTGGATTTCTCTTGCCCGCAATTTTGCTTCTCTTGAACCCTTCGAGTGCCCATCGCAAGAATAGCTTCTTCCTGGCCAGCGTGGGTACTATCACGGGAATCCGAATCTTGTGCTTGATCATTGCAGAATTAGGTACTTTTGCTGACTGCTCTTTCTATTTCACTTCCACAATATGGTGAGTTTCATGGTGGCATGCGGTGCAGAGCGTAATCAGATTTTCTTCCGAATCATCGCCCGATTGGCTACGGAATTCTTTGTGGTGAACCTCCAGGTTCGCCATCGTGCCGCACAATTGGCATCTCCAGCCGTCGCGACGCAGGACTAGCTGCCGCAGACTTTCGTACGACACCGGATCCAGCCGCACGCGCGGCAGGCTTTGGCCAATCGGACTCATGATGCCTTTTCGCTCAGATCTCCAAGAAATGCTTGCTGTTGCTCTTCGGGCAGGAACTTGAAGAATCTCGTCATCGAGAACAGCAGCATCTCCGGATCGCCATGGTCCAGGTTGGCGCCGGCCAGGAAGTCCGCACAGATCATTTCCAGACAAAAGCCTCGCGATCGGTCGCTGCCCAACATCAGAGCTGCGGTTTCGATCGCGCGCTCAATCACAGGCATCTGGCTTTTGTACAGTTTGAAGTAGACAATTTCCCACGGCTCTGTTATCTTTCCGGTGAGTTCTTTCTCCACAGCCTGCTGGAACTCCTGTTTGGGCAACTCACGAGCTTTGTGCAACCAGGTTGCACAATCGAAGTGCTGCCTATCCCTCCGTGCCAACTTGGCCAGCTCGATCCCCTTCGCCCAGCCCACCTTCTTCAACTCCTTTCTTGCTTGCGGTGGCAGGTGCTCATGAATCGACATGAGGTAATAGGCCTTCCGCCGCGAGTCGGGAAATCTTCTCCTTAAGAACTCATCAAACGATTTCAGGTTCTCCAGCCTCCAGTATTGTCCCGCCCGCACCTCGCACAGATAGCGCCAGAGTTCGACGAACTTGGTGTCCCTCTCATTTTCCTTTCGCTGCTCCCAGGCCAGAATCTCGTCAATCTTCCCTAGTACGAAC
>JBAUVZ010000452.1:0-3140 GCA_049583505.1 Candidatus Sulfotelmatobacter sp.
CCAATCTTTTCCGTTCCTTGGCGGAGAATATGCAGGCAGTCTCTTTTCCCTCGCGGCAAGCACGCATGCACTATCGGCACGAACTGCGCGCGCTAACCTATGTCACCCTTGATGAGGCCAATGGTGGAATCATCCGCAACCTCAACCACGACGGCGTGGCCGTGCAGGCAGTCGCCGCGCTGCGCCCGCACCAGCGCGTCCGCTTGCGCTTTGAGTTGAGATTTCCCCGCTTACGCGTCGAAACCTACGGCCAGGTCAGTTGGGCCACTGCCTCGGGACAGTGTGGTATCCGCTTCGTTGACTTGCCACCACGCACCAGTCGTCAGATCGACGAGTGGATCTTTTCGAATCTTCTGGATGCTGTCGCCCGCGACGCGAGCCATCCCCGCCCCATCTTCGGGGCTCCTCTTGTGTCGACTGCTCGTGAGGAAAATGTTCGTGACGAAATTGTTCCTGAAGAAAATGCCCCGGAAGAAGACGACGGGCTGACCCTGTCACCTTCACCGCGCCCGGCGATCCGGCTGGAGCCAGGATTTGCCAGACGGGACGCGATACCAGCCCCGCACCAGCACATCGAAGAAGATCTTACAGATCCGGCCGATGATCCGTATGCGCACTTGAACTGGCTTTCCCAGCCGTTATCAGGCCGCACCCTTGCGTGGCTGGTCGATAGTCTGATCGTGATTGCTGGCGTGCTCCTGTTCGCTCTGATTTTCCTCTCCATTGCTCACGAACTTCCGCCCTGGCCCCTCACTCTGGGAACCGCCTCGGCAGCCGTGGTTTTCGTAGCCGCGGCCTATTGGACCGTATTCGCTGTGTTTGGAGGACCAAGCCTGGGAGCGAGACTGGCGCAAGCAACATCAAACCTGCAAGAGGAAAAGCAAAGCGAAGCCGCAAACCGCTTCCGCTAGAGCCAGGATCGACCCGGGCAACCGAAGAGCTGAGACCTGAGAGCTGGTCTTGCCTAGTTCGCAAAATACTGCTGCGCCAGCCAGAGCCGCAAAGTGTGCTTCATCTCCGACGCCATCTTCACAAAACGGATGCCAACATTGCCGCGGTTGTCGGACCAAGCCACCTCCACCTCGGCCTTCATCCCGCAATTCGTCCCAGGCAGCGCGAAAGCCACACGCGACGCTTCACTCGCATCGAACCCATTTTCGACCCGAACTTGCAGTCCGCCTTGGCTTAGATTGATGAGTTGCGCCCCTCCCCGTTTGCGACGGCGGCTACTCAGAGTCACCGGCACTTCCAGTCCGGCGCGGTGATAACGCAAGCGTCCGTCAAGGATCATGTTGCGCGCGGCGGAGAGTGTGCGCACCGCCTGTTCCACGGAAATCGGCTTGTCGAAGGCAAACATGGCGCCGGTAGACTCCATGTCGCGCCTTCCCTGCCGAGCGCCCATGATCACCAGCGGCACCGTACGCGTGCGTGGAGCTTCGCGTTGCAGTTCGCAAAACAGTTGCCCCGTGCCATTCAGGTCACAGTCAACAATCAGAGCATCAACTTTGGATTTCGTGAGCCGGGCGAGGGCTCGTTGCGGTTCGCTCTCGACAGCAACATCCATGTGCAAGCCGCCAAGAATGCATTCCAAAACACTGACTTCCTGCCAATCACGCGAAACCACCATCGACGAGAGTGTCATGCCCTTAACTTTATCCACCCCGGTAATCTGGACGTAGATCACCAACGTAATGTGGACTCTTAAGACGGGCTTCTGCTTTCAGGCGTCGGCTTTTCATGGAAGACGCCCGCTGTAAGAAATACTGGGCTGTTTTGCCGAAGCCCGAAGCCCGAAGCCCGAAAGCCGAAGCCTATGACGGCGAACTGCGATACCAGTCAACCGTCCGCCGCAGGCCATCCTCAAAACCCACTTTGGGTTTATACCCAAGATGTTCTTCCGCCGAGGAAATGTCAGCCAGCGAATGCTTGATGTCGCCGCGGCGCTCCGCAGCATAGATGGGAGAGCCGGGGAACGAAGTCAATCCCCGCAGCAGTTTGAAGGTCTCGTTCAACGTGATCCGCCGCCCGGTCGCCACATTGAATACCTTGCCCGCAACTTGCGCCGCGGGGGCCTTGCAGGCCAGCAGGTTAGCCTCGACGGCGTTGTCGATGTAGGTGAAATCCCGGCTCTGCTCGCCGTCGCCAAAGATCGTGGGCTGCTGCCCGTTCAGCATCTGCGTGATGAACTTCGCCAGCACACCCGAGTAGGGCGACGACGGATCCTGCCGCGGCCCAAAAATATTGAAGTAGCGCAGCGTCACCGTCTCCAATCCGTAGCAGCGGTAAAACGAAATCATGTACCGTTCGCTGGCCAGCTTAGCCACCGCATAAGGCGAAATCGGGTCTGGTGTCATGCCCTCGCGTTTAGGCAGCGTAGGAGTGTCGCCATAGGCCGAGGACGACGCCGCATAGACCACCCGCTTCACCTTGGCATCGCGCGCCGCCACCAGCACGTTCACCGTGCCATCCACGTTCGCCCGGTTGCTTCCGATCGGATCCAGCACAGACTTGGGCACCGACGGGATCGCCGCCTGGTGTAAGACATAGTCCACGCCGGCACAGGCCGACTTCATGGCATCGAGATCGAGCATGTCCGCTTCACGAAAGTCGATCTTCCCCAGGATTTGCGCGAGGTTCTCCCGCCTGCCTGTTGAAAAATTGTCTACTCCGCGAACCCGCTCGCCGCGCTGCAACAACCCGAGCGCCAGAGACGACCCGATAAACCCGCCGATGCCAGTGATGAGGTAAACCGCCATAGGCCTTCATCATAGCAATCCAGAGAAAGATTTTGGTGAGTCCGGGCCCCATGACCGAAAACCGGGGCAACCGAGAAATGAGAACCGGGGAATGAGAACCGGGAGCGGAGAAGCTACTGGCTCTTTCGCAGAATCCTGAGAAACTCTTCCCGGCCCATCATCTGGCGATCCTCGAAGAAGTTCAGCATCGCCTGCAGGGTGGCGCCAGGGTTTGCCACGGCAGGCAAAGCGTCGGGTTGCGGCGTCGAGGGCGCGCGCAGTGCAACTCGCGATCCCAGGATCACGGAAGGCCGTGAAATTGAGCGCACCAGTTCGCGCAATCTCTCGCGATCTTCCCCCGACATTTGCCCGAAGGAGATTCCCATACCGAGATTGGGGTAGGCC
>JBAUVZ010000453.1:0-17873 GCA_049583505.1 Candidatus Sulfotelmatobacter sp.
GTCGATCCCATGATGGCCGAAGGTGGTCCAGCTCAGGGCGGCGGCGGCATCAGCTTTTCAGAGATGACCGAACTGCCTCCGCTCAAGGAGGTCTATATCCCACCGCCTCCGCCACCTCCGGTCTTCGAGCAGAAGCAGCCTCATTCGCCCACTGTCTTTACGGGCTATGACGAGGAACCCGAGAAACCGAAAGTTCAGCCTCGCGAAGTCGCCCAGAAGGCGATGAAGGAAATCAAGAACGTTCCACCCCAGCTGATGATTTACTCGATCGCCGGTGCGGCAGTCTTGATTCTCATCATCGCCGTCGTCCTGGTTCTCCATGTCAACACTTTGAATAGTGACGGCGACACACCTCGCCCCGCGGCCGTTGAATCTGCTCCTCAACCCGCGGCCAGCGAGCCTGCAGCTCAGGCCCAACCCGTTCAGTCACAACCGGTGCCGGCCGCCACAACCCAAGCCCCTGAAGCTCCGGCGCCTGTGGCGAAACCTGAACCCGAGCCAACTCACGTTGCGGCCGCCGCCAGAGGCAAGAACTCCAAAAAGAAACCAGCGCCAGCTCCCGTAGCCGTGCCCGGACAGATGGCAATCGATTCCACCCCCCAGGGTGCTCAGGTTCAGGTCGATGGAAGAACCGATCCCTCTTGGGTTACACCGTTCGCGCTGTCGGGCTTGAGTGCCGGCCCGCATACCGTTACGGTCAGCAAAGCCGGTTATTCCACCGATACGCGGACAGTTAATGTGGCCTCCGGCAACAAAGCATTTGTCACGAGCCACCTCTCCCAGCTCATGGCAACTCTCGCCGTCTCCAGCAGTCCAGCGGGCGCCAACGTATACATTGACGGCAAAGACACCGGCAAGCTCACTCCCGCCCAAGTCTCTGTGGACAAGGGTCAGCACCTCGTGCTGGTGCGCAAGTCGGGTTACATTGACGAGACTACGAGCGCTCAGTTTGTCCTGGGCCAGGCGGTCAGCTTTTCGCCCACACTGCAGCTGCTCGGCAATGTCGACGGCATCAAGACGGTCGGGAAAATGAATAAGCTCTTCGGCGGTAAAGAAGCCCAGGGTATGGGCACGGTGAGCATCAAAACCCAGCCTAAGGGAGCTCAGGTGGCCGTCAACCAGCACATGCTCGATAAAGACACGCCGGTTAACTTTATTCTCGATCCCGGCAACTACATCGTCGACATCACTCTGAGCGGCTATGCTCCCATCCACAAAGTCATCACTGTGGATAAAGGTGGAAAAGCCGTCATCGATGAGGTGCTGCAGCACGAGTAGCGGGCATAGCGATTCCGAATCATCGATAGAGTTGTAGCTCCGCGCGTCGCAAGCCGCCGGCAACTTCTGATTCTTGGCGTGTGTGTCTTCCAGCCTCTGCCCCTGCGCCGATTTACCTCCACTTAATACTCGCGCAACCGCTCTGAAACATTCGGCCGCTATCATTTAATAATCGCGTTTATGGCCCACCAATTCTTCCCGAGCCGAGCGAAGCGGGATGAAAAGATACGGCCCGCGCCGAACCAAAAATGATAACTCGCATCATCATTCGCTTCGAGGGCTACACTGGCCGCTACGTCTGGCATTGCCACATCCTCGAACATGAGGACAACGAAATGATGAGGCCCTACGAGGTAGTGGCCGCGTCTTAATTCTTACTTGGCAATAAGCTGGTTGTCGATCTCTCGACCCGGTGAGGGTTGCTCTAGGATTTAGTGCGGCAGCTTGAAGTTCGTCGTGATCTGCGTCTGAATCTCAACCGGCTCACCGTTCAGCAGGTACGGTTTGTATTTCCACTGCTTTACAGCGTCCACCGCGGCCCTCGCCAAAGTTGGATCTCCCTTGAGAATCTTCACCGCAGAGATGTCGCCGGTCTTGGAGATCGTAGCCATCAGATCGACCGCGCCTTCAACGCGCATCCGCAGTGCGTTGGCCGGATATATGGGCTGCACCTTCTTTACCAACAGTCCCTGTGATACTCCCTGCGAGACGTTCAGCGTCTGGAGCACGGGAGTAGGCGCTTGGCTGTCGCTGCCCATGAGATTGGGCAGTGACCCACCGTCGTCTGCAGGAGCAATACCGGTCATGCTCGGAGCTGGCGCATCAAGGGTCGCCGGTTTTGCGACCGGTTTGGAAAGGCCATTCTTGATCACAATGGGCTGCGCCTCCGCCTTTATTGCTGGAGCTTTGTTAGCCGCAGAAGCCGACGCAGTCTTGCCAGGGTCCGCTTTAGAGTTGACCTTGCTCGGATGAGCCGGTGCATCCTCCTCACTTTCGGCATCTGGCGCATTGGAATCGGAAGAGGTCTCAGCTGTCCCGGTTGACCGTGGAGCGGTTGCAGAGTCTGGGGTCGAGGATTGAACCGAAGAGGCCGCTGAAGATGCCGCCGAAGAAGTCGCAGAGGATGTTCCAACCGGAGCCCTGCTCGGCGCCACCCGCGAAACTGCCGCAGGCGCTGTCACCGGTTGTGCGGCAACGTGCGTGAAAGGAGTTGCCGCCCCGCTTGAACGTACCCACTGCATCCATAGTGCATAGCCACCCGCAGCGATGAGCACAACCGCAGCCACCGCCAGCACCGCCTTCTTGTGTCCGCCGGCAGGCTTCTTGTCGCTGCTGACATTACCGCCGAAGGTAAACGAAGGCGCTGGTGCAGACGTTCCATCGCTCGAAGCAGTGCCCTCGCCGAGGTCCGCGACTTTCCCGGCCGTACTGCCTGGCTCCGCGATAACTGCTGACGATTTATCCTCAGTTGCCACCGCGGGCTTTGGCTCGCGGGCAGGAGCAGGTGCGCTGGCGGCGCTTGACCCAAACCCGGCTGCGGGCCGAGCGATCGATGGTGGAGCGATCTGATCACTCACATCCAAAATCTCCGCATCGCTTTCAGTGATCTCGGTGGGAACCGAGGCCACAACCCTCGGCTGCGGTGCCGGTTTCTGAGTTGGGATGCTGGCCGTTGCCGCCGTCGCCAAAGGCGCAACCGGTGGTGCCGGGCGCGGTGTGGCCACCCTTGTATTTGGGACTTGTGGCGCGGGCTTGGCAGGTGTCGGCGCAGGTTTTGCGGTCGCAACGGTTGCTCCCGCTGCCGGCGCCGCGGGTTTTCCCCCCTCGCTCTTGCGCAACAATCCGCGGGCAACTCGTAGCGTTCCTTTTGCCTGCTCTACATTAATGGGCTTCGTGAGAACCAGGTTTGCCCCGATCCGGAAAGCCTTTGCCACCCCCGCTTGCCCTTCCACCACCGCCACCGCTAGAGAGGACTGATTGGTCGGCGTGTTGCGCGCGCTCTTGAACAGCAATGTGGCGTTCTGCTCGTTATCGCAGTCAACCACAATGGCATCGAAGTGCTCACCCATCAATTTCTTGACCGCCGCGAAGGGTTCGGTGCACGGAATGACACTAAAGTCCAACTCGCTGAGAACCTGCGTTACAGAGCGAGCCGTCTTCTCATCGGGGCAGAATAAGAGCGCTTGATAACCCATACTAAGGTCATCGTAGGTACACCCGTAAGCCTCATCAAGTTACGGTAGTAATTCCAATTAAGCCCGTTTTGCCTTGCCAAAAAGGCTTTTGGCACTTCGCAAGTTCAGGTCGCTGCCTGCGAATACAATACCGTCTCATGCGCATCCCGCTCTGGCTCAAGCTGTTGTGGACGGCGTGGGTGATGGTCTGGGCGCCGGTCTACTGGCGGGAGTATGGTCTGCAGAACTTTCTTTTCTTCTGCGACCTCGGAAACTTATTCATTGCCGTCGCTCTCTGGCTCGAAAGCCCACTCATATTCTCCTGGCAGGCAACCGGACTCCTTTTTTTCCAGACTCTATACACCATCGACTTGGCAGGTGCTCTTGTAAGTGGACGACACTGGATCGGCGGCACGGAATTCATGTTCGATCAGCACGTTCCGCTGTGGATTCGCTTGCTTAGCCTGTTTCACGTGGTCGTGCCGCCCTTGCTGCTGTGGGCGATTTGGCGCTTAGGCTACGACAGCCGAGGTTGGAAGTATCAGACGCTGACCGCGTGGATCGTGGTCCCGATCAATTACTTCTGGCGTCCGCAATTCGATGTGAACTGGGCCCGCGGTCCGTTCTTCCACGAACAGCACGCCATGCCCGGACTCTTATATCTGCTGATATACCTGATAACTGTCCCAGCGGTTGTGTACTTTCCGACCCACCTGTTCCTTGTCTGGCTGACCCAGCGCTGGCACGCTAAATCCTAATCATCTTTCCCGGCATTGTCGGCGGTATTCCGCGGCCGGGCGCGCACCGCCGATTGTGACTGAGTGTCCGGCAAGCCCGGGACGGAAGAAGTGTGGCCAGCCGCCTGTTTAATCGCGTCATCGACCTTGTCTTTCTTCGAAGCTGCATCGCCGCTCAAATAAAGCGTCTGCGATGGGGAGGCGAGGCTGGTTCCGGAGTCCTCCACGAACTTCATGACGCGCAGTAGCAAGCTTTCGCGCGCGGTGGCGAATTCGTCGAAGTCCCGCGTCAATACGTAGCAGACAACCTCCAGGTTGATGGAGCTAGGCGTTACCTCTGTGAGCCGCACGCGAGCTGTTTCCGCTTCAATCTTGGGATGGCCGGCTAAAACGCCGCGAATTTCCGAGAGCACATAGCGAACCTGGTCGGGCGAAGTCTCCGTGTGCAGCGCCAGTACAGTCTTGAAAAGCATCTTGTCGCGCCGGCTCAGATTCTCCACATTGATGGTCGCCACGGTGCCGTTAGGGATGGCCAGCAGCGTTCTTTCTTCCGTCCGCACCCGAGTCGACCGCAGCCCGATATCTTCGACAGTGCCCGTCCGATCGCCAAACTTGCAAACGTCCCCCACCCGAATCACTTCATCGCCCAGGACCGAAACACCGCCAAATAAATTCGCAATAGTCTGCTGCGCGCCGAAACCGACGGCCAGAGTTCCAATTCCCACCCCCGCCAGCGCCGTGCTCAGATTGAAGCCCAGCACGCCGAGAACAGAAAATATCGCCATCACGAAGATCAGCGCCTTGATCATGCGCTCGCCCAGCAACATCAGCGAGCCGGTCCCCGAGTGACCGCGGGCCAGAGCCCGGTTTCGCACGCGCCGCAAAAACCAACGAATCACACGCCACAAAATCCAGTTCACGGCGATAATGACCGCGACCGCAGTGACCTGCCCGTAGTAGTGCCGCTGCAGCAGCGGCATGCCGAGGTAGTGCGCAAGAATCCGGTGAATCGCTGTACCAACCAGCAGCCACGCCGGCCCGGAAACCGAGTACCATGGCCCCAGCTCCGCTTGCCCGCTCCTCCTCGCCCACCAACGCAAGGGGATTTCCAGCGGCACCAGCAACAGCCACCCAGCCGCCGCCGCCACCGGAGCGATCAACACCAAAGCCAGCCATTGCCACAGCGGCATTCCTGCAACTTGGTGCTTGACCGCCCACTGCGGCAATCGTGTCTCTACCCGCCGCGCTTTGACCTGGTCGTAGAGTTCGGGGACCTTTGCCAGAGTGTCGGAAGAAATAAGCCAGATTTTTCCCAGGCTCGGATCGGAAACCCGGACCAGTTCCAGGTACGCCTCCACGTCGCCCGACGACATGGTTCCCAGTTTCTGCCGGCCCGGCGGAACGCCCTCCTGCGGCGTGCCTTCGGGCTGCGTGCTCACGTTTTTCAGGCTCCCGGCATAAGCGCTGTCCATCACCACTTTCAGATTCGCTGCCAGCGCCTCGCCTTCGCTCTGCCGGCGTGCCGCACTCATTTGCAGATATTGCGCCGCGATGCTGTAGTTGCCCGATTGCGCCGCCTGCAGAAATCCAAACACTGTCCCATAAGGCGTGCCGCGTCCCAGCGCGTCGGTCGGAGTATTTGGTGCAGTACTCGCCGGCGTCGTGGGTTGAAGAATCTGAGTCAGCGGACTCTGCGCCGCAAGCGGAAAGCAGCCCGCGAGACTAAGAACAAGAAGAGCAATTCCTCTGGAAAAAGTAGACATCGGTTTCTTCCCGCATTACCCGCGCTTGGGGCGAAATACGTGCGTGCTCGTGCCAAAGAAAACTTCCGCGGCTTCCATCACCGTTTCCGAAAGCGTGGGATGTGGATGGATCGTCATCGCCACATCGCTGGCCAGCGCGGCCATCTCAACGGCCAGCACTCCCTCGGCAATCAGTTCGCCCGCGCCCACGCCGACAATCCCCACCCCCAGCACGCGCTCGGTCTGCGGGTCAATGACTAGCTTAGTCATCCCCTCCGGACGGTCCAGCGTTGCCGCGCGTCCCGACGCGCCCCAGGGAAACTTCGCAACTCTAATCTCGCGATTTTCTTTCTCCGCCTGAGTCTCAGTCAGGCCGCACCACGCAACTTCCGGATCGGTGAACACCACTGCTGGGATCGCAGCCGGCTCGAAGGCGACCTTGTGTCCGGCGATGGCTTCGACAGCAGTTCGTCCTTCATGCGAAGCCTTGTGCGCCAGCATGGGCTCGCCAACCACGTCACCAATCGCGTAGATGGAGGGATCGCCCGTCTGCAATTGCTTGTCCACTTCGATGAATCCCCGCGGACTGACCTGGACTTGCGTGGTCTCGAGCCCGGGGATCTCCGAGTTCGGCTTCCGTCCCACCGAAACCAGCACGCGGTCAAAAACTCTTTCCCGATCTTTTTCTTGCACCGCCGCCCCTTCGAAGGTCGCTCGGATTCCCGCACCATCTTCTTTGAGCCCGGCAACCGTGGTGTTCAGCAGAATTGCCTCGAACATCCTTTCCAGGCGTTTGTGCAGGGGAAGAACCAGATCGCGATCCGCACCGGGAAGCAGGCCCGGCAGCATTTCCACCACGGTGACGCGCGTTCCCAGCGCCGCATACACCGAACCAAGCTCCAGGCCGATGTATCCGCCGCCAACCACCAGAAGACTGCCGGGTATATTTTCGAGATTAAGAGCTCCGGTGGAATCCATAAGGCGCGCCGAATCCAGCTTTAGCGCCGGAATGATGGCAGGCCGCGAGCCCGTCGCGAGGATGATTCGGTCAAAGCTGAGAATCACCTCCGTAGCGTCTGCCTTGCTGATCCCCAGCGTGGTGGGATTCTGAAATGCAGCCCGGCCCTGAATGTATTCCACGTGGCGTTGCTTGGAGAGTTGTCCCAAACCTCCCGTAAGCTTCTTGACCACACCTTCTTTCCAGCCGCGCAACCGAGCCAGATCAATCTTCGCGGGAGGAAATTCGATTCCCCAGTTCTTAGCCTGCTGGGATTCTTCAATCAACTTGGCGACGTGCAGAAGCGCCTTCGACGGAATGCAGCCACGGTACAGGCACACGCCGCCGGGATTCGCCTCGGGATCGATCAGCGTAACCTGCATGCCCAGGTCAGCGGCGAGGAAGGCGGCGGCATAGCCGCCCGGACCGGCACCGACTACGGCGATTCTTAAGTTTGCCATTGGTCCGCTTTCAAACTGGAATCCACTATAGAGGGAAAGACCTGCGCCATAAAAACAAGTTCGAGGTGAACAAAGGCGAGGAGAGATGCCAACATCTCACCTGCTGTGGCTGCCGGTTCGCACAACACCTCGAATCGTCTCAGACAAGCGTCGCGCAGTTTGGAAAAGTTCGACACCTGTCGATCAAACCTCCACGTGGCGAGGTCGTCTTGTATGCCGTGGCAATGAAAGGCGAGCAAATAGAACCAGTCCAAGCCGGATCGAATGGTGTCCGCTACAAACTCGGCCTCATCCTGCGGAGGACTATCGCTGAAATCCAACAGGAACTTCTGAAATTCACAACTGACACGGATCGAAATGTGTAACATCTCGCGTTCTCTTGCCGATTCAAAAAGCTCTTCCGTTGCGGCTACAATGCGACCTTCGATTTCTTGAGTTTTTTCTTTTACGTATGCCACATCTTCCTGAAGCTTTTTGTGTCGTATTACTTCGGCGTGTGGTGGCTTTTCCATGCAGATGGTTGAATAGTCCCTATCCCTGCACCGACAACAAGAAGGGCTGCTCGAACGCCTCCGCCACCCAGCGCAGAAAACGCGCGGCGTCCGCGCCGTCAATCAGGCGATGATCATAAGAAAGCGAGAGCGGCAGGATCAGCCGTGGTTCGAACTTCCCGCTGATCCATTCCGGCTCCATGCGCGAGCGCGAAAGCCCCAAAATGGCAACTTCGGGATGATTCACAATCGGCGTAAATGCCGTGCCCCCGATGCCGCCGAGATTGGTGATGGTGAAAGTCCCGCCCTCCATGTCGGCGAGCGTAATTTTCTTGTCTCGGGCTTTCTGCGACAGTTGCGACAACTCCACCGCCAGCTCCACAATATTTTTCTTGTCCACGTCGCGGATCACCGGAACCAGCAAGCCACGATCCGTATCCGCCGCGACCCCGATATGAATGTATTGCTTATAAACGATTTCTTCCTTCTCCATATCGATGCTGGCGTTGAATTGCGGAAACACTTTCAGCGCGGCAGCACATACCTTCAGCGCGATCGCCGTCACGGTCATCTTGCCGCCGGCTTGCTCGGCCTTGGGAGCAAAGCGCGCCCGCAATTGTTCCAGCTCGGTAATGTCCGCGCGGTCGTGCTGCGTGACGTGCGGAATCGTGTTCCAGGATTCCGCCAGATGCTCCGCTGTCTTGCGGCGAACCCCACGCATGGAAACACGCTCGATTTTTCCCCACTTCGCAAAGTCCGGCAGCTTCGGCTCGATGAAATGTCCGGCGCGCGGCGGAACCTGCGCGGCCGCAGCCCCGGCGGTTACCAGGGCCTTAGCGTGGGCCTTGACGTCGTCTTCACTGATGCGTCCGCCCGGGCCCGTGCCTTTGACTTCGTAAATGTCCACACCGATCTCGCGAGCCAGGCGCCGCGTGTGTGGAGCTGCGGGAACCGGTTCGCGGTGCTCAGTTCCGGCAACTTTGCCCAACTGCACAGGCATGGAGAATGCCGCTGGTCGCGGCCGCGGCTGGTCGGGAGGCAATGCTTGCTCCTCGGTCTTGCCCTCCGCGCGAATTGCGGCCTGAAAAGCCAGGCGTGCGCCGTGTTGTCCCGTGACGTGTTCCACCGGCCGGCTCGGCGGGCGGACCGGCTCGGCCTGCGACCGCGTCCCACCCTGCAGCGTAAAAATCACCTGCCCGACTTTGATCTTTTCGCCTTCCTTGACCTTCACTTCCTTCACAATGCCGCTCACCGAGGAGGGTACTTCGACGACGGCCTTGTCGGTTTCAAGTTCCATCACTGGCTGGCCTTCTGAAACCTTGGCGCCCGGGGCAATCATCAAGCGCACCAGATCGCCCTCCGTGATGTTTTCTCCGAGTTCCTGCAGCCGGAACTCGGTGGCCGCCGGAGCGTCGGTCGATCGAGTTCGTTGCGGGGCCGCCGGGGACTCCGATCGCACTGCGGCAGGTGGCTGTAGTTTTGCCGCCACAGGCGGTTCGCTGGATTGGCGTTGCGCGGAAGCCATGGGCGCACTGTTCGGTGCGGCCGCCGCCACAGCAGCGCCGGCGTGATTCTCCACCGTGAAAATCACCTGGCCAACCTTGATCTTCTCGCCTTCTTTAACCAGAATCTCCCCCACTTTTCCGCTCACGGACGAGGGAACCTCCACCACGGCTTTTTCGGTTTCGAGTTCCATGACTGCCTGGCCCTCGCTGACCGTTGCCCCGGGTACGATCATCAGGCGCACCAGGTCGCCCTCTTCAATGTTTTCACCAAGTGCGGGGAGTTTGAATTCGATCACTGATTCATTTCCTTATTACTCAAAGCTATTAGTGCCCAGCACGTCTAACTCGTGGCCGGGTTCAATTTTTCCGCATCGATCCCCAGGTCACGGACCGCCTGCTTCACCAGGTCAAGGCTGATTTTCTTTTCCCGCGCCAAGGCTCCCAACGTGGCCAGCACAATGTGTTTCGCGTCCACTTCGAAGAAGTCGCGCAACGCTACCCGGCTCTCACTGCGCCCAAAGCCGTCGGTCCCAAGCGAAACCAGTTGCCCCGGCACCCACTTCGCCAGGGATTCCGGCAGCACCTTCATGTAATCCGACGCCGCAATGAACGGTCCGGGCGCATCCTTCAAAGTCTGGGTTACGTACGGAAGTCTCTGTGGTTCGCCGGGGTGCAGCATGTTCCAGCGTTCACAGTCGTTGGCGTCACGATAGAGTTCCTTGTAGCTGGTCACGCTCCACACGTCTGCGGCAACGCCGTATTTCTCTTTGAGGATGGCCTGCGCCTTCAACACCTCGTACATGATGGTTCCGCTGCCCAGCAGTTGCACCCGCAGCTTGGCCTCTGGAGCGTCTGATGTATTGAACCGGTAAAGCCCACGCAGTATGCCTTCGGGGACGTGCTCGCCCTTCGGCATTTCGGGCATATGCACGGGCTCATTGGTCACGGTGAGGTAATAGAAAATCGATTCCTGATCCACGTACATGCGCTTGATGCCATCCTGAATAATGACGGCGATCTCGTAAGCGAATGCCGGATCGTAGGCCAGCAAATTAGGTACCGGCAAAGCCAGCACGTGGCTGTGGCCGTCCTGATGCTGCAGGCCTTCGCCGGCAAGCGTAGTGCGGCCCGCGGTTCCGCCGACAAGAAATCCGCGGCATCGCATATCCGCCGCCGCCCAGATCAGATCTCCGATGCGCTGGAACCCGAACATCGAGTAATAGATAAAGAAAGGGATAGTATTGATGCCGTGGTTGGCATAGGCCGTGCCCGCCGCGATGAACGAGCAGACCGACCCGGCTTCGGTGATTCCCTCCTCCAGAATCTGTCCGTTCTTCGCTTCCTTGTAATAAAGAAGCGTATCCATATCGACGGGCTCGTAAAGTTGTCCCACGCTGGAGTAAATACCGACCTGGCGGAACAAGGCCTCCATGCCAAAAGTGCGAGCTTCGTCAGGAATGATGGGCACAATCAGCTTGCCTAACTCCGGGTCGCGCAGCAGCTTCGCCAGCAGCCGCACGAAAACCATGGTGGTAGAGGCTTCGCGTCCCTCCGTACCTTTGTAGAACTCTTCAAAGTACGACTCCGGCACCGGCTTCAGAGGCGTCGCACGCACCTTGCGTTGCGGCATGTATCCGCCGAGCTGCTGCCGCCGCGCCTGCATGTACTTGATCTCAGCGCTGTCGTCGGAAGGCCGGTAGAACGGCGCGTTGTGCAGTTCATCATCCGGAATCGGAATTCCGAAACGTGAACGGAAGAGTTCCAACTCGTCTTCATTCAGCTTCTTTTGCTGGTGCGTGATGTTCTTGCCTTCGCCCGCTTCGCCCAAGCCGTAGCCCTTGATCGTTTTCGCCAGGATGATCGTCGGGGATCCAGTATGATCGACCGCGGCCCGGTAAGCAGCATGCACCTTGATGGGATCGTGCCCGCCGAGGCGCATGCGCGCCAGTTGCTCATCGGAAAGGTGCTCCACCATCTTCAGAAGGCGCGGGTCCGTGCCGAAAAGATTCTGGCGGAAGTACGCTCCGCTCTCCACGAAATATTTCTGGTACTGCCCGTCGCTTACTTCTCCCAGACGCCTCACCAGCAGTCCGTCACGGTCACCGCGAATCAGGCTGTCCCAATCCGAGCCCCAGATGACTTTGATGACATTCCATCCCGCGCCGCGGAAGATAGCTTCGAGTTCCTGAATGATCTTTCCGTTGCCGCGCACCGGACCATCGAGGCGCTGCAAGTTGCAGTTCACTACGAAGATCAGGTTGTCCAGATTCTCGCGTGAAGCCAGAGTGATCGATCCCAGGGACTCGGGCTCGTCCATCTCGCCGTCGCCCAGGAACGCCCACACCTTGCCGCCGGTGGACTGTTTCAGCCCGCGATTTTCCAGATAGCGGATGAAGCGGGCGTGATAAATCGCCTGAATCGGCCCCAGGCCCATCGAAACCGTGGGAAACTCCCAGAAATTCGGCATCAACCAGGGGTGAGGATACGAACTCAGCCCGCCTCCCGGCTTCAACTCGCGGCGGAAATTTTCCAGCTTCTCTTTCGGAATGCGGCCCTCTAGATAGGCTCGCGCATAAATCCCTGGCGCGGCGTGACCCTGAAAGTAGACGAAATCGCGATCTCCACTTTCTGTTTGCGCCTGGAAGAAATGGTTGAAACCAACCTCATACACAGTTGCCGCGGAAGCGAAGGTGGAGATGTGCCCGCCAATGCCTTCCTGAATCTTGTTGGCACGCACCACCATGGCCAGCGCGTTCCAGCGCACCAGGCTCTTGATGCGGCGTTCCATTTCCTGACTGCCGGGGAACGGCGCTTGCTGGGGAGAGGCAATCGTGTTCTGGTAAGGAGTGGTTGCGGAAAAAGGAAGATTCACTCCCGCCGCGCGCCGCGCGTGCAGCGCCAATTGCTGAAGCAGCCGCCCCGCGCGGACCGGTCCGCCCTTGGACAGCACATAATCCAACGAGTCGACCCACTCCCGCGTTTCGAGTACCTCTTGACCGTTAGTTTCCGTCTGAGCCACGTCTGATATCTCCGTCGGATAAGGCCGAATGTTCCATGATATTCAATTACGCGGAATTTTGCTGGACGAAGGGTGATGCCCAAACGTTCTACAATGCTAGAGTCCGCGTGGATGCTGGTCGGGAGGTCCTCAATGCTGCGAATCACGCTGCTCGTGATTGTCGTCGTGGTCATGATATTCCTGGTTCCGCGCTTGTTGACGGGCTCGCGCGCCGCTGCTTCCGGCTCTGGGAGCGCCGCGCCTGGCTTCACTTTGGCCTCGCAGGAAGGTGCTTCCGTCAGCTTGAAGGATTACCGCGGCAGTTGGGTCGTGCTTTATTTTTATCCCAAAGATCAGACGCCCGGGTGCACGCGGGAAGCGCACAACTTTCAGGCGGATCAGGCCAAGTACGCCGAGCGCCACGCGGTGGTTTTGGGCGTGAGCGTGGACAGCGTGGACTCACATAAAAAGTTCTGCGCCAAGGAAGGACTGAACTTCAAGCTGCTGGCCGATCGGGACGGCAAGGTGAGCGGCGCCTACGGTTCGCTGACGAACCTGGGAGTGGTGAAGTTTGCGGCGCGGCATACCTTTCTCGTCGATCCCAGCGGGAAGGTTGCCAAGGCGTATACCAGCGTCGATCCTGAGCGACACAGCGAAGAGGTGCTGGCGGCTCTGGACCAGCTGCAGAAGTAGTTGCTCAGTGTTCCAATCGGGACATTGTACGTACAAAATGTTCCAGTTGGAACATTAGAACAGTTTTACCGGAACACTGTGGAAATCTCGGAAAACTCGGAAAACCACCTTAGAGCTATAGTTGATGGGCGGCAAGTGGTTGAGAGGAATTGGTTTGGAAGACGGGCCGAAAAAGTGGCAGAAAAGACACGGGGAGAAGAAAAAGCGCAGAAATTCGGGTCTGGTAATTATCCCTTGACAGTAGGTAAGTTGTTTGGTATGGTTATTGCAGTCAGAGTAGGTACGAGGTTCAAATGGCCCACAATAACCGCAAGCCGAACATGAAGCCCTTCACGCTCAAGGACTTCCAAAAGCAATTCCCGGATGATGCCACCTGCCTTGAGTGGCTTCGCAATCGCCTCTATCCGGATGGCATCTATTGCGAGAAGTGCGAAGCCGTGACCAAGCACCATCGCGTCGTGAGCCGTCCGTCTTACTCTTGCGACCATTGCGGCCATCACGTTCACCCGACCGCTGGCACGATCTTTCACAAGTCTCCCACGGCACTTACCACTTGGTTCTATGCCATCTATCTGATGGCTCAGACGCGATGCGGAATTTCCGCGAAACAGATTCAGCGCGAAACGGGCGTGACGTACAAAACCGCGTGGCGCATGTTCAAGCAGATTCGCTCCATGCTGGACGATGAGAAGGCCCCGGCGCTTGGCGGTTCTGGCAAGGGCGTGGAGATGGACGAAACTTACATGGGCGGCAAACGCAAGGGCGGCACAGGCCGTCCGATGGTGGGAGACAAAGTAAAGACTCCCGTCGTCGGGATTGTGGAGCGCAAGGGGCGCATCAAGGCTTTGGTTGCCGATGACGTAAAGGGCTCGACTCTCCTCGGCATGGTCCGCGAACACGTCCTTCCCAAGAGCACAGTATTCACCGATGAGTACATCTCTTACGAGGGAATCCCGAACATCACGAACAGGAATTACACCCACCAACGAATCAACCATTCTTCCAAGGTCTACGTCATGGGCGATGTTCACACGAATACCGTGGAAGGGTTCTGGAGCTTGGTCAAGAATGGAGTGCGTGGCGTTTATCATTCGGTCGGCAAGGGCTATTTGCAGTCCTATTTGAACGAGTACAGTTTCCGCTACAATCGGCGCTTCGATGTGACTCCGATGTTTCACAGTTTCTTGCACCAGATCGAAAAGCGCGATGCCGTTGTGCGCCGTGAGCCTGTAATGGTTCCAGAACCCTTCTGACTCGGTTTCGGTCGCTACGGTCGCACGTTTAGTCGGTCATTGGAAATAGTTCAGGGTAGATCACGGGGCGAAGAATCAATTTAGCTGCTTCTTGAATTGTTTTGCATTCCCCTTCGTACTTGGGAAGAACAACTCCGTCATCGCAAATATCGAGCAAGAGGTAAATCGGAGTCTTTCGTAGACCGGCTACCTCAATTTTCAGATGATCCGCAACGAGTTTTACGACAACATACTTCGGCGATGAGGATGAGGTACCGGGCTTAACAGGCTGCGGTACAACAATACGGTGATTGAAAATCCTTCGCTCGTAGGGATCGCCGTTGGTGATAAGCTCGGCAGCGTTATAGTTACCTTTGCTTTTCGCTTCTGCTATTCGCGCTACCAACTCAGTCCATAAATCGTTGTAGATTTTCTCCGCACAATTTGCGATTTGCGAATTGCGGGCCGCCAATTCCGCTGCGGACTCTCGCTGGCGCTGTAGTTCGGCAGCGTCATCATCTATCCATGACATACCAGGGATTATAACGCTGTGATTAGAGCCGTTCACTTTCTTGCAGGGCAAGGAAACGCTGCTGCCCATGCCTCAAACATAAGATCAGAGGTGTACTTGTCCGTATTTTCTGGATGGTCTCGCAAGTATTTCACGGCGATGCGATAGAACTGCCCCTGCGTTACATGCTCTGCTGGGCACATTAGGGCTGGACTCGCCATTTGCATACCGTCAGAAAGTCCCAGTACATAGCCCCGGCACAATCCATGCATCCATGAGTCGGACTCACGTGACGATTCGCATGTGGCCAGAAACTGATTTCCGCTTCGACCGATGTCCTGATCTGATGGAGTTTGAGGTTGCTGCGCATCGCCAATGATGGAAACCAGTAGCAGGCAAAGTAGCAGGCAAGTGTATTTCATAGCGCTCAATGCTACTCGCCGTCACTTGCGTCATGCTAGTTCTTTTTACGGCTGGCCTTCTTTAGCGCAGTTTCAAAATCTTCTTTCGTGAATGCCTGCTCATCTGGTGCTTTTGCTTTCTTGCGACCGGAGTCCGTGCCAGGGATTCCTCGCTTTAGTTCAGCTTGCTCTTGCTCTTTCCGCATAGCTATCAATTCCTCTCGGTATAGCGTCTCGTAAATCTTAATCGCTGGAACCACAATTGCAATACCGTAGTTGACCCCATACTTCCGATCTTGCTCAAGTTTGACGGTATTGATTTCAGATTCCTTTACGTCCCAATGCCCATGAACAAGCCCTAGCAGCATTTCACCGTGACCGTTAGAAAAACTAGGTCTAGTGACTCCATCCTCGGTCTTTACCTTCTGGACTAAGGTATTTCGGGCGAAAACGGGAGATCCGCTGATACCGCCAATCGAACGCGCTTCGACTAAGATCACGTCTGCGAACCCATATTTAGTTTGAATCTGGGCTGGCGGCATCATCGCAATATTTCCATGCCGCACGATGGGCATCATGGTTTCCGTGCTATCTACCTCTGTAAACAGACCAGTGGAAAATACCTCATCGCCTATGCCTATGCTCCGTTCCTTGAGTATTTTGGGAAGGCCAATCGTTTCAACCGCAACTGGCACAATATCAGCGCGGGGATTCATCCCTACTTGAACAACCGCAACATCGGCGGTCTTGTCTGTAGGATGAAACCACCATTGGTCCCCTACGATGTCCGGCATCGTAGTCACGCCACCGCCCCGCTTGTTCACCCAGAAACACAACTTGCAATCCGCATAGTCCTCCGCCACATGTTTAGCCGTTACAAAGTAGGTAGTGCGGCTTTCTGTCAATTCAGGAGACTCGCAGGGAATCGAAACGAAAAAACCTGTGGCTTCATGCTCGCCGTAGATGCCAGTCCTATCTTGGCGATGGACTTCTCCTATAAACCCGACGCACTTCAGTACCTCGTCTGGTACGCGCACAGTAGGATCACACTCCACCCGGAATCTACCCTTACGGATAGAAACCTTTGGATTCTCTAGGCGAAGATATTGTATACCTACTGTCAAGGGATAATTACCTCGGGTCTCGGAGCTGGCACCCGATGGTGACGAGTGCTAATTACATAGACCTACGGGAAAAGCCGCGATCCTCCAGCGCAATGAGCAGAGGTCCTACCATGAGCCGTGATGGCGCAGAGGTAGGCCAGCCCCCTCGGGATGACAGCGCATTATGGGATCCGGTCAGTTCTTCCGGTCCGTGAGGTACATGTCAGCGACGTGTTCGGCGATTGCGCCGGGCTTGGCTTGCTCCAGGTTCGCCAGCACTACTACCGTTAACTGATCATTTACGTAGCGGGCGATTGCGGACTTGAAACCCTGCCAGGAGCCGGTGTGGCTGACTACGTGGTGTCCGTGACGGTCCTCGATCTCCCAACCGAAGCCGTAGCCGTCTTCGTTTGGTTGGCCGTTTTTCAACTTGGCCGGGGTCCACATCTGGTCCAGGCTCGAGCGCTTCAGCAGCGTCTCGGTGTACAGGGCGGCGTCCCACTTGGACAGGTCGAGAATAGAGAAGTAGAGGCTGCCGTCGGCCGTGGTGTTGACCATGGGGGCGACCCACTCCTGATTCTTCAGTTCGCCTTTCACCAGACGATAGCCGGCGGCACGGTTGGGAACTATATCGGCTTCGCTGATGATGCGCGTGGTTTGCATGTCGAGCGGGTGGAAGATTCGTTGCTGCAAAAAGTCGCCGTAGAATTCTCCGGTCACGCGGTGGATCAGGATTCCGAGCGTCAGAAATCCCAGATTGCTGTATTCCCACTTCGTGCCGGGAGGATAGGCGAGCGGGATGCCCTCGACCAGCTTCAGTAATTCCGGTTCTGTCCAGTCTTTGCGGAAATTGAACTTCGCGGGGTAGTCGCCAAAGCCGGCGGTGTGGCTTAGCAGCTCGCGGACCGTCACTTCTTTCCAGGTGGAAGGGGCGTCCGGGAAATACTTTGTCAGAGGATCGTCGAGGCCTACTTTGCCTTCCTGGACCAGCATCATCACCGCCGTCGCGGTGAACTGCTTGCCGACGGAGCCCGACTGGAAAACAGTTTCCGGCTTCACCGGGACTTGCAGCTCAACGTTCGACAGACCAAATCCCTCGGCCTGCACAATCTTTCCTCCTCGCGACACCAGAAGCGCCACGCCCGGAATATGCTGACGTTCCATTTCGCTGCGCACGTATTTCGAAGCGTCAGCGGAAGCCCTAGACGCGGTTTGGGCTCGGGCAATCGACGGAGCGATATACGAGATTGCCAAGACGGCGATGAGCGCTGCGCGCAGGGTGGCCTGAGAACGGACGTGACGGGGGAAGGGTTTTGTCATAGGTGGACGCGAATCGCGAGCACCAGTCTATGGTTTGTCGTGCGGCTTAGGCAACTTGTCTCGGTTACGATTGGCTGGAGGAGATTATGGGATTTTGAGTGTAAACGCCTGTGGGTGTTGAAAAAGTCCGTGATCGGGGTGTCTTTTCGGCGGTGGTGATCGCGGCTGCCGAGTTTTTCTTCTCACCTCAGCTAAGAGGCGGTTTCCAGGGTGGGAGTTGTCGGTTGGCT
>JBAUVZ010000454.1:0-2231 GCA_049583505.1 Candidatus Sulfotelmatobacter sp.
TGGGCCCTGATCAGCTCGGCCTCGGCCTTCGCGGACTGAAATGCGAGCCGCACGACCTCAGCTTCGAGACTCTGCGCGTTGTCGTGATAGATGGCGTCGCTGGACAATCCGACAGACTGAACGCCTGCGGTGGAATGACGGTACCAACTGATGACCTGGTTCAGGTGATGCAGCACGGCAGCGGCATCGAGTTGCATTGGCGGCAAGGTATTCGGTGAGGGTTGTGAACTCTGTTGCCCCGGAGTTTTCAGCGGCTGGGGCGGCGTCGAATTTTGCGCCCACGAAACCACTCCGCCAATTAAGGATAGCGCGACACTTGCAACGATCGACCTAACGGCGCGACGCGAGCGAGCGGTCGGACGATACTTGATTGTTTCCAGCATATTACTCCAGGTTCGCGAAATTACGCCAATAAGCCAAATGGCGGGTTGGGAATCAAATCCACCATGCGGCTTCGGAAAACGCTTAATCGGTTTTCGGCCCTCTGGGCAATGATGTCAGTGATGGTTAAGATGTCCAACCACATGTCAACTGGGAACCTACCTTGATCTATAGAAAAAACAAAAATCGTTTTTCGGCACACGGTGAAGTTCGAGGCTCACTAGCGTGATTTGGCGAACTCCAGGTCTCGTTGATGCCCCCCGGGGCTGGAATGCGCCCGTCATTCGTGGAGGACGGTGTGACCGCAGCTTCTCTCGGCTGAAGCGAGAGCAGGTACTGGAACAGCGCCAGATCTCTTTCCACGTCACGGGCAGAAGTCTTGCGGGCCGTGGCGGGCCGCAATTCCTGGCGAAGTCGCGCCTCCAAAAGTCTCGCGGCCAATTCCGACGAGTCGGAAACGCTCAGGATGTTGGTTCGCGAAATGCCCACTTGAGCCAAATCATCGCCTACGCGCAACTGCAGGACAGGCTGCCCGGAAGTATCGATTCCAGGCGTAGCGTTCGCTTGCAAGCGCTCCCAGACTTTTACTTCCTTGGTTTTTCCTTCGTTCTTCCCTCCGTTCAAGGGATCAATCGAAGGGGTTAGGCTCAGTTCGTCCATTCGACTCTGGAAGGCAAGACGCTCATCGCGGGTCATGGGCGCATCCAACTGGCGGCGCGAATCCAGGATAGGGGTGTTTCGTGCCGGATCGAAGCGTCGATGACCAAAATACTCGACCAGCAAGCCCCCACCGATGTAGGGATGCAACGCGACCAGGGGCAGCATATATTTCTTCGCTGCCATGACGGATTCCAGTACTCCGTGGATGGGCTTGCTGCTCCGGACCGTGCCCGGGACCTGCGGCATCAGGAAGTCCGAACTCCGTAACTCAGGATGGTGGTGGCTGTATTTCACAAGCATTTTCGCGATCTGCTTGGGAGTCGTGACGCCGAGATCGCCAATTACGCTGCGATGCAGTGCGTGCGGGTAATAAAAATCGATCACCTCGCGCACAAAATCGGCGCAGTTTCTCTTCACGAAGTTATACCGCTTGCGGTTGGGCTGGCTGTTGAGCTTGCTGATCAGCAGCGCATCTTGCTTCGGGCTGGTCTCGATCTCGAATCCGTAAATTGTCCGGTCATAAGATGACCCGATCATTTCATACCAGTTCCCCTCGGGCGTTCCGCCCTCGGGGCGATCGGGGGCAAGCGATTCCAGGTAGTCGCGACGGTATTGATCTCTGAGGAATGCGACCAGTTTTGCGTCGGCGAACAGCGGGATGGCTTCCGACCGGTCAACCGCATACAAGTAGGGGATAAGAGGGATCGCAATCCAGTCGTAGCCCGCGATACCGTCGTACCGGCTCAAGACTACGCCGGATTCGCCCTCGGCACATGGACGCAGGGTTACCGGGGACTCAGCACAAACGTTGCTCAGATACACGGCCGCGTGGCCAGTTCCGGCAAAAGCGCCGTCGTAAGTATACGGCTCTTCCAGAAGTAGCGTCGCTCCAGCGTGCGCGTGCGGCATGCTGCCGAGGCAAAAGAGCAGAATGGAGCATAGCCCAAGACTCCAGGAGCCTCTGCTCCGCGCCGCACACGATTTTGCGAAAGCCTGCATTGACATTCGATGACCAGAAGCCCAGTAGGGCTGCCTGACGCTCAACAAGGGATAGAGCATTGCCATGGCCAAAGCACATAAGTCCTACTAACAAGGAGGCTTCGTGACCGTTGTCAAATCTCACGGCAGGAAGATTCTTTCGGCCTCGTGCAAGAAATACCAGATTACTTTCGAACTCGGCCCATGAAGTC
>JBAUVZ010000455.1:0-8363 GCA_049583505.1 Candidatus Sulfotelmatobacter sp.
AAATACCACTCCGGACGAGGTATAAAGCGGGTATTTGCAGGATCCGCTTCGGATCCCAGCATTACAGGAACAAAGTGTGCCAGCATGCCCAGAACACCCATCACAACTAGCACGAAGGTCATGTCAATTAGAACTTGCTTGGGATAAAAGGCCTCTGTGGGCAACTTTGGCTTGACTGGATCCTCGGTCACCGGGCCCGCGGCTCCCGCTTTCCGAAACAGGAAAATGTGGACGGCTATACCGGAAAAGATGAGGCCTGGAATGATGAGAACGTGAAGAACGTAAAAACGAGAGAGCGTCAAAGCTCCCAGCATCGCGCCGCCCTGCAATAGCATCCTGAGGCGGTTGCCAATGAATGGCACCTCCCCAACAATGTCCGTGCCGACGCCGCCAGCGGCATACGCACTCTGATCCCATGACAAGAAATATCCGGTAAAAGCCATCCCCAATAGAAGAAGCGCGAGAACACAGCCGGCAATCCACAGGAGCTCGCGTTTCCCTTTGTAGGACCCGTAGAGCAGCGTCTGCAAGAAATGCAGAAGCAGAACCACGAGCATGGCGGTGGAACCGTAGGAATGCAGACTTCGTAGAAAAGATCCTGCCGCTACTTCCTTAACGATGTAGGCCACGCTCGAATGAGCGTTCAAAGGAGAAGGGACGTAGTACAGAGCCAGGCATAGGCCGGTGATAATCTGTGAAATGAAAATGAAGAGGAGCCCAGAGCCGAAAACATAGGCGAAGCGCGCGCCGCCAGGGACAGGTTCATCCAGGGAGTTGCGAAGTATGTTGTCGGCTCCAGTCCGTCGGTCTATCCATTTCCACAAGCGACCAGGTAGACTCGGCCTGCTTTGACTCTTTTCGGAATTCGCATCCGGCCCAGACGATGTACCCTCGCTATTCAACTGATCACCTCTTTGTTGGGCACGTCGGGACGGAAATATTGGTACTTCACCATCAGGTTGCCGCCGGACACTTTTGTTTCCAGCGAATCGAGCGAGCGACGCGGTGGCCCCGAGATATGCGTGCCGTCCGCAGAATAAGTGCCGCCGTGACATGGGCACACAAATTCATTTCGACCTGGATCCCAGGGGACAGTACAGCCGAGATGAGTACAAATAGCGGACAACGCTTTGAGCTGGCCACCCTCCTTGATGATGTAGACAATTGGTTGACTGGCTGTCTCCAGCCAACCATCGCGCTGCTTGAGGTCGAGCGTTCGGCGCAGAGGCGTTTGGACGTCGGAAACACTTGCCAGTGAGCCAACTTCCACCCAGTTTGAATCTTCGGCACTAGCTGTCAATGGATAGAAAATGTAGCGCACGACGGGAATTGCCAGTAAACCGCCAACAAACGCCGACGCCAACCCCAGCAGTACACCAAGAAAAGATCGACGGGAGGCATTCGACGGAACTGGCTGTTGTTCGTGATCGTGTGATTCCATTAAGGGACTACCCCCTCGAAGTTCAGCCACAAACCGACATACACTAGTCTGTTCGCCGAAGCATCCTGGCCAAATCGGTCGCGGTGGGTCCCTTCATTGAATTTCGTGTATTCGCTATACCCTGCTGACAGCTTGACGTTCTGTACTGGCCAGAACCATCTCGACTGATCGAGCGGATCGTAGTTTAGGCTGCCCAGCGTGCTGGCGGTTACAGGAGCAAACTCATGCCGAATGTCCTGCCGGTTTGCTTTTGCCTGGCGTTTTTCGTTTGGAATTTTCGATCCCATACTCCCAGGCAGGAGATTGGCGGAGTGCCCGCCCGGGGGCTTTGGTTTCTGCGCCGAGTACCAGGCGGCCGCCTCCTTAATTTCTTGCTGAGTTAAGGCGTGAGCTATTCCAACCATATTGGCAAGCGCTTCCGGGCTGCTGCTGGCGGCTATCTTCTTGGACTCGGCGTGATTGAAGAGCCAATACAGCAGTTCGTCAGACGGCGGGGTTGGCGCTGCCCGAAAGGCCGCAATCCTTTGTTCGATGTATGACGCGTCGAGCCCGGCAAGGCTCGGAAACTCGGGCGATTGAGCGTTGCCGTGGACTCCATGGCAGCCGGAACAGTTCCCTGCGACAATTCGAGGTGGGATGCTGCGGACTTTTTGCGCGAAAGCTGGCGGAGAGGTCACGAGCAACGCAATGACGCCGCTTGTGACCGAAACTGTGAACCTATTCACTCTAAGTTCCTTCCCGTCAGAACGCCACGAACAAGCTCATCCACAGCGTGTTGTTGTCGCCCGGACTCCGCCCCATCCCATCGATGTTGCTCGTGAGGCCGTTGAATTTGTAGAAGCCGTTGTATTGCATGGTGAGCTTCAAGTTCTGCGTAAGGTTGCGGTCGAGTTCCAGCACGTAGCCGGAGGTGTTGGGCGAGGCAGTAAGTTGGCTGCCCGACGGTGAAGTGACGGCATAGAGGGCCGCGTTATTACTGCCGTTGTTGACGAAGAAGCCGGCGTTGAACATCCAACGGTCGTGAAGGGTATAGGTGCCGTTCAGGTTTATTGACCGGATGTTCCCGTTTAGCGTGGATGAAGCGCCTTGCGGGAAGCCTGCATTCCACGACTGGTTTTCATAGATGTAGCTGAAACGCAGGGAAGCCTTATTACCACCCCCAAGATAGTCATACTGCGTATCGAATCCATAGTCATTGAAAACATTGGTGGGACCGCTGGGTGCAGCACTATTGGGATAGACGGTGGAGTGCATGCCCGAAGTACCCACCATCAGAACGTGAGGGCCATGCTGCTCCGTCCAGTAAATGCGCCCGTATGGGTTATAACCGTCGAGGTAGTTGGCCCCACCGCCCGTAAAGGATGTCCCTGCGCTCATCCACCGGAAGAAGTTGGTGGCGACGCGGTACGTGGAGATTTCCGCATACACCTTGCGATTCAGAAGCGCATAGACACCGACGCTCGCCGCCTGTCCGCCCAGGCTGCTGATCATCGGGCTCGCCGGTCCGCTTAATGCCTGGGGCGAGGTATAGAAGGGATAACCCCAGCTGGGCAGTGTATTCCAGACGTCCTGCGACGTGGGGTTATTGTTGGTGTCGATTCCGACCAGAAGTTCCTGGCCACCGGGATGAAAGAAGTGAACCGCTCGGAGATCAGCGGGTCCCCCTGCTCCCTTCCAACCGGGGAAATTGTTGCCGAGTTGGTATTCGTAGAAAACACCGAGAAAGTCGGTCAGCTTGGTCCCGACTTCGCCTGTGAATTCATACGCCGAAACTGATCCGTTCGGCGAAACCACAGGCTGTCCTTGCGAATCGTTAGGCTGGCTCGCCCAAGTTGCGCCGAACTGCCCGAACACGCCGATGGGAACATAATTAAGACCGATGCCCTTGTCGCCAAAAAGCGACTTCCCCGCCGTGTAGCCGGAGAGCTTGAAGAAGCGTCCCCACGGCGTGAGCTGTGGCCAATTACCCCCGACGTGACAACTCGAACAGCGCTGGCCAGTTTGACGCGCAAATGACGGGAGAGCGTGTGCATCTGGATACACACTCACTGAGAACACCAGAAGAACCAGACTGCTTGTTAGGGTGCAGGCCACCCTGGCTCGCTTCATGTGGGTCGTCTCTAGAACCTCGGCGGCTGTTCGTCAGTAGCAATAGAGGCCAAGTAACCGTGTTTTGAATGGTGGCCCGTTTCGAAAACAAGAATGTCATTCTCTCCAGAAGCGAAAGTGAATACTGAGCAAAAGCGCTCACTCTCTGTTTTCTGCTGGAGGGCGACATCGGCCGCCATAGGATCGCTTTCCGCTTTTCGGCAAAGATGGATATCTACCCACTTGCGAAATCATGTTCACCGATCTCTTGGGGAACTAGCACCTGCGGTTGCAAATTGCTGATCTTGTTCCGAGCGTTGTTTTTTCGTTTTAGCTGGCGCGAAGTCGAGGACCACGCGTGAAGGCACATCGCCGTGCTCAAGGCGGTCGAAGATCTGGTTGATCGAAGATAGCGGCTGCAGCTCGATATCGGCTTTCACCTTGCCTCCGACAGCGAAAGCTAGGGCTTCGGCCATATCCTGGCGCGTGCCTACGAACGAACCGCGGATGGTTATGCAGTTTGCCACAACGTCGAAAAGCGGAAGCGGGAATTCGCCGGGCGGCAGTCCGACCAAGACGCAAGTGCCGCGCTTCCGGGTCATGCCAACGCCTTGTTTGAACGCGATGAGCGAAGGTGCAGTAATTAGAACGCCATGAGCTCCGCCGCCGGTGGCCTTCTTGACGGCAGTTGCCGGATCTCCAGTCTTGGCGTTGATCACGAAATCGGCGCCAAGGTGCCTGGCATGTGCCAGCTTGCCATCATCTATGTCGATGGCACAGACGAGTAGTCCCATGGCTTTCGCATATTGGATGGCCAAGTGACCGAGCCCGCCAGCACCAGAGATGGCGATCCATTCCCCGGGTCGCGCTTCGGTCTGCTTAATCCCTTTGTATGTAGTGATTCCAGCGCAGATCAACGGCGCGGCCTCCGTAGCTGTTAGGCCCGCGGGCACGTGGGCAACGTAATCTGGGTCGGCGATGATGAATTCGGCAAAACCACCGTTAACGCTGTAGCCGCCGAACTTGGCCTGAGCGCAAACCGTTTCCCAACCAGTCAAACAGTATTCGCAGTGACCACACGCCGAGTAGAGCCACGGCACTCCGACGCGGTCGCCCTCCTTAACAATTTTCACCCCTGAACCAACTGCAACAACCAGACCAATGGCCTCGTGGCCAGGGATGAACGGGAGTGTGGGCTTCACTGGCCAGTCGCCGTGCATCGCATGGAGATCGGTGTGGCAGACCCCGCACGCCTCTGTCTTCACTAGGATTTCGCCGGGTCCAGGAGAGGGGATGTTCAATTCCACGAGCGATAAAGGTTTTCCGAATTGGTCGACAACCGCTGCGTGCATCTTGGATGGCATAGGTATCTCCTCTTAGCTTATTTTTCCTCGAGAAGAATCGAGCTTAACAGCGGACCTCTCGTTGTTCTGAGCAAGAGTGCTCAGCCTGTAAGGTGTACGCATAGCCTAAGGAATCGGGGATGGGCCTGGAGACAAGTCGCGTGGTCTAATTAAGAGTCTCGAGCCAATCCGATCCCAATTTTGCGGGAGGGCGATTCCTGTCTATACCTATCGAAGATTACGGCATGATCGGCGATTGCCATACAGCAGCCCTGGTTTCAAGAAAGGGATCGATCGACTGGCTTTGTCTTCCGCACTTTGATTCCGCTGCTTGTTTCGCGTCGCTTCTCGGGACTGCTGACAACGGGCATTGGTCCATCTCACCCTCGGACCCAATCCGAAGCATTCGGCGGCGCTATCGCGAAGGTACGCTTATTCTCGAGACAGAGTTTGAGACGGAAAGCGGTTCGGTGACGCTCATCGACTGCATGACGCCTCGCAATGAAACGCCATATCTTCTGCGGGTGGCCGTCGGTACCAGAGGCCAGGTCCGAATGAACCTCGAACTGGTGATTCGATTCGACTACGGCTCAGTGGTTCCCTGGGTTCGGCGTACCGATCATGGAATCTCCGCAATCGCTGGTCCAGATAGACTCAGTTTGCGCACTGAAGTGCCGCTTCGCGGGGAAGACTTCAAAACCGTCGCAACGTTTACCGTGGCTGAGGGACAGAAGGTGTCATTTGATCTTACCTGGTATCCCTCACACCAGTCTGAACCTTTGCCGTTGAACATTGATAAGGCTATTCAAGACACGCAGGATTGGTGGCGGGAATGGTCCGATCGCTGTACTTACCGCGGCAAATGGCGCGATGCCGTATTGCGCTCGCTGATTACCTTAAAAGCACTGACATTTCTGCCCACGGGAGGGATCACGGCCGCGCCTACAACTTCGCTCCCAGAATTGTTGGGCGGCGTACGGAACTGGGACTATCGCTTTTGCTGGGTGCGTGATGCGACGCTTACCCTGCACTCGCTGCTCGATGCTGGATACCACTACGAAGCCCGAGAGTGGCGTGAATGGCTTCTGCGGGCCGTTGCCGGCAGCCCGTCAGAACTGAACATCGTCTATGGCCTTCGCGGCGAACGCAGGCTCACGGAACTGGAACTGCCGTGGCTCTCAGGTTACGAGAACTCCGCGCCGGTACGGACCGGCAACGCTGCTTTCAAGCAATTTCAATTGGATATTTTCGGAGAGGTGGCCAATACTTTTTTTCAATGTCGCCAAGCAGGGCTCCGGCCGCCCAAGAACGAAGGCGAAGACGTGGCACAGTCGCTAATTGAATTCCTCGAGACCGCATGGGATCGCCCCGATGACGGCATTTGGGAAATGCGCGGTCCGCGCCGGCATTTCGTTCACTCCAAGATGATGGCGTGGGTCGCCGTTGATCGCGCGATCAGGTCGGCCGAGCAAGGCTGGATCTCCGGCGACATCGCGCGATGGGAGACGCTACGGACCACCATCCACGAGCAGGTGTGTCGGGAAGGCTTCGATGCCGGCCTCAATTCCTTTGTGCAGTCTTACGGCTCCAAACATCTCGATGCCAGTCTCCTCATGATGCCTCTGGTAGGCTTTCTTGCGGCGGATGATGCGCGCGTAATCGGCACTGTTAAAGCCATTGAAGCAAATCTCATGGAGAGTGGCTTTATAGGGCGGTACACGCAAGACCCCGACGTCGATGGTATGCCCCACGGCGAGGGCAAGTTTCTCGCCTGCACTTTCTGGTTGGTGGACAATTATGTGTTGCAAGGCCGCAATGAAGATGCAGTCCGTATATTTGAACGCCTGCTGGATATTCGGAACGATCTCGGGCTACTTTCGGAAGAATATGATCCAGTCGCAAAGCGTTTGCTAGGCAATTTTCCTCAGGCGTTCTCTCACGTCGGTTTAGTAAACACAGCCTTCAATCTAAGCCGAGGTTTCCGTGGGTCTGCGGTTGACCCTGCGGCAGCCCGCGATTCGCGGTGAGCCGCCGGCTGGCTGCGTTCTTTAATCCGGAGGTAATCTCTTTCCGAATGCCAACCGATTCTCGGTCCTGGTCAATAATTTGGCTAACTTCTGCATGGTCACACTGACACACCTGCTTGAGTCATGCGGACACATATCTCTTTTTTTGTGGTTGCACTGTAAAGCCTCGGAATCCCTATTCCTGGTGAAGCCGCGCTGTTTCAGTGCGGCGGTATTTTGCCGCCTCGGGCCGCTCGTCAATTTATATGGAGGCTCGCGCTCTCGCTCAATACTGTTGGAAGGGCGAGAAATCGAGTCAAGATCGAATCCCGAAGATCCCCGGCAGCGTCTCCGCCCGGCGCGAGCCACTTTGCTTCAGACTCGAAGGTTTCCACCTTCATCATCTATCTGTTTAGGTATGGTGTTCACTTTTGACCAGAAAGCGTAGTGCTTTAGTTTTACCCTTTAGGTGCGGAGGGCAACTCAGCAATCGGGATTGGTAGCACGTGATCTGCAATGGAGAGACTGGGGCCACGGCGCGCGTTGGAAATAGTGGGCTAGGAGAATGAGATGAAAGTGGACCCTGCTGTGTTTGAGAAGATGCTCCCTGCCGAACAAGTGTTTGAGGAAATTCTGCCTTATCTCGAAACTCTTGACGCTCAGATTGGCGGCATCATCCAACTATTGAAAGACAAAGGCATCACCACAACCGCGGAATTTGCCCGGTATGCGCAGCGTGGTGACGACGCGGGCAATGTGAGGGAGCGTGGTATGCGCGCGAGAATGGAATATCTATTTTCCTCGGCCGCGAAGCGAATTGACGACTAGCAACTGCACCGTGTCCGCTCCGCTTGACCGGGAATTGTGGATTTTTCTCTAGGCTGCAACTCTGCTCCATTGTCGTAGATCCCAATGTCTCGGAAGGATCAGTACGGCTTTCAAACGAAGCAGCGAGGTGTGCCGGTGATTGAACGTCTGAAGGAAACTGGGGGAGTCGCGTTCGGCTTTAAGGTCGTCGGAAAGCTATTGGATGAGGAACTCAAGACATTCGAGCCGCAGCTTGAGTTCTTCATTGCCCAGCACAAAAAGCACCCGATCGGAATCCTTGTGGACCTGACGGAAATGCACGGAGCCGAATGGAAGGCACGCTGGGATGATTTGCGGTTTCTCCAGAAGCACACAAGTCATATCGCTCGTATGGCAGTCGTCGGAGCCCACCATTGGGAAGAGCTTGTGGAGCTCTTTACTTCCGGAGCCGCCGTTCTCCAGTCAGAGACGCGCTACTTCGAATCCTCCGAAATTCAGCACGCCTGGCAATGGGCGAGAACCGCGAAGCACGCTGAAGATGCTCCCGTCCGTGTGATCTCACCGGCTACGGGGATTTGGAAGGATTACCGTCCCGAGTTCGTGGGCGTGTAATCGAACACCCAATCACTGACACTGAGCAATAAGGACCAGTCTTCGCGTGTATGCGTTGTCATACTG
>JBAUVZ010000456.1:0-5236 GCA_049583505.1 Candidatus Sulfotelmatobacter sp.
AGCAATCGTCCGTCCGGCGACAATTCTGGGTACACCGCCGCATCCGTAAAGAACGTCAGTTGCTCCCATTTGCTGCTATCACTCTTCGCCGCGGTTCGCGCGGCTCGCACGTATAAATAAGTTGCGAGAGCCGCGGTGAACAGCACAACTCCGAAGAATGCGAGCGCGAGCATTTTCTTGTGTTTTATTGCTTCACCCAATAGGATCGCAGCACTTGATGACGGGGCGGATGGCGAAGGCTTCGCTGAGGCCGAGGTGTCGGGGCTCGTGGCACGGGAATGGCCGGAATCTGTGTCCCGCTTCAAGCGCCTCAGTTCTGAGCGCAGTTCGGCAGCGCTCTGATAGCGGAGGTCGCGGTCCTTCTCCAACGCACGATTGATAATGTCGTCGAGTTTCGTAGGAATTTCGTGATTGATACGCGCTGGTGGTAGCGGAGTCATGTTAAGAATTGCATTGAAGATAGCTCCCGATGTCCGTCCCTGAAACGGGAGAGTTCCCGTCGCCATCTCGTAAAGAACAACGCCAAAAGAAAACACGTCAGTGCGAAGGTCCAAGTCTTTGCCGAGCGATTGCTCCGGCGACATGTAGGCAACAGTTCCTACCGCCGTGCCGGGACTGGTCAGCTGCTCTTCCAGCGTCACAGTCGATTGCGCGCTCGCTTTTCCGAGGTCGCTGGGGGTGGGTGTGACTTTGGCCAGTCCAAAATCGAGGATCTTGGCGTGCCCTCGCTTAGTGAGAAAGATATTGGCTGGTTTTATGTCGCGGTGCACGATGCCTGCGGCATGAGCGGCATCCATCGCATCGGCAATCTCGATGGCCAGAGAAAGAATCAGCCGAGTTTCCAATGGACGACCCGCGATCTTATGTTTCAGCGTCATGCCATCCAGAAACTCCATGACGATGAACGAATGGCCTTCGTGCTTGCCTATCTCGTGAATCGTGCAGATATTGGGATGGTTCAAAGCAGAAGCGGCTCGCGCCTCACGTCGGAACCGTTCCAAAGCTTGCGGGTTTTGGGCTAGGTCTTCAGGCAGAAACTTCAGGGCGACGAAGCGGCCAAGCTCGGTGTCCTCGGCTTTGTAGACAACACCCATCCCACCGCCGCCCAGTTTCTCGACGATGCGGTAGTGCGAGATCGTTTGGCCGATCATGGAGTCGAGGAATGGTAGGCGGGACGCGAGGGCAAGTCAATGAAAGCCTTGGAGTTGTCGGCATCTCAAAAGGGTTGTTGGCGTTAGATCGCCATAGCACTTATTGAGGATTGGGCGATCCCAGACGGGACAGATTCCTGAACGACCTAAAGGTGAGGGCGCAAAATATCGTTATCTCACAAACGCATAATCCGGCGTCGCCACTTTGATTTGCGATCTTCTGCGGCTATGCGTGGCTATATCGAAGGCAACCAGCAGATTGTCTTCAATCAGTAAGATCTCGGTGTCGGAGAGCCAGCCGACAAAGCGGGCGTGGGGAATTGCGACGAGCTGCTTTACGGGATCGACCACTTCAACGACCTGGACTGCGGGCATGTCGGGAAGCACTTTCTTGATCTGTGCGAGTTCCGCCGGGTTATCCTTGCCTTGGTCTGCGAGTCTGAGTTCATCTCCAGGCTTGTGAGTTGCCTCAATAGTCATGCCTACGAGCTTGTGGCTGGATGAAAACTTTGCCATGGAAGCAAAGAAGCTGATGTCATAATCGCGGTTCTGGTACAACTTCCACTCATCAAAGAGGACAATGCGTCTTCCATTGGTCTCGTTCAGCAGCACCTGGTCATCGCTCTCGTTGACCCAACCGCAACAGCCGGAATCGCGGTTGGCTTCGATGATTGCGACCGCTTCCTTCTCGTTGTAAGAATCCAAGACCTCTTCGACCGGAGTCGAAAGCTTTGTCGCTGACCACGATCCGGAGCTCGTGTTTCGGAACAAGATGCTCTCTTGGTAATCGGATCCTTCCTGTCCTGGCACCCACTTAGTCATTACGAAGAAATTACTGACACCGCTGTCGGGCCACCAGGAATTCGCTTCCGGGCAAGTTTCTTCGCAGGAACCGGTGTCGCATTTGCAAATGCCAAACGGATAATTGGTGAGCTGCTGCGGATTGGTGCCCACCAAGTCAGTGACCCAAGCGCGAAATGTCGTTTCCGACGATAGGCTGAGGGAACCATCGTTTTTTTCAATTGACCTGTTGCTGTTATCGAACCAGAAGAGATGCGTGCCGTCGGAGGAGAGCGCGCATCGCGGAGCCGAGGACTCGACCAGACTATTCGCAGCTTGAGGTGTAGTCTTGCGGATCACCGCGCGCGGAATCGGCATGGCTACTTTTCCATTCCACAGCCACACGATTTGGCTGTTCGAAGCATGAACCAATCCATCGGGTTCACGCACTGTACTGGGCAAAAATAACATTTGCCCTGCCTTGCTGATCTGCAGATCTTGCGGATACTGAAGGACGTCCTTAGGAATCTCATGCGAAGTCTTTCGCGCAAAGCTTTGAGGATCGTATTCAACAATTTGGTCGGGCTGCTCGAGGACCCAAATGCGTTGCGCGGACGCAAACACCGACAAAAACAACATAGCCAGTCCGATTTTCGAAGTCATAGCCGCTCCGCCACGCTCATTGCCGCCAGGATTTTGGCGCTCTATAAATAATCTTGCGCATTCGCTAGGAAAGCAATCACCAGAACGTTCATTGTACGAGTGGTCGGCAAACCGGAAGTTATCCAGAAACGCGCTTCGAGGAGTGATTTGAACCGAGAAGTCGGCCTGTCGGAAGATTTGCTAACGACTGCAGGTGGATCTCGCGCAAACCGAAGACCTCCGACGTGGACGAACACGGGTTTTACGCCCTGCCCTCTCTTCCCTTTCTACAAATCATGGATTTAGCAGGCAGCGGCCCTTGTTAGTTCAGGCTAAATTTCCGAGAGAAATCTCAGCAGATTAGGCTTTGTCGCGAGAGTCTTTCTCCCTAGCTTTGGCCCATCTTGCGAGTACTGCTTTACGGGCAATCCCGCTTCTCTCTTCGGGAGTTAGCTTAGCCGCCCGGATCTTGCCGCCCTTCGACCCGCCCAGTTTTCCCAAGGCGACGGCATTTGGGTTCTTCTTCTTAGCCATTGATGGTCTAGAAGCTAATCCTCCTAGTTCATGAAATCAACCACAAAGTTCTTGACAAATACTTAGGCGCCTATGTATAAACATGGATACATAGGCGCTTAAGTATAAGGACTAAAGGAGGGGACTATGCCGAGAAACATCGCAGCCCAAACGAATATCCGCAGGGCTCGGAAGATTTGGAAGGATCTCTCTCGCGAAGCTGTTGTGCGGCTCAAGGAGATCGCAACTCAACACGACTTCTCGGTGAATGCCGGTGACTTGCTTTACCTGAACAACGGTTGGTACGTCACTCACACAGGTTTATTGGGATTAGCCCGTCGTACTCAATGCGCGGGCATTCACGTTCGGCCCGTTTCCGATTTTTGTAATCCTTCCTTACAACGTTGGGCGTTTGAGGCTACTGTCTACAAGAGCAAATCTTGCCGTGGTTTTGTCGGCTATGGCGACGCCGACCCCTCCAACGTCTCTCACCTCGTTCACGGCGCAGAAATGCGCGTGGCGGAAACGAGGGCCGTCAACCGGGCTCTGCGCAAGGCCTACGGCATCGGCATCTGTTCGGTTGAGGAAATAGGGTCCTTCGCCGAGCCGCCGCAGTCCCCCCGGGAGTCGAAGAAGCTTCCGCCCCAACCGTCCAATGTCAATGGAAACCACGGCAGCCCGAAGGTTCGCGACCGCCTTTGCCAATTGATTCGGCAGCACCAGCTCGATCCCAACTTGGTCAAGGCCTATGCCACCGACTTCTGCGGCGTCAAGGCACTTCGCGATGCCACCCGCGAACAGGTGGAAACCTTCGTCACACGCCTGACCGACTGGGCCGACAACGATCGCCCTGCCCTGCTCTGCCAGCTCAACAGCTATCTCGGCCAGAAAGAAGGTGCCGCTTGAAACGCCAGATCACGGGCCTGCACGCCGCCGATCGCTGTGCCGCCGACCAGGTCCCCGACGGAGTCTTCTTGGTTCGGGTGCAACGCGTCCAGTTTCGTCGTCAGGCACAGAAGCCCTACTACACACTCACTCTTGTGATTCTTGAGCCTAGCCGGTTTGCTGGCCATGTCCTGTCCAGTCGTCTCTATTGCAGCCCGAAAGCCCTGTGGAAGCTGAACTGGTTCCTGCGCGACTTCGGTTACGACTCAGAGCTGCTCGGACGCGATGAGGTCGACGAAACCCAGCTCGTAGGTCTGAAGGGCGTGGTCAAGATTAGTCATATCGCCATCAACGGCGCTTCCCTGCTCCGACTCGACGGTTTTGCTCCCGCCGGCCGCTGGGAAGAACTTTCACCCGCAAATCTGGACAGCCCGCAGGTGGCCTGAATGACATACAGCTACACTCAGATCAGCCAATACCTCACCTGCCCGCGGCGTTATCGGCATCGCTACCTCGATGGCTGGAAAGAGAAGGACACCCGGGCGGCGATGCTGTTCGGCAGTGCCTTCGAACGGGCGCTGGGAGCCCTTTTTCGCGGTGAAGATCCCGGAGCAGTCCTGTTTGCCGAGTGGTCCGAGTGCCAGAGCCAAGGCATGCACTACTCCAACCGAGACTCCTGGGATCGCATGCTGTTGCAAGGAATCATGCTGTTGACGCGTTTCTGCCAGGAAGATCGTATCCAGGTCCAGTCCCCCCGGCGGAACCTGCAAGTCAAGTTCACTCGACCGCTTGCTGGAAGCAACGATTTCGTCGCCTACATTGATGCCATTGGCAAACTCGACGGGACGCGCTGCTTGATCGAGTGGAAGACCTCCTCGAGCCGATATCCGGAAGAGCCTGCAGGGTTGCTGGCGTTGGATCCGCAGCTTGTCTGCTACTCCTGGATGACTGGCATTTCTGAAGTCGCTCAAGTAGTGTTCGTTCGCAAGAGGCTCGTCGAGGTTCAATACTTGCAAACCACCATTACCGAGGAGCAGCGCGAGGAATTCGGTCGCCTGGTGGGAGACACAATCCAAAGAATCGAATCCGCACAGTTCCTGCCGCACAGCGGCATCCGCTTCCCGCAGAATCCCTGCAGCAGCTGTCCGTATGTGGGACTGTGCCTTGGCAAGCGGGAGATGGTCGATGCCCGCTTGGTGCGGCGTCCAGGAGCAGAGAGTCTTGATTGGCTTGACGAGCTTGCATACTGAGAATCCGCCCATGCC
>JBAUVZ010000457.1:0-35000 GCA_049583505.1 Candidatus Sulfotelmatobacter sp.
CGTGAGCGGTTAGATGATCTCCCTTGCCGTGGGCGACGGCGGCGGCGGTGTGGGCGTGGGCTGCGAGGTTGTGGAACTCTGCGATTCGGTTGTGCGCGCTCTGTGGCATGTCTTCTCCTGCTCTTCAAGACATTAAACCATGGCCGACCCTCAGCGCCTGAAGGTGCGCTGAATCAGGAACGTTAGTGGCACGTTCGGCGCGCTTCGCTTGCTCAGGGCAGGCGCCCGAGGCGGCTCTCCCTACATCAGCAACTCAGAAAGCGTAGCGCAGGGACTCGGTCACGGAGTTGGCGTGAAAATAGCGCGGCGCGGTGGGCCCGACGAACGAACCCTCGCCGTACTGGTAATAATTCCAGCCGCTGTTCCACGCCAGCTTATGACCCAAGTCGACGCTCAAGTTGACCACCGGCTGATAGTACTTGTATTGCGCGGAACCTTGGGGCTGCAGGATGTTGAATTGCGGAACACTGCCGTCAACATTGGTGACGCTTCCGCCCGCATTGACCGTGGTGCGCTTGTCGAACTTAAAGCGGATCGTGGCCATCCCGAAGTTAGTGTGGTTGGTATAGAACGAGTTGGCCAGAAGAGGGTTATTGGGGTCGTTCGCCGCACAAAATGAAGTAGTGCCGTTAGCGGTGTTCACGAAGGAAAGGGTCGTTACAGCGGGCGGCGGGGTGTCGTCGAAGCAAATCAGGGCGTTCTGGATTACGCTGTTGAAGTTGTACGCCAGATCCATTCCGAAGCGTTCGCGCGGCGCGAGCGAAGCGGTCAGGCCGTAGTTCTGGTTGTGGGCCACGTACTGGGTCTGGGAGTCGGCGTTGGATTGTTGCAGGATGTTGATAGATCCGCCCACAGTCGCCCATGGGCGCGGCGTGTAGGTTGTCTGGAAGCGGTAGCGCGCTTCTTTGCGCGGAGACAGGCGGACGAATACGCTGTTGTAGTTCGTGTGTTCCAGATCGAAGTTCAAGCGCAAGGCATCAGTGGGCCGGGCCCAGAGCCCAAAGAGTGCCGTTTTCTCCAGGCCCACGAAATGGTCTTCGTCTCCGGGCAGAAAATCGTTGAAGTGGTTGAAGGCCCGGTCACCCCAGCGGTAACCGATGCGGGCTCCGGCTTTTTTCGAAATGTCCCAGGCTAGCTCGGTCTGATTTCTCATCCAGGTCTGGTTGAAGGACGACTGGATCAGGGTGGGCGCGGCTGTGGGGACAATGAGCTGCGGACTCAAAAGCGTGCACGGCGGCATTGCACAGGTATAGTCAAGTTCGTTGAAATTGCCGTTCTCTGGAATGCGGTAGGCCCAGAAGTAAAACTTCTCGATCAGGCGCAGATGCGGGGTGAGGTGCACGGTAGCCCCGAGATCGAAGGTGTCTGAAATTCGGCTGGCATCGGCTGTCCCAGTACCGGTGAAGGCGAGGGTATTGGTACGCGTGATCAGGCCGCTGAAGGCTTCGTTCAAGGGCGTAGTTGTCTCTGCGTCACTGTAAGCAAAAGAGGCGACCAAGTCTACGCGCTGAAAGTAGTTGCTGCGCAGGCTGATGCGCTCGGTGGGCGTGGAAGTGCGAATGCGCTGGTTCCGCGAGTAGCTGAAGTAGGCGCTGCAGGCGACGTTGGTCAGCGTTCCGGAACTGATCAGAGTGGTTGCCGGCGGCACGACTGCGCAAGGTTCCCTGTTCGCAGTGTCGAAGGATAAGCCCAACTCCACGGGAGCGCCACCGGGCAGGAGCGCGGGCGCGAAGGAAGCCAGTTGGGTGTCGGTGTCTCCCTTGTAGTAATCGAGGAATTGATCATAGCTGAGTATGGTCCGCGGTGCGATTCTAAAGTCCACGCCCATGCGGTAGGAGTTCATGGTCGTATTCCAGGGCTGTAGGAGCAGAGCTTCAGTCCCCTCGTGGATGCTGCTGTACGAAGGTCCGGTCATATTGTTGTGCGAATAGCCCAGGCGGAAGCTGAGGCGGGACTGGGGAAGCAGGGTGAGGTCAAAATCGCTCATGCGCCGCGTCGTATCAAATTGGTGGGGCGAGTTCAGTACCGGAATTGAGGGAGTGGAGCCCCAAGGAATGGTTGGAGAAAGAGGCGGGGGATTCAAGGGATTCGCCAGCAAGTCGAAATCGGAGAAACTCTGATCGCGACGGAAACTGCTTTGCAGGTTGTACCACTTGCTTTTGTCGGCTCGAAGGCGCAGGGCGTTGTTGGGATCGCCTCCCCATCCGAAGCTGTTGAGGTAAAGATCGTCGAACAGGAAGCCCTGGTGGTCCAGCGACTGCATGGAGAGCGTCTGATCGAGAAAGCGCGGGCCAGCTTGCAGATTCACCAGCGTGTCGTACATATCGTTACTGCCGTTCACGTCGTTGGAGCGGTAGCCGAGCTCGACTGACGAGTGAATCTGATAGCCGCCACCGGTAACACCGTCAGGTTGGGCGGGCGGGGCCGGGTTCGCGCTGGAGGATTGGGCCAAGAGAATTCCAGGTAGCGAAGCGACCAATACAGAAGCTGCGAGCATTAACCTGAGGCTAAAGGCTTTCGCCACCATCGGTTCCCTCACTTGAAAAAGACACTGCTAAAGTTGGACCCATGAATCTGGTTGTGGCACATGGTGCAAGCCTGATACTTGGCCGACTGATTGTGCGCGGGACCGATTGGTCCGCCAGCCGTCAATGTGGTCGAGAAAGTGTGGCACTGCAGACAGAGCATGTTCACCAGGCTCACCTTGAGGAGGCGGGGATTGGTGGAACCGTGAGGCGTGTGGCAGCTGCTGCAGCCTTCGGTCTTCACCGGCACATGCTCGTAGACGAAAGGACCCTGCTTGTCGACGTGACACTTGTAGCAGACGGCATCTCCGCTCGGGAGGGCTCGCAGCTGCCGCACGGTTGCTGTCCCATGAGGGTTATGGCAGTCGTTGCATTGCACCAGGCCCTCGTTGACGCGGTGATGAAAGGGCTTGGCAAAATCTGCCTTGGCCGACGTGTGACATCCATAGCACAACTGGGGCTGATCCTCGACTAGCAGGTGCTGTTTCTCCTTGGCATGGTGAGGAGAATGGCAGTCGAGACAGCCAACATCGCTGCTGGCGTGGGCGGACTCGGCAAAATGCGACTGCTGACGACTCTCGCCATGACAGCTCAGACAGCGGGAGCTGGTCTCCTGCCGCGATTTCCCCTCGAACACGAATATCTTGGTTTTGTCGCCGCCGCCAGCCACGTGGTCGGCACCGGGACCATGGCAACCCTCGCAACCTTGCTTCGCGGGGCCACCCTCTTTATTGAGCGTGGTCTTCCAGTGCGGCGTTTTCTCCCAGGCGTTGTAGATTTCCTCGTGACAGGTTTTGCAGGTCTCAGCTCCCACGTACTGAGAGGCGTCGGGGGAAGGAGCACTGACCGCAGATGCGCTGGCGGATTGAGCGCCTTTGGCGGGAACTTGCGGGCTGGCCTGGCCCGGAGCAAAGGCAACCAAGAGAAGAAACAAGACGAAAAAGGGAAGAGCTCGTGAGGTCTCAGAACCTGCTGGCATTCGCATTAGCGCGCCCCGTTCGAAACGCGTGTCTTGTCATGAAGGTCATCCCAAAGGAGCTTTGTGGCTCAATTGGGTTCTTGGGTCGGAGTTGAGTGGTTGTGATTGATAATTTCCTCGTAGAACGGATAATCCTAAAACGATTCACAATGCGCCGACTGATCAATATTGAACACATCTCCCAAGCAAGGGCAAGCGCAAGCCGCGAGGAAACAACAAGAATCTGAATGTCAATTCCCGTTCTGAATTTTGGGACAAGAAAGCGAGAGGATTAGGTCGAGGTGGTACTCCGCACTCTAGCGCCGCCCGTACGGCTCAGGCGGCCAGCGTGTTGGCCGAGACCAGGCTGCGGTAGAGATCGAGGTAGTCGTCGATCATACGCTTGGTGGTGAAGCGGTCGCGGGCGCGGGTGTAGGCGCGGTCGGCATAGGCGTGGCGCAGGGCGCGGTCGGCGTCGAGCTGGCGGAGGGTCTCGGCCAGACTGCTGGCGTCGTTGGTGCGGAAGTAGAGGGCGGCGTCGCCCCAGACTTCGCGGAAGCTGGGAATATCGTTGGCGACAATGGCGCAGCGGGAAAAAGCGGCTTCGAGAGCTGCGATGCCGAGCGGCTCATAGCGTGCCGTGGCGGCGTAGACGGCGGCACGGCTGTAGAGGGCGCGCAGTTGAGCCTCGGTCTGCGGGCCACGGACGGCAACGGAATTCTGGTCGGTTGCGATCCTGACGTCGGCACGGATCGGAAGGCGCGGGACGGGCACGGTTTGCTCGGCACCGACAATGCATACCGAGAAAGGCTGTGCCTGTTGCGTGAGCAGGTAGACCTGCTTGCCAGCGTCTAACAGGCGGCCGACCGAAAGCACAGAGTCTTCTTTGCTGACGTAGGGATTGAAGAAGATAGGATTACGTCCGGGGTAGATGACAGCCTCGCGGCGCGGGCGGGTGTAGGTGGTGCGAAGAGTGTCGAGCATCCAGGCCGACGGGGCGACTACGGCATCGGCAGCGGCGATGCCGCGGACGACTGTATCGCGATACCACTTCAGCGCGCGCGTGGCGCGCGGGGTGCAACCGTGCACCGCTTCGCTCCAACTGATCAGGTCGCCGTTGGCCATCACCACCCGCGGGATATTGACAGGGAGATTGCCGTGGCAGAACTGGTGGAGGTGAAGCAGGTCGGGGCGAACTTCGCGCACCAGGCTGGCAAGGAAGTCTGAGGATTCGTGCAGGTCCTGGGGGGCCTCGTCCATCCACTCAAGGCGGAAAGCGGTAGGGCGATACTCGAGGCCGTGGAGGAGGTCCATCCAAGCGGTCTGGTCGGGGAGGGGAATCTCGCCGAAGCTGACCAGCGTAACCCGCACCCCGCGCGTGACCAGTCCAGTGACCAGTTCGCGGGTGTAGGTCCAGGAGCCGGACATGGTATCGGCGGTGACCAGAACGTGCACAGGGCCTCCGGACGTGCCGGGTACCTGCGGTGAATGCGGGCTCCGGCATCGTGCGCTGGCCTATTCTAGTGCTAACGGGACGAGACGGTGAAGGTTTTTTCAGAGTGGGTGGACATCTGCAAAGCCTTGCATACTTTGTTCTAACATGGTCGTTCGTTGACTAGCCGGTGCCGCATCCTTAAGATGGAGCGACTCTAGAGCCCCACACCTTCCGAATGATCGAGCAGACGATCTCGCACTATCGCATCCTGGAGAAGCTCGGCGGAGGCGGTATGGGTGTGGTCTATGAGGCCCAGGATCTGAGCCTGGGCCGTCATGTGGCGCTGAAATTCCTTCCTGAGGATATGGCGAAAGACCCGCTGGCGCTGGAGCGGTTCCGGCGCGAAGCGCGGTCGGCTTCGGCGCTGAATCATCCGAACATCTGCACCATCCACGAAATTGCGGAGTCCGACGGCAAGCACTTCATCGTGATGGAGTTGCTGGCGGGGGAAACGCTCAAGCACCGGCTCGCGGTGGGGGCGATTCCTCTCGAACAACTGTTGGAGCTGGCGGTACAGATCGCGGATGCGCTCGATGCGGCGCACAGTGAAGGCATTGTGCATCGCGACATCAAGCCGGCGAATTTGTTTGTGACCAAGCGCGGGCAGGCGAAGGTACTCGATTTCGGGCTGGCGAAGCTGAGCGGAGCTCCCGAAGCAGCGGCCAGTGCCCCCGACGGCGCCACGTTGGACGGGAACCTCACCAGCCCAGGAACGACCGTCGGTACCGTGGCCTATATGTCGCCGGAGCAGGCACGAGGCGAGGAACTGGACCGGCGCAGCGATCTGTTTTCTTTTGGCACAGTGCTTTATGAGATGGCGACGGGGCGGATGGCGTTCAGCGCCAATACGTCGGCGCTGATGTTCGATGCGATTCTGCACAAAGATCCGACGGCGCCGGTGCGGCTGAATCCAGATCTTCCGGCGGAGCTGGAGCGCATTATCAGCAAGTCGCTGGAGAAGGACCCGGCCCTCCGCTATCAGAATGCTGCCGATTTGCTCAGCGATCTGAAGCGGTTGCGGAGAGATTCGAGTTCGGCGAGGGTCAGCGTTGCGGCAGCAGCGCCAGTGCAGACCGCAGCGAAACCCGGTCCGTGGAAGTGGGCCGCCGGCGCGCTCTTGGTGCTCGGTCTGGCCGCGGCGATTTGGTTTGGATTGAAGTCTCGGGGCACTGTGGACGAAGTTTCGTCGGTCGCGGTGCTGCCCTTCACTAACCGGAGCGGCAACCCTGATACCGAATACTTAAGCGACGGAATTACGGAGAGCTTGATCAACGATCTTTCGAAGCTGCCCAAGCTGTCGGTGATGTCGCGGTCTTCCGTTTTTCACTACAAGGGCCGCGACGCCGACCCGCAGGCGGTGGCCAAGGATTTGAAGGTGGATGCAGTGATCACAGGGCGGGTGCTGCAGCGCGGCGACCAGCTCGTGATCAGCGCGGAGTTGATTGACGCGCGCAGCAACCGCAATTTGTGGGGCGAACAGTACGACCGCAAGATGGCGGATCTGATCGCGGTGCAGCAGGACATCAGCGGGGCGATTGCGGCTCGACTGAGCGAGCGCCTGTCGGGTGAGACGGGAAAACCGGCGGCAAAGGGCAGGACGCGCGATCCTGAGGCCTACCAGCTCTACCTCAGGGGCGAATACTACTTCGAGAAACGGACGCGGGACTCGCTGGATAAGGCAAGAGACTACTTCAATCAGGCAATCCAGAAAGATCCGGGCTACGCCATGGCGTGGTCAGGACTGGCAGCGGATTACTACGTTTTACCGGAATATGCCCCTGTGTCGAACGCGGAGGCTCTACCCAAGGGACGCGCCGCGGCCGAGAAGGCCCTGGCACTTGACGATACCCTCGCAGAGCCGCACGCGGTGCTGGCCGGGATCCACGAGAATCTGTTCGAATGGGAGGCTGCGGAACAGGAGTTTCGGCGAGCGATTGAGCTGAATCCGAATGATGCCAACACCCATAACTGGTACGCCTTTTTGCTGGAGCAGGTAGGGCGCACCAGTGAAGCCGTGGAGCAGGCAAAACGAGCCGTCGAACTCGAGCCTCTGAATCTTAAGTACAACGACACGCTTGGCGTAATGTATCGCTCCGCCGGGCAAAATGAACTGAGTCTCGAACAGTTACGAAAGACGCTGGAGATGGATCCCAACTACGCTTCGGCGGTCATGAATCTCAGCATCACTTATTACGCTCTGCACCGGTACGATCTTTGGTTGGAGAATTGGAAGAAGGCGCTGGCGCTGATGAATGATCACGAAGAACTGGAAATCGCCGAGGGAGCGGACCGGGTGTATGCCAAATCTGGATACCAGGCCGCCCTTAGGCGGATCGTCGAACTTAACCTGCAGTTGGCGAAGAAGCGCTACGTGGACCCGGGCGATGTCGCAATGGACTATGCCGCTCTCGGGGAAAAGGACCAGGCCTTTGTCTGGCTGGAAAAGGCTTACGCTGAAAAGTCAGACCGCATTTCCTACATCAAGGAAGACCCCGACGCGGATAGCCTGCGATCAGACCCACGCTACGCCGCGCTATTGAAGAAGATGGGGCTGCCGCAATAGGGCTAGATCCATCCCTCCGGAACCCCAAGAACCAGTCAGTTGGCGCCCAGCCTTAGACGCATGTCGCGGGCGAGATTGTCGATTAGGCGGATTTTTTCGGCGGCGGGGCCGGGAACCTCAGGGACGGCCATGGCTAACTCGCAGGAGAGCAGCATGGCGGTGAGCGATTCGCACATCTCGCTTCGAACCTGTTGCTCGACGGAATGGCGGGCCTGGGTCTCCTCGCGTTTGCGGCGATGAAGAGCAGAGCGGACCTCGCGCAGCAGCCGCGGCATGCCGCTCACGGCGAAGTTGAGGTAGACGGGAAAAGCTGTGCCCAGATGCTCGAGCACCTGATCGCTCTCGCTAGGCTCGTTCTCTAAAAGGAATTGATCGAGGACGACGGCTGAGTAGACCTGTTCGCGCAGCCGGGCCACGGCTTGCGGCAGATTTTCCGCCCAGTGGGTTTCTTCGCCGGTGGCGTCTTTTAGAGTGCCGGCACACTCTTGGCCGCGTGCCGAAGGGGTTATGAGTAGAATCATGCTCTTTCCATAGCACGCGAGGCACCACTATGGCTGACATTGAAAAGACTAGCGTTAGGGAGCGATGCCGGATGCGCGGTTCCCGTTGCGGAACAGGAAAGCAGTTCTCAGTTCCCAGTCCTCAGTTCTCAGTAAGACGCCTTCCCTAGACTGAGAACTGGGAACTGGGAACGCCTTTAGGTCTGAGCCGCGTAGTCCTTCAGCTTGCGGTACAGAGTTGTTTTGCCGATGCCGAGCAGGCGCGCGGCCTGTAACTTGTCACCGTTGAGTTCGGCGATGGCGTTGAGAATGGTTTGCCTTTCGAGCTCCGCCATGGGGACGATCTTGTTCTGGTTGTGTCCGTTCCCGTTGGCCGGGACTATGACGTGCGCACCCGCAATGGCGGGAGGCAAATCAGGCACATGGATCAAGGGCCCGCTGGTAAAAGCGCAGGTGCGTTCCAGACAGTTTTCCAGTTCGCGCACGTTGCCGGGCCAGTCATAGGCCAGCATCACCTTGATAGCCTCATCGGTAAGAACCTTCTCCTGCGCTGAGGCGCGCGACGTGCGCTCCATGAAATGAGCGATGAGCAGCGGGATATCCTCGCGACGCTCGCGCAGCGGGGGGATTCGCAAGCTCAGAACGTTCAGGCGGAAATACAGGTCGCGGCGGAAAGAGCCTTCGGTCACGGCCTGCTCCAGCAGGCGGTTGGTGGCAGCCAGAATGCGGACGTTGATGGGAATGCGGCGGGTGCTGCCGACGGGGCGAATCTCCTTTTCCTGAATCGCCCGTAGAAGTTTGGCCTGGAGGTCGACGGGAAGCTCGCCAACTTCGTCGAGGAATACCGTGCCACCCTCGGCGATCGCGAGCAGTCCGTCCTTGGCCTGATTGGCGCCAGTGAACGCGCCTTTGACGTAGCCAAACAGCTCGCTCTCGATCAGCGTAGGCACCAGCGAGCCGCAGTCGACGGGGATGAACGGCTTGTCATGGAAGGGCCCGGAGTAATGAATGGAGCGTGCCACCATTTCCTTGCCGGTACCGCTCTCGCCCAGGATCAGCACGGGGTGAGAGCTGTTGGCGGCTTTGGCGATGATGCGGTAGAGCTTCTCCATCTCCGGAGCGCGGCCAACGATGCCGCCATAGCCCTGTTTGGACTTGAGTTTCTCGCGCAGCATGCGGTTTTCGGTTTTCAGCTTGAGGTGGTTGGAGACGCGCTGCAACAAGAGCTTGAGTTCGTCAATGCTGAAGGGTTTGGTCACGTACTCGTAAGCGCCATGCTTCATAGCTTGCACGGCCGACTGCACCGTGCCATAGCCCGTCACCACGATCACGAGAGCTTCGGGGCGCTGGGCCTTGATATAGCGGAGAGCTTCGAGCCCGCCCGCACCGGGCAAGCGCAGATCGAGCAGAATGGCGTCGATGCTTTGGGTTTGCAGCAGGCGATAGGCATGCTCGGCAGAATCGGCGACGTGGGCGATGAAACCCAGGGACAGCGCAACCTCGCGGCAGGCATCGCGGATGGAGCGCTCGTCGTCGACGATGAGGAGATTCAGAAAATTGGCGGCCATGATCTGAGGAGTAGCGAGGGTGTGGGTTACGGCGGCTGACGTCATAAAAGTGATTCCTTTTTGATTTCCTGAATTGGTGTCGGTGACGGGGCCCCTGAATCGGGATTGGCCGTCTCCAGAAGATCAGAAACGGCGGATTGAGATGCTCGGGGGAGCAAGATCATCACGCGAGTCCCGCAGCCGGGTTCGCTTTCAAAGTGGATCAACCCGCGATTGGTGGTGACGATGCTGCGGACCGTAGTCAATCCCAAGCCGGTGCCTTGGCCGGCGTTCTTGGTGGTCAAGAACGGCTCGAAGAGGCGCTGGCGGGTTTCAGCGTCCATGCCGTGACCGTTGTCGCTCACCGTCAGGAGAACGCAGGGGAAGGCGGGTGGACCGCTTGCAAAGTTGCTAGGAAACATGGTCCCGGCGACAGGCTGGAATCTGCAGTTGCTGGTCTCGACCGTAATCCGGCCGCCATTGGGCATAGCATCGCGAGCATTGAGGACGAGGTTAAGTAAGACCTGCTGGGCCTGAGCCTGGCCGATGCTGACTACGCCCAATTCCGGATCGAGATGCAGCTCGAGGGCGATGTTCTCGCCGATCAACCGGGTCAGCAGATCGTGCATTGCCCGGGCAATTTCGTTGAGGCGCAGAGTTCGCACCGGGGTGGCTTGCGGCCGGGCAAAAACGAGCAACTGCTTTACCAAACCCGTGGCTTGCACGATGGCGGAGCGGATCTCCTCCGCGTAACGCCGCCTGTGGTCGCGCCCATCCAGACTGGAGAGTAGAAGATCGCAGTACAGCATGACGCCGGTCAGCAGGTTGTTGAAGTCATGTACCACACCCCCTGCCAGGCGGCCAACGGCCTCCCATCTCTGAGTTTGAAGCAGGCTTTCCTCCGCTGGAACCGTATCGCTGGTCTGCGGCGCGATGAGCAACGCATGGTCGGGCTCGGTTCCGCAACCGGGCTGTCGCCATGCGGTCCATCTCGAGATTGCCTGGCCAGGGCCCGCGCCTCCGGCTTGGATGGCGAAGGAGTTGCATCGGGAATCGAGCAGGTCGCGCAGCAACAACTCAGTCTGGTCGCGGTCTTGCGGACGAACCAATTCGCAAAGCCGCAACGAGCGCCTGCCGGCCACGTCGCGGTCGAGGGTTCGCGCCACGGTCTGTTCGAAGGCCGGATTCATCTCGACAATCACTCCCTGTGGATTGCAACGGGCCACGGCAATGGGAGGGTGTTCGAAAATGGCGCGGAAGGTCGTTGTCGTGTTCTCTCCCGGCGCAAGTTCTGGTCACGGAAATGGGGTTGCGGTACTCATACTGCTACTGTGGCGCGGGACTGTTCCCGGAAGAAACCCCACGATGGGGTATCTCATACCTCGGTGCTCCCGAAACGGGAACGCTGAGGCTGGCAAGCCGCCCGCTGCTTCGACCTCACTATAGGAGGGCGAATCTGACGCTGCGAAGGGCACACGTCACTCAAAACAGGAAAAGCCTGTGGAAAACTCGGAAGGAATCTTGGTTTCTGCTACATAGAGGAAATAATTAAGTACTGGAAACCATTTGGAAAAGGAGAGAACGGAAGGAATCCAGCCGGTTTATTCGGGGATAGGACCTCGGGATTCGCGATCAGCCATAGAGTTCGGATCGTTAAGCATGACCGGAGCCGTCAGCCGGAAGGTCAGAAGGCGTCCCTTTTGGACTTGTACGCCCACTGAACGCAGATCTGATACGCTGCCGGTAGACGAAACGTTCGATAGCTCAACGGCTCCCCGGGCAAACAGGCTGGAGGTCCGAAGCGCAAGCTGTCGGCCCTCGACCGTGATCGCGTTCAAACTCAGCCGGAAGTAGCCTGAACCGGGAACCAGACCGGGACGGTCAGCCTGCGATTGCGCGGACTCGACGTGTCCGGTCACCGCAGCACCACGTTCGATGAGTGTCTCCCCGTCAATGGTAACGGGCGCGGCGACGGATGCCGTGAATGCGTCGCCGGCACGAACCCTGGCAGTAGAAAGCGAGTCTTCCAGTTGCACGGTCAGAAGGGTTCCGGCGGGCAGGACGCGGGGGTGCGATAGCGCCCGAAAGGGCAGGCCTGTGGCCAACTTTGGATCGGGCGAGACCGCGGGTTGCGCATCCTCAACGGCCAGCGAACCTGTACTCGTCGGATGCAAGGGCTCGGGGTGAGCGCATCCCTGAGCCAGGCTCAGAGCAACACACAATATCCCGCAGGCGTAGCGGGAGTTGAGAGCCCTGCGAAGTCTCATCATCGTATACATGTTCGCGCGGTTCACTGGTCCGTAATAGTGGCAAATGAAGTACCAGATTCGTGTGCGGGAAATCAAGCACATACGGACTGGGGGGCTGCTACTCCGTGTAGATGTTGCCCGATTTTGTCTGGACTTTCAGGGAACCGACGAGGGCACGATCAGATTCTGAGTGAACTGAAAAGAAAATCGCGGAGGACGATTTAATCGTCCTCCGAGAGAGTTTTTCCAGGCCCAACTCCGCGCGCCGTTACGGCTTCTTGGTGCTCGGCTTCGCGGCGAGCTTCTTCGGAGCTACCTTCTTCTTGGCCTCGCTTTCCCTGCCGCCGATCAGCGTCAAGGCATCCGTGGCATTGAAGGGGAATTGGCGAACCGACGTTTGGCCCGTCGTGCTCAAAGTGACGTCCACCCGGCGATTGCTCGCCATCCTGATCGTCACAATGTTCCTGAGAACTCTCTGCCGCTCTTCGGGACTCAGTTCGGGATTGCTCGCCACCTCACCCTGTACTTCCTCAGTGGTCAGGTTGTGTTCCTTGCCAAATGCTTTGGTCTCGATGCTGGCTTCGGGAACGCCCTGCTCCACCAGGAAGCTCTTGACGCGGTTGACGCGACGCTCAGAGAGCGCCTGATTGAATTCGACGGAGCCACGATGATCGGCGTGGCCTCCAAGAATCAGGTGCGCATCCGGTTTGGCTTGCAGATATAGCTTGAAGTCCGCAGCCAGCGCGATCAACGTCTTCTGTTGACTGGGCAGCAGACCGCCGCTGGGTTTCGCGACCAAAGGTTGGTTAACCACAAAGTAAACGCTGTGCAGCGCCAGGCGCGCTTCCAACTGCTTGTCTACCTGCGGAGGCGGCGGGGTCTCGATCATGACCTGGGTTGAGGCCTGAGCGGTCAGTCCGCGCGTGTCGGTGCAGGTGACACCGACCGTGATTGAACCCGGTGATGTGCCAGTGGTATCCAGCGTGGCCGAACTGCCGTTGCCGGAAACCGTTCCGCCGCTGGCCGTCCAATTGGCGAGCGATACCCCAACGCTATCCGGGCTGGTGCAGTTGGCCGACAAGTTCACGGTTCCACCCGCCTGCAGGCTGGTGGGGCTGGCCGAGATGGAAACTGTTGGCGGATTCTTCGGTGGCAGCGGCTTGACGGTGAAGTTCGCCGTGCAGCTTGCCACGTTGTTGTTCTTCGCTTTCGCGTCGGTCACTTGGGCGGTGACGGTGTAACTGCCGGGGGCTGCGTTGTTGGTGTCGATTTGCGCGGTCGTGTCCTTCCCGGTAATCCGACCTCCATTGCCGCTCCAGGCATAGGTGACGGTATGCTTGGGGTTGAAGTTGCTGGCAGTAACAGTCGCGGTGATAGGCTCGCCCACCAGCACTTCAGTCGGTTGCACGGAACAACTGGCGGCGGGCGCAACGGCGGGCGCGCCACCCCAGCTGAACACAAGGCCGGTGCGCAGGCGGATGCCCTGCAGGTTGGGATGCGCCAGGGCAGGAAAGTCCGTATAGGAAACAAAACTGGAATAGTTCTGCCGCGCCCAGACGTAGTCGGCCTCAAACAAGCGGAACGAGATCCCTTTGAAGATGGGCAGGTCCATTCCACCCCCGGCGATGACGCCGATTCCGTTCACGGGACTAAAACCGTCCACCGATAAACGGTTAAGGCCTACGAGACCGTGCATAAAGTAATTCGCTCCATCGGTGCGCCAGATGAAGCGCGGCCCTACCGACGCTGTAGTCTCGTAGTTCCCGCTTCCCCAGTTCTGACCAAGATCGAATTCCGCGCCCCAGTGTCGATTGAAGTTATAGGTGAAGGCGCCACCGAATCCGTCAGCCATGTCTGGAATCTTGAAGGGAGTGAAGCTGTCGAAGCCGCTGAAGGGCGTGGGAATTGTGCCACCTGGATGCAACCATTGATATCCCACAAACAAGTCGTACTGTGGATTCGAGTCGCTTTGTGCAAGCGCAGGAATCGAGATCAGTAATACCGCCAGAACCGCCAACAGGCCCATTACCACATGGCCCTTGCTTAGGTTAGAACAAGGTGACATTCCATCCTCCAATGATGTATGCGCGGTTTGCCTGCGCGTCGCTGCGCTGGCCGCGCTAAGAAATAACCCGTGATCAAAAGCTCGAACTGGATCGCTGTGCGAGAACTCGCAATTCTAACGCACTGCAATCTTAAAGCGAAAGACTGATTTTCAAGAATTACCTTTTCTGACAACGAATTCTGCAGTTCGCCGCAAGTGTGCCTTGTCTCAAATTGACATGACAAGCACGGGAATTTTCTTCAGCCGCGTGGATGGAGCCAAAAATGGCCGCGGAGATAGCCTGGAGACCTTGCCCCACGGGAAGCTGGCCGCGTATGGTTGTAGTCTCGGAAGTGATGGGGCAGTCCGCGGAAGAAACCGTTGAAGAAGCAGGCAGAACCAAGGGATGAGCCACGAAAAAATACTAATCGTTGAGGACGAAGAAAATGAGCGCACCGGCCTGGCCGAGCTAGTTTTCTCCTGGGGATATCGCGCCGAAACCGCGCGTGACGGTGTCGAAGGCCTGGAGAAGGCGGCGCACTGGGTGCCGTCGATCGTGATCACCGATCTCAAGATGCCGCGCATGGGGGGCATCGAACTGCTGGAGCGGCTGGGTGAGGAGTCCCAGGCCATGGCCGTGATTCTGGTGACAGCACAGGGCACAATCGATAGTGCGGTGCAGGCCATGCGTTTGGGAGCGTATGACTACATCACCAAACCCATCGACACCAACCGTCTGCGCACGATGCTGCAAAATGCGTCGGCGCTGCTGGGAACCCGCGCAGAATTGGAGAGTGCGCGCCGCAAGCTGCGCGACTCCGGGTCGCTCGGCACGCTCCACGGGGCGTCGCGCAAGATGCAGGAGATTTTCCGGCTCATCGAGTTGGTTGCGCCCAGCACCGCGTCGGTGCTGATTACCGGAGCCAGCGGCACCGGCAAGGAGTTGGTGGCCCGTACCATTCATCAACTGAGCCCCCGCCGCGAGCGGCCTTTCGTCGCCATTAACTGCGCGGCCATTCCTGAAACGCTGATCGAAAGCGAGATCTTCGGCCATGAAAAGGGCGCCTTCACGGGAGCGCTGGAGCGGCGTACAGGCTGCTTTGAGCTGGCCGAAGGGGGCACGATCCTGCTCGATGAAATTGGCGAAATGCCGGTAGGAACACAGGCCAAGCTGCTGCGCGTGCTCGAAGACCACAAACTGCGCCGCTTGGGCAGCAAAGTGGAAACCTCGGTGGATGTGCGCGTGCTGGCGGCCACGAATAAGGTCCCGGACGAGGCCGTCGCCAGCGGGGAATTGCGCAGCGACCTCTATTACCGCCTCAACGTGTTCAACATTCACATGCCGCCCCTGCGGGAGCATAAGGAAGATATTGCCGATCTGGTGCAGCTGCTTTTGTCGGAAATGAGCGCGAAACACTCCCGCAAGGTTGCCGCCGTGAGCGAAGCGGTGCTGAATCAGTTCAACAATTATTCCTGGCCGGGAAACGTCCGCGAACTACGCAATACGATTGAACGCGCAGTGATCGTCTGCGACAGCGGCATGATCGAAACCAAACACTTGCCTCCCGGATTCGGACACGCGCCGTTGCGCACGGCCGCCAATGACCCGGACGCGGTGCGTCTGGGCGTGGGCACGACCGTCGGAGAGGCGGAAAAGATGCTCATCCTTAAGACGCTGGAGTCAACCAGCAACAACAAAACGAAGGCCGCGGAAATTCTCGGCATCAGCTTGAAAACCCTGCATAATAAGCTAAAGGAATACGGCGGCAGCGTCCCGGACGCGGCTCCGGACAAGGAGGAACAAACGCAGTGATCGGTGTCCGGTGATCAGCGCCAGTGAAGAACCTTCCACTACTTCGTCACCTCGTCCCCGATGTCCGCTTCAACTGATCACTGACCACTGGCCACTGTCTTCCCATGCGACGTAAAACCATCATCGTGCTCGGCATCACCTTCATGGTGACGGTGATGGTGACTGCGTTCTCGTATCTCTACATCTCCCAGATCCTTCGCCAGCGCATCACCAATGCCTATGAAAGCGCCAGCCGCCTGACCCAGCAGCTTGCCTACTTCGCCGGGAATGATCTTCCGGACTTGAGCAGCACCCGCATCGACACCAACGACCCCGCAGCGGTGCGCCGGGCGCTCGCCGAATACCTGCCGATGGATACGAACATCCTGAACAATCTGGAATCCGAGGTCGCGCTTTGGCCCTTCATCTACGATGCGTCCATCGTAGACCCTAACGGTAATGCACTGCTCCATACCAATCCTCAACTGCTGGGCAAGCCGGTTGGCGCACGGTTGGATTTTCGCAGCGTGGTGAACGCTCGCTCCTGGGAGCAGCTCCGCCTGGTGTACAGCCCCGCCAAGGTTTACGACGTGAGTTTCCCGCTGCAGTTGAACGGAGCGCCCTTCGGCACGATCCACATCGGTGTTTCCACAGTCTTCCTCCAGAGTGAAATCACACCTCGCCTGATGCATGCCCTTTATTTCTCAATCGCGTCGATTTTCGCTTCCCTCTTGCTGGCCGCCGGAGTGTCCAATCTAGCTCTCGGACCGCTCAAGGAGATCAGCCGCAACCTGGATAGCGTCAGTTCGGGTGCAACCGGGGAACTCTCGGGGAACGAATCGGAACGCGATGAATTCGGCCTGGTCACGCTGAAGATCGCCAACCTGGGCCGGCAGATGCGGGACAGCAGGGAAATTTTCTCCGCGCTGAAAGACAATGTGGACCAGCTCATGTCGAAGTTGCAGGACGGCTTGATGCTGTTCGCGCGAGACTCCCGCGTGGTGCTAGTGAGCGCGCCGGTTGAGCGCTTCCTCGGCAGGCCTCGGGGCGAGCTGTTGGGCAGAACGGTAAAGGAAGTCTTCTCGAGAGACACACCGCTCGGAGCCACGGTGCTGGATGCTTTTGAACACAGGCGCACGATTTCGCAGCGCGAGTTTGTCGCAGCCGCCGGCAGGCGCGTCCAGGTGTCTCTGGATTTTGTCCAGGAAAAGAGCACTCAGATCGGCGCTTTGCTGATCATGCGCGACGCCGAATCGGTGCGCCGCATCGGAGATGAGATCGAGATGTCGCGCCGCCTCTCGGCCAGCGGACGCGTGACCGGCGGCGTTGCCCACGAGGTGAAGAATCCCATCAATGCCATCGTGCTTCATTTGCATCTGCTGCAGAATAAGCTGGCGCAACTGGATCCCGATACCCGCCGCCACATGGACATCATCGGCAGCGAAATTCACCGGCTCGACCGCGTGGTGCAAACCCTGGTGGATTTCATGCGGGCTCGCGAGCTGCATCTTGTAGAAGTGGACCTCCGCCGTGTGCTCGAGGAGGTCACGTTACTCGCCGCTCCTGACGCCGAGCAGCATGGCGTCACCATCGAACGCGACATGCCTGAAGAGCCGCTTCTCATCAAGGCCGACCTCGACTTTATGAAGCAAGCCCTTCTCAACGTCGTGCTTAACGGCATCCAGGCCATGCCTCAGGGGGGCCAGCTCACCCTCTCGGCGCTTCGCGACGACAATGCGGCGGTCGCCGAAGTCTCCGATCGGGGCCTGGGCATTGCGCAAGATGTGCAGGACAAGATTTTCGAGCTTTACTTCACCACCAAGAAAGACGGCAATGGCATCGGCCTGGCGCAGACTTACCAAATCCTGCAATGGCATTACGGATCGGTAGAATTTGAATCCAAGGAAGGCGAGGGGACGACGTTCCGCTTTCGCCTCCCTCTTGCCACCTCGAGTCTGCATTCGGAAAAGGAGGCTGAGGCCCACTCGCACCAGTAATCCGGTAACTGAGAGCCTGGTGTTTTCAGGCGTGTTTCGCGGTGTAACATTCGAATATATTCGCCGCACATTGGATTAAATATGAGTCTGGCCGCAATCCTTGGGCTTTACTTTCTGAGTCTGGGATCCCTGAGTTTGGGATGGTTGCCGCCGCAGGCCAGCGGATTCGCGGCGCAACCCGCGGAACAGCATCTGCCCGGGGTGACGGCATCGACCTTACTGACGCCTCAAAGCCAGGGTAGCGCTACCCCGTCCCAAACGCAGCCACCATCATCGCAAAACGCCGAGCCCACGCAGCCTTTACCTTCACCAAGCGCCGAGACGCCGAATTCCCCCGCTCAAGCCAAGCCAACTCCCGCTCGCCGCCGCCGTAAGAAGACGATTCCTTCCAACTGCTCGAACTCTCCAACGGCGCTGAACACCACGGTCGGCAAACCCGCCGAACCGCCGAATTCAGCGGATACCGGGTCTACGGACGCTGCTGCAACCAGGCCAAGCCCGAGCGATGCCGGACCAACGCCTTCAAAGCCCTGTCCCCCTCCCAAAAAAGTTATCCGGAACGGAGGCTCGAACGAGCCCACGGTTGAACTAACTGGCGGCGCAACCGCCGAACAAGCTTCAGACAAACGCTCCTTGACCGAGCAACTCGCGGCGGCGACCGAAGAGAACCTGAAGAAGACTGCGGGACGCCAGCTCAACCCCAGTCAACAGGAGATGGTGAGTCAGATCAAGCAGTTCATGGAGCAGTCCAAGGCGGCCATCGCCACCGGAGACCTGGAGCGCGGCCACAATCTCGCACTGAAAGCTCACTTGCTTTCTGACGAGTTGGTTAAACCCTGAACAGACACCGTGAACTTTGTTACACGTGGCGATGTTCTTACCTTCTCAACCAGATCTCCACCCTTCGATTTCTTTGCCGTCCCTCGGGAGTATCGTTCGAAGCCACGGCAGGTTGCGACCCGAACCCCACGACCGTGGCAGCCTTCACGCCCCGCTGCTCAAATTGCTGCGCCACTGCATCGGCGCGTTCTTTCGCCAGATTATCGGTGGCTTCCTTGCTATCGTCGAAACCCAGCAGTACCAAGCGGTCGCCGCTATAGTGCAGGTCGGTAACAAAGGTTACGACACGACTGAGATCGGCTACTGCTTTATTGTCGAGCTGTGAACTCCCCTCGCGGAAACGGAAATCGAGCGACAACCGGTCGGAGCCGCTGGTGAGGCGGCGGTAGTCTGCAGGCACGGCGCTCGAGCCCGCGGCTGCTGCCGCAGCCGAGACGTTCTGGCCCACGAATCCGATTTCTGCCACGATGTTTTGCCCCATGCTGGAGAGAGCAAAGTCCACGAATCTGCGAGTCAGTTCCTGTCGGGGGTTCGCGGCCGTGTAAATGAACAAGCGCCGCGAAAGGGCGTAGTCCTCGGTGGCCACGGTAAAGGGAGTAGGCAACAGCGCGGCGGCGCCATTCTCGTAAACCGCGATGGCTCGCGTCTCCTGAACGTAAGTTACACCAATGAAACCGATTCCGTTGGGATCCCGGGCGACGGAATCGGAAAGTTTGCGGCTGTCTTCGATGCGCGTCGCCGAGGGAGCCAAGGTAGCGTTGCCTAGCACCAGCGTCCTGAAGGTATCGTAGGTTCCCGACTTGTCGTCGCGAGCATACAGGTGGATAGCACCCTCCGACCCGCCCACTTGCTGCCAATTCCCGATCTCGCCCTTGAAGATTTGCGCGATCTGATCTTTGGCCAGCGCCTCCACCGGATTCTTTTTGCTGACGATAACAGCGATCCCGTCCAACCCAAGGATGTGTTCGCACGCCGGAGACGTCATGTCTCCGAGACTGGATAATTGCGCCACTTCTTCAGCTTTGATTTTTCGAGAAGCCATGCCGATATCAGCCTGGCCATTGGCCAGGTCTTCAAAGGCCGTAGCCGAGCCGTGAGCATGAATCTCGATTGCTTTGGGAGCGCGATCACCGGGCAGGATTCCCTGCACACGCACTTCATCATCCCGATCCCCGGGGAGGGTTTTGACTTCCGTGGCACCCTGCTGCTTGAGAAACGCTTCTGCCAGTGCGGGTGCCAAATTCGCTCCAATCGTGTTGGACCCGCTCAGCCTGAGAATAATGTTCTCCTGGCTGATCTTTGCGCGTGCCCCCGGTCCGCCCCACCTGAGCCAGAAGAGGCCGCCGAGGGCGGCCAGAAGCACAGCCCCGATCGTGATAGTGACGGGTGTGAGCTGAATCTTGCGTGCCGGCATAGGATGTTCCTCGGACTCAGAGCGGTCGAGCCCGTCTCCGCGATTTGCCTAATTTTATCCGACTGCGCGAACCTGTGCACTGTGCGTTGAACTGTTAATTTTCTTCGTTACCAAGATCCATCAAACCCATCAAGAAGACGTCGCCTACTTCCCTTTCGCCCGCGCTGCATTCACCTTGGTCAGCAGATCCTGCGACATGGCTTGCACCGGACCGGAAATCTTCACGGCCTCCATCAATACCTCGCGGGCTTCGTTCACCCGGCTAAGCTTGGCATAGGCGAACCCCAGGCGATAGAGCGCGATGGAATATTGTTGCTCATCCTGGCCCCTGAGCAGACCAACGGCTGACTTCAGTTCGGGGATTGACGCCGCCGTCCTGTCTTGCTTGATGTAGGCGTATCCCAGAACCGAGTGTGCGATTCCCCCTGACAGCTTACGAGGCTTGTCGGCATCCGGGTCGTCCGCCTTGGCAACCGCAATTGCTTTCTGGGAATAGGCAACGGCCTTGCCCAGGCTTCCCGGCTTGCCATCGTCAACATAGGATCCGGCCAACAGCAGCAAGGCAGGCAGCGAGTTGGGATTCGCCGCCAGCGTCTTCTCTCCGTACGCAACCAGCCGCACTTGATCGTTTAACTGGCCCGGTCCCAGCGTAAACATGGCATAGCTTGAGACTTGATCCTGGAACTTGGAGTCCGGGAACGCCGCGGAGAACTTCTCTATGTCGGCCATCCGGGTCTTCGCATCATTCTCGTCGGCAATCACATTGAATCCCGCCGACTCGAGAAAATCGCAGTTGTTCTTGGCCGCGCTCTTGTCGTCGGTCACTTGCCGGTTGAACTCGTCGTCGCTCACGCCTTCGGGCTTGGGTTGCTTGCCGATGGCACGGCAAACTGCCCCTCCCTTCGCGGCATAGTCGCTCAACTTCGAGTCGTCCTTCGCCTGCTGCGCGATGCTGGCCTGCGAGACGAGGATGTCGAGGTTCCGCGGAGCCCCGGCGAGTGCCTTGTCCCCGTAGTCAAGCGCTTTATTCAAGTCGCCGGTAGCCTGGTAGGCCTGCGAAATCTGCCAGTCTCCATAAGCCACAGCTGCGGGGTTCGACGCGTACTTCTGCACGAAGTCCTGGTACATGGCAAGCTTTTTCGCGGCGTCTTGCTCGTTCGAAATGGCCTGCAGATCGTGGTCTTCGGGCGTGCCCGCGGGGATCACGATTTTGTCTGTCTGGGCGCTGGCTCGCGGCAGAACAAATAAAAGGCAGAGGACGACGGCAACCAGCACCAGCGAACCTGCGTAGCGTTTCATAGGTCACCTCAGCAGTGGCGAGAACGAGCTCAATTCAAAACAGGCGAATCCTAGCGCCGAATTCGTTTGGAAGCAAGCGTGGCATTGGGGGGAAGAGACCAGCTCACCAGCGAGACACAGAGACACCGAGAAAATCCAGAAACTAGAAATCCAGAAATTAAAGACATCAGAAGACGTTCTTGGTTTTCTCAGTGTCTTCGTGTCGGAGCTTGCCCGGAGCGCAGCCGGAGGGTGGTGAATATTCCGGCGCACTTCAGCTAAAGTGGATTCATGCGCTCTATCTTCGGCCAACGTCCGCTGCGTTTCGTCTTTGCCGCCAATGTGATCTCCATGTTGGGCAGCGGAATGAACTCGGCCGCGGTGGCCTGGTACATCCTCGAAGCCACACACTCGGAAATGGCGCTTGGCACTTTCGCCGTCCTGCAAACCATTCCCGCCATGCTCATGCTTCCCTTCACCGGGGTCCTTATCGACCGTGAAGATCGCCGCCGCCTGGTCATGTGGCTCGATGCTGTGCGCGCCGTGATCATTGCGAGCGTGGCCATCCTGGCGTTTCGGCACCGCGTCCAGATCTGGCAACTTTACTTGATGAATACGCTCGTCGCCGCGGGCTTCTGGATGTTTTGGCCAACCATCACCGCACTGATCCAGGAACTCACGCCTGAAGGCCAATTCGTGCAGTCGAATACTTTTCTATTGGCCGGGATTCAGGGAGGGTGGCTCATTGCCGGCTCCATCGTGGGCTTCATGTACAACCACATCGGCCTCGGCGGGGTGCTCTTGATCGACGTTTCCACTTACGTAGTCTCGTTCCTGTGCTATTTCGGCGTGCGCAAAGGACGCCACGTGGTGTTGCGTCCTGAGGAGCTACGCGCCGATATTCTCGCCGCCGAAACCCAGCTCGAGCGCTTCTGGCGTGAGATGCGAGAGGGCTTGCACTTTCTTCGCGACCACCGTGCCGTCGTGCTGCTCGGCATCAGTTGGGCGCTGTTTCTCGGAGCCATGATCACCGGCGTCGTGGTCACTCCCTCGTTGAGCGAGCGCGTTTTTCATGCCGGCGCCGTCGGCTACGGATGGCTCAACGCCGGATGGGGCACCGGCGCATTTCTCAGCGCCTTGTATGCTCCTGCAGTGATTGCCAGCCTGGGCGGTCGACGTTCGGTTGCCTTTTCTATGGCGATCATCGCTGCGTGCGTGGTGTGCGCTCCCGTCTCGCACTGGCTGGTCGCCGCTATCCTGCTGTATGCAGTGATGGGATCAGCACGCGGAGTCGGGGGCATCGCCATGAACACCAGCCTGATGGAGATGGTCCCGAACCATCTGATGGGTCGCGTGCAAAACACGTTCTATTTCGCGGGAACTTTTCTGCAGCTGGTGCTCGCGCTCAGCGTTGGTGCGGTCGCGCACCGGGTCAGCCTGGTCGCCGCCTTCGCCATTCTGGCCTGCGTTTACGGATTGTCGTTTGTGGCCGCCAGTTGGCCGGTGGGAACAACCGCCGCAATAGAAGAAGTCAGCGCAGTGGAATGAAAATCTGGGAGCACAGAGACACAGAGAATACCTAATGCAAACGAGTGCTCATCTAATTTCCCGGTTTTTCTCCGTGTCTCCGTGGTAATGAACAGCCTTCCGCTGTTATGCTTTCCCATTCCAAAGGAGCACTCATGTCCTCTGACCTGCAGGGCCGTAACGCCGTCGTTTTCGGAGTCGCCAACAAGCGCTCGATCGCCTGGTCCATTGCCCAGGGACTGCACTCTGCCGGCATGAAGTTGGCCATTACCTACCAGAACGAGCGTCTGGAGCAGGAAGCCAAAGACCTCATCCTCTCCCTGCCCGGCGCCGAAGGCTACATGTGCGATGTTTCCAAAGACGAAGAAATCGATCGCCTCTTCGCCACGCTCAAAGAGCGCTACGGCAAGCTGCACACGTTGGTGCATTCGGTCGCCTACGCTCCCGCCGACGAACTGAAGGGAGAATTCATCAACACCACGCGCGAAGGGTTTCGCATCGCGATGGATGTGAGCGTGTACTCGCTGGTGGCGGTTGCTCGTGCCGCCGCTCCGCTCATGGAAGACGGAGGATCGATCCTCACCATGACTTACTATGCGTCCGAAAAAGTCGTGCCCCGCTACAACGTGATGGCTGTCGCCAAGGCCGGCCTCGAATGCTCTGTTCGCTACCTTGCCTATGAATTAGGCAAGAAGAAGATTCGCGTGAATGCCATCTCCGCGGGACCGATCAAGACGCTGGCCGCCCGCGGCATCGCTGGCTTCGGCGACATGCTCAAGGGCCACGAAGAACGCGCCCCGCTGGGCAGGCGAGTGGAAGTGGAAGAAGTCGGCTCGACCGGAGTCTTTCTCGCTTCCGACGCCAGCAGCGGCATCACCGGCGAAGTCATCTACGTCGACTGCGGCTACAACATCATGGGATTTTAAAACCAGTTTTCGGTTCTCTTCTGCTACTGCATCAAGAACGAGAATCCATCGAACAGATATTCGTGTTTCCCGTCGTTGGCAACCGGCTTCACCTCGCCACGGCGAACCTGCTGGATCGCCGCGACCACCTTCGGAAGATAGCTGGGATCAACGGCCGGCGTATTGTGCGAAGACAAGAGAACCTGAAGATGCGGCGCCAGAGCAGCCAGTTTCTGCATCGACGCGACGTACGCGTCAAGATCGGTTTCCGGACGGTATAGATAGATCGGGCCGAGATAAAAGCTGTCTCCCGTGAATAAAAGCCCATTTTTCTCGTCCAGCAGCGCGATGGCGTCGGGGGTATGGCCGGGCGTGCCGATTACCTTCAGCGAGCGTCCACCAAGGTCAATCTTGTCGCCGTCGTGCAGCCAATGGCTGATGTGGAACGGCTTGGTCGCATACGCCTTCGCATCGAACCCTGCCGGCAAGGCTCCGCAAATTTCGTCTGGGGCAAGTTCTGCCTGCGCATCCTCTTTCGACCCGCGCGCGTTAGCTCTGGTGAAATCCGTATCCATACCGTAGACATCGCTGAACCGCCAATTGTCCCCTACGTGGTCGTTATGAGTGTGCGAGTTCACAACGCTAATCGGAAGCTTGGTTAATTCCGCAACCACAGCCTGGATATTGCTGATGCCCATGCCCGTGTCGAACAGCAGCGCCTTGTCGCCGCCGATAATCAAATATGAAATGACTTCCTCCATTTGATGCGGTTCATAGATCGCAAATACGCCCGAGCGAATCTTGTACACCTCAAACCAGGGGTCCGCGGTTGGAACCCGCTCCAACTTGCTGTAAGCCTCGCGGGGCAGCTTCTTGCACCATTCTGCCTGTTGGGCAACCAGAGACGGCGTCAGACAGATTGCGAAGAACATTGTGAGGAACAAGATGTTGAGGCTTTTCATGATTAGCTCGTGGATGGTCTAGCTCACGATTCTGATCTTGCGTCCATTCTCGCTCTGACGCTCCAAAGAGATCTCCAAATCCCGCTCCCGCACCAGACGCGGAAATTTCTCTCCCCATTCAATGAGCAAAACGCTGTCCTCGGCGCGCAGGTCATCCAATCCCAGCGTCTCCAATTCCCGCGGAGTATCCACGCGGTAAAGATCAATGTGATAAAGGTTGGCTCGCGGACCGCGATACTCATGCACCAGCGTGAAGGTGGGACTGGTGACGTCTTCTTCCTCCGCCGCCTCGAAACCCGCAGCGATTCCCTTGACCAGCGTGGTTTTGCCCGCCCCCAGATCCCCGCGCAGCAGGACCAGCTTGGGAGGTGAAAGCAGTTCGGTCAGAGTACGCCCGAAGGCAATCGTTTCCTCGGCTGACCGTGTGGTGACCTCTCGCGTCATCTCAAATAGTATAGCGAGAGCGTTCCGGTGGAGATCTGATTTCCCGAGATCTAGATCGTTCTCGCCCCGCTGAAAGCCGACGACTTCAGGCCCAGCAGGCTCCGGTCCGTCACGTGGTCAAGCGAGGTGCGCAGGCGGCGGTGGTCGTCATCCTCGAGCGCGACGAAACGGAATGGCTGAAGCACGCCATCCTTCGTCTTCCTCATGGGGCTGAGGATCTCAGCCATAGCGCGTACCGGGCCCGATTGCGTCTGAAATGCAACTTCGACGAAAGCGCCCTGCGCCAGCGAACCCGGCAGTTGCAGCAGTCCGCCCGTCGCCGATATGGTTTGGAGTTTGGCTTTAGCGTGCCGGCCATCTTCGAAGCGAATCGCAGCCAGGACAGAAGCTCCCAGCTGGACCCGGGCCGCGCGCCGCGAAGGGTGCGGTTGGGGGAAGTGGGTCATAAGCTGTCTGTACTTTGGCACGGCCTGGGACAGGTAACAAGTTACGGAAGCAGAGTGGCCGGATTCCCGTGCCAGACGCGGAGTTCGGCAGACTAACAACCGCACCGTCACGAAGATAGCGACTATTTAATAAATAGTTAATGTCCCGAAGGACGGTGGTTTCCGCCCTCCGTACCGGAGTCACTCACCAGCACACCAGCTTCGCCCCCGCCGCTTCCCACGTGCGCCGGAAAGCCTCAGGAAGTCCGAGCAGAAGATCGGTCGCGACCAGAGAATGTTCGCCCACGCGTTCGCGCATCACGTCGCCAGCAAGGCCGTGCAGATGCACTGCCGCAAGCACGGCCAGGAAAGCGCGGTTCGAATGCTGTGCGATCATTCCTGTAACCATCCCTGTCAGGATGTCCCCCGTCCCGCCAGTAGCCATGCCCGGATTGCCCGTCGTATTAACCCAAGCTTCACCGTCCGGCTGCACTAACAGCGTCCGATGCCCTTTGAGCACCACGACAAGCTCGTGTTCGCGCGCGAACTTCCGGGCCACTCCCAATCGATCTTTCTGCACGTCGGCAATAGTACATGCGGCCAACCGCGCCATCTCACCCGGGTGTGGAGTGATCACCATCGTCCGCCCCTTGCCGTTCAATTCATTCGTGCGTCCCTCAAAAGCATTGAGGCCGTCGGCATCCACCACCATGGGGAGTTGAAGTCTTGCGACCAGACTCCGCACCAGCTGCGCAGTCTGCGGATCCCGCGAAATCCCCGGCCCGATCGCGAGCACGGTCTTCCCTTTCGTCAACTCCTCGATTCGATCCTGCGCGCTGGCCGAGATCGTGCCCGCATCCGTCTCGGGCAACGGCTCGGTCATCAGCTCGGCATGAAATCCCGCCACTGTTCCCAGCACGGACCTAGGCGTTGCCACAGTCGAAAGCCCGGCTCCCGCGCGCAGCACGGCTATCCCCGCCATCGCCGCCGCTCCAGCTTTCCCAAGCGACCCGCCGACCACCAGAGCGTGCCCGTAGTTCCCTTTGTTCGACTCTGCCGGCCGCGGCCCAATCAACAGTGCAATATCACGGGCGGTGATCACATTCAGTCCCATCACCGAGACAATCGCTTCCTCCGGAGAACCGATCTCAGACACAACGGTCAGCCCCGCGGTCAACATGCTGAACACGTGCGCCGGACGTGGCGCGGTAAAGGTAACAACGGCGTCAGCCCGGGCAATCGTCCCCGCCTGCGAGCCCATCGCGTCAGCATCGGCGCCGGAAGGGATGTCCACCGCGATCACAGGAACTTGACTCGCGTTCATGATCGCGATCGCGTCGGCATAAAGTCCGCTCACCGGAGGCTTAAATCCCGTGCCCAGCACCGCGTCCACGTAGAGGTCGGCCTTCAGCAAGGGGCGTACCCGATCGGTCTTCAAGTCTTCGCTGGAATGCACCGCGATTGCAGGTGCCGGCAACTTGCTAAACATGATCGCCGCATCGCCCTGCAGATCGGCGGAGTCCGCCAGCAGGATCACCTGAACTTTCTTCCCCTGCTGATGCAGCAGCCGCGCCGCCATGAAGCCATCGCCACCGTTGTTCCCTTTGCCGCAGAAAACCACGATGCGTCGGGCCGCAGTATGGTGCGAGAGCACATAGTCGGCGACTGCCGTACCGGCGTTCTCCATTAGGGTGAGCGAAGGCACGCCAAAGCGCTCGCTGGTAGCACGGTCAATGGCCCGCATTTCTTCTGCCGAAACGATTTTCATAGAAGCAGTGGTCAGTGGTCACTGACCAATGGCCACTGACTACTTTCTTTCCGACTATAAAACAAAAAGGCCCTCCGCGCCGTGCGGAGAGCTCGTAAAAGTTCACTGGCCACTAGTCACTGATCACTGACCACTGCCTTTCTGCAGAGCCTGCACCCGGCTGTGCTTCACGCTATAGGTGAAGTAGACGATCAACCCGATGCCAAGCCAGCCGACCAACCGGATCCAGTTCCACATTCCCAGGTTGAGCATCATGTATCCATTAGCCAACACACCCAGGATTGGAACCAGCGGCACCCACGGCGTTCGGAACGGCCGCGGCTGGTTGGGATTTGTATAGCGCAACACCATCACCGAGATCGATACAATCACAAACGCCAGCAACGTACCGATGTTCACCATCTGCCCAATCTTTTCAATCGGCGTCAAGCTGCCGACAATCGCGGCCAGCAGGCCCACCAGAATCGTGTTCTTCCACGGCGTACGAAACTTGGGATGGATCGCGGCGAAGAACTTCTTGGGCAACAGGCCGTCATTCGCCATCGAATAAAGCACTCGCGTTTGCCCGAGCAACATCACCAGCATCACGCTGGTCAGTCCAGCCAGTGCGCCCAGAGTGATAATGTTCGCAGCCGTGGTTAGACCCCGGTCGAGGAACGCAACCGCAACCGGAGCTTCGATATTAATCTGTTGCCAGTGCACCATCCCAGTCAGCACACCGGCCACGGCAATATACAAGACCGTGCAGATTGCGAGCGAAGCGATCATGCCGATGGGCAAGTCGCGCTGCGGATTCTTGGCCTCTTGCGCCGTGGTTGAAACCGCATCGAAGCCAATGTAGGCGAAAAATATGTAGGCTGCGCCCTGCCAGATCCCGTTCAAGCCGTGGGGTGCATAGGAGTGCCAGTCCATGCCCCAGTTTGCGCGGCTGATGTAGTGAGAACCCAGCCCGATCACGAAGAGTACGACCGATACCTTAATTACGACGATCGTAGCGTTAAACCGCGCGCTCTCCTTGATGCCGACCACCAGAATCGTCGTAATCACCAGCGCTATGAGAAAGGCGGGAAGATTAAAACCGATCTCTGCTCCAAACAGGTGTGGCGCTCCCAGCAGTTCGTGCGCCCGCTGCAACAGTTCTGGAGATTGAGCGCTGATGACCGCGCTGACTTTATCGAGGAACACTTGGGTGGTTGTCCCTAGCGAGGGGTTCGCGGATTGCGCCATTTGTCGCGCAACCATGTTCTCCGCCGTCTTCAGCGCCGTCCAGTGATCGTAGGACAGCCATAGCGGCATCTTGATGTTGACGAGATTCAGCAGTTCGATGAAGTGGTTCGACCATCCGGAAGACACCGTGCTGGCACCCATGGCGTATTCCAGCGTGAGGTCCCAGCCGATGATCCAGGCCAGCAACTCACCCAGCGTGGCGTAGGCATAAGTGTAAGCGCTGCCGGCTAGCGGAATCATGGCCGCGAACTCGGCGTAGCACAGCCCCGCAAACGCGCATCCCAACCCGGACAGAACGAACGACAGCGTAAGTCCCGGACCGGCATACTGCGCCCCCAGCCCCACCATTACGAAGATGCCCGCACCGATGATCGCGCCCACGCCCAACGCAGTGAGCTGGAAAACTCCCAACGTGCGCTTGAGGCTGTGTTCGCCGGTCTCGCGGGCTTCTTCCATCAGCAGGTTCAGCGGCTTGGTTGCCAGCAGGTTTGCCATGCGTTTTGTTTCTCCTTGGCGGCTACGCGGATGCGCGCTTCGCCCCCGCGCTCTTTGACCACGCGTAATATACCGGGATGCCCAGCAGTACAACAATCAGCCCCGGCCACGTGAACTGCGGTTTGTAGCGCAATAGTACGACATCAATAAACAAAGCCATCACAATATAAATCGCAGGCAGCACCGGATAGCCCACCGCCCGGTACGGCCGCGGAGCGTCCGGCCGCGTCCTCCGCAACACAAACAGTCCCACAATCGTCAAAATGTAGAACACCAGCACCGCGAAAATTATGTAGTCCAGAAGCTGCCCGTAGCTTCCCGAAACACAGAGCAGGCATGCCCACACCATCTGCACCATCAGTGAAACCGCCGGCGTTTTGTACGTAGGATGCAGCTTGGCAACACCGCGGAAGAACAGTCCGTCCTTTGCCATGGCGTAGTACACGCGCGCGCCCGATAGAATCAGCCCGTTATTGCAGCCGAAGCTTGAAATCAGAATGGCCGCCGCCATCAGCAATCCACCCGCAGCGCCGAACATCTGCGTCATCACCGCGGTGCCAACGCGATCTTCGGCAGCGTACTTGATTCCACGTCCTAGAATCGTTGCCGCCCCCGGCGCTCCGTCCAGCGGCAGCGCCATCAGGTAAATGAAGTTGCAGGCAATGTAGAGCGCGATCACTACGCCCGTGCCCAGCGCCAGCGACAAAGGCAGGTTGCGGCTGGGATTCTTTACTTCGCCCGCAGTGAAGGTGACATTGTTCCAGGCGTCCGCGGAAAACAGCGACCCCACCTGCGCCACCGCAAGAATCGTCAACGTGCCCACCATCACCACCGGGCCGCCCACTCCCACCTGCACGGCGTGCTGCGCGCCCAGTCCCGCATTCCGCCAGAAATGCCCGCTGAAGTTCGCGGCCAGGGCCTGCGCATTTCGCCCCAGCGCCAGGCCGAACAATGCCAGCCCCAGCAGCGCCGAGACCTTGGCCGCGGTAAACACATTCTGGATGAGCGCTCCGGTCTTCAACCCAAAGATATTCACCACCGAAAGGAAGGCCACCAGCAGGATGGCGACCAGGTTCTGCGTGTTGATTCCCACATCCATGTTGCCCAAAACCATCGGCCCCAGACGGATTGGAGGAACCTTCCAGAGATGCAGAATCCAGTTGGAAGAAGAAATCGCCGGAAGAAAAACTCCGAGGAACTTGCCGAAAGCCACGCCCACGGCCGCAATCGTACCGGTCTGAATCACCAGAAAAAGTGTCCAGCCGTAGAGAAATCCCCACAGCGGCCCCAGCGCCTCGCGCAAGTAAACGTACTGCCCGCCGGCTCGTGGCATCATCGCTGCCAGTTCGCCATAGCTGAGAGCGGCGACGACGGTCATGAACCCGGCCACCGCCCACGCGCCGATCAGCAGCGCAGGCGAATCCACCTCGCGGGCAATCTCCGCCGAAACAATAAAAATGCCCGAGCCGATCATCGACCCCATGACCAGCATGGTGGCGCTGGTCAAGCCCAGGCCCTTGACCAATTCGTTATCTTGATGGCTGTGCGTCTCCCAGTCGCTGCTCGCGGCCGGCTGCGTTGTCGGTGTACCCAGGATCCCTCCTGTAGACCACCTGTTTCCGCTTATTCGAAGGTCAAATGACTTTACCTCAACACGCGGAAAAATTCCTCTGCTGATTTGCGTGGATCCCGTAACAAATCAGATATCACCGCCACGGAATCGGCCCCCGCCTCAATCACTGAGGCTGCGTTGGCGCGCGTTATCCCTCCGATGGCGACCAACGGCTTGTGGGTCAACCGCCGCACCCGGCGTATCCCTTCGAGGCCCACAACCGGATCAGGCTGGTCTTTGCTCGAAGTCGAAAAGATGGGTCCGATCGCAAGGTAGTCCGCTGAAGTTCGGTCAGCTTCCCGCAATTGCTCTGGATTATGAGTCGAAACCCCAAGCCAACGCGCAGGGCCGATGATCCCTCGAACCGATTCCGGTGAGAGATCGTCTTGTCCCACATGCACACCGTCAAACTCCGCAACCAGGCACAGGTCCGCCCGGTCATTCATGATGAGCCGAAAATGTGGCGCGGGCGCCCTCGCCCGCGACTGCCGACGCAATTCGCGAGCCTGCTCCAGCATAACGCCCGCGTTCCCGCTTTTGTTCCGGTATTGCAGCAGCGTGCACCCGCCGGCAACAAGCTCTTCCGCGAAAGCCGCCAAGTGTTCCGTCGTAGAAAAAAAAGCCGCATCCACAATGGGGTAAAGACGAGGAACAGAGATCACGCCGCCGAATCCTTCTTGCCAGCCGCCAGAAATCGCTCGATAAACCCGGTATCAAACTTCCCGGCGCGGAAGTCCGGATCGGCTAGAATCTTCCGGTGCAGCGGAATTGTAGTGTATACACCTTCGACGATAAACATCTCCAGCGCCCGCGACATGCGCGAGACCGCCTCGTTGCGGTCCTTGCCACGCACAATTAACTTGGCGATCAGCGAGTCGTAATAAGGCGGAATCACGCCCTCCGTATACGCCGCCGTATCCACACGCACGCCGGTGCCTCCCGGCGGATGAAACGCCGTGATCTTTCCCGCCGATGGCGTGAACTTCTCGGGATGCTCCGCATTGATCCGGCACTCAATCGCATGCCCGCGGTGCACAATCGGCCCCTGAAGCACATCCCGCATGTGTGCCCCGGCCGCGATCATGATCTGGCTCTTCACCAGATCCACATCCGTCACCATCTCCGTTACCGGATGCTCCACCTGGATACGCGTGTTCATCTCGATGAAGTGCAACTGGCGGTCCCGATCCATCAAAAACTCGATCGTCCCGGCATTCGTGTAGCCGATCTCCGCCAGCGACTTGCACAAAACCCCGCCAATCTGATCGCGCAACTCCGGCGTAACCTGCGTCGAGGGCGACTCCTCCAGCAACTTCTGATGCCGCCGCTGGATCGAACACTCCCGCTCCCCCAGGCTCACCACGTTGCCATGCTCATCGGCCAGCACCTGAAACTCAATGTGCCGCGGATGCTCGACATATTTCTCCATGTAAAGGTCGCCATTGCCGAACGCGCCCGCCGCTTCCGCCTGCGCCGCCTTGAACAACCCCGGCAGTTCCTCTTCCGTGCGCACAATGCGCATACCGCGTCCCCCGCCGCCCGCCGACGCCTTCACGATCACCGGAAAACCCACCTGCCGCGCCCACTCCACGGCTTCGCCCTCCGAGGCGATAATCCCCTCCGAACCTGGCAGAATCGGCACGCCCGCCTGCTTCATCGCGGCGCGCGCCTTTTCTTTTTCCCCCATTAGCCGCGTCACTTCCGGCCGCGGCCCGATGAACTTGATTCCGCTGGTCTCGCACACTTCGGCAAAGTTGGCATTTTCCGCCAGGAGTCCGTACCCCGGATGCACCGCATCCACATTGGCGATCTCCGCCGCGCTGATCACCGCTGGAATGTTCAGATAGCTCAGCGCCAGTTGCGGTGGCCCGATGCAGATGGCTTCGTCGGCAAAGCGCACCGGCAGGGAATGCCGGTCCGCCTCGCTGTAAATGGCGACCGTGTGGATGCCGAGTTCCTTGCACGCGCAAATCACGCGCAGCGCAATTTCTCCGCGATTCGCAATCAGAATCTTCTTAAACATTTCAGATTAAATGTGGGTACAGAGGGGGGATTTTGTAATTTGGTAATTTCGTAATTTGGTAATTTGAAACCCCGAAGGCTCTTTCAATTACAAAATTACCAAATTACCCAATCTCCCTCACTTCTTCGCCCGGATGGCAAACAACTCCTGCCCATACTCGATCGGCTGGCCGTTGCTTCCCATCTTCTTCACGATTTCGCCGGCCACGTCCGACTCAATCTCATTCAGCAATTTCATCGCCTCGACGATGCATAGCACCTGCCCCACCTCCACCATGTCCCCAACTTTGACAAAAGGCGGCGCACCCGGCGAGGGCGCCTCATAGAGCGTTCCCACGATGGGGGACTTCACGATGTGCAGGTCTTCTTCCGGTGCCGACACGCTCGGCACTGGCGGCGCTGTTGCAGGAGAGACTCCTTCCGGACTCTGCCTCGGGACAGACTCGGCCACCGGCCTGGGCATCTCCCCATGGGCATACACCACGGTGTGCTCACCCGCCCGCTTGATCTTCACTTTGACATCGCCGCGCTCCAACTCGAACTCGGCAATGTCCTTTTCGATTAAGAACTCGATGAGTTCTTTCAGCTCTTTTTGATTCATTCGTGTACGGTGGGACCGCTCGCCATTCCGTGCCGCGCCGCAACTGGCTCGGTGAACCGGGCCGGCATCCATCCTGGCCGGCTTGAACCTGACTGGCCTGAACCTGACTGGCCTGAACCTGACTGGCCTGAACCTGACCGGTCTGAACCTGACCGGTCTGAACCTGACCGGTCTGAACCTGAGAAGACCTACACTGCCAGGAAATCCCTGCTGGTCGGAGTCAGCACCTCACAGCCGTCTTCGCCGACGGCCACCATGTCCTCGATCCTCACGCCCCATTTTCCGGGGAAGTATACTCCCGGCTCAATCGTGATGACCATGCCCGGCTTCAGCCCTTCCTTTTGCCCGGCTGCAACCCTGGGCGCTTCATGAATCTCGAGGCCTACTCCGTGCCCCGTCGAATGGGTAAAATAACGCCCCAACCCAGCTTTGCGCAAAACCTTGCGCGCCGCCGCATCCACATCTCCGGCGCTGATGCCCGGCCGTACAGCCGCAATCGCTGCCTCCTGCGCCTCCTTCACCGACTCATAGGCGCGGCGCGCCTCGTCTACATTCCCACCTGAGGCTGCACCCGCCCACACAGTGCGGGTCTGGTCCGAGCAATAACCAGCGAGTATAACACCGAAATCGCAGACCACGAATCCTCCGGGCGCGATGACTTTCTCCGTAGCTCTGCCGTGAGGCAACGCCGACCTCGCCCCGGAGGCGATGATGGTCGGAAACGACATCTCCTCCGCTCCCGCTCGGCGTGCCGCATACTCCATCTCCGCCGCCACCTCCGCTTCTTTTATTCCCGGCCGCAAGACTTCGAGCCCCCGGTCAAACAAACTTGCTCCCAACCGCACCGCTGCCCGGATCAGTCCCAGTTCATCGTCGTCTTTCACCATGCGCGCCCGCTCCGCCAGCGCCGGCGCATTCTTTATCCGCAACCCGGCAGGAAGCAGATCCGCCAGCCGCTTTCTTTCTGCCACGGTGAGGTGTTCGGCTTCTATGCCAATCGTCCGTCCTCTCGATCTCCTCCCACGGGCTCCAATCCGCTCCCCGAGCGCGTTCAATAACGTCTTGCGCGCGATCAGCACTTTCGCGCCTTTCACCTCCTGGCGCGCCTGCGTGGCGTAGCGAACGTCTGTGACAAAAACGCTCCCAGCCTCCTCCACCAGCAGCAGGCCTGCACTCCCCGTAAAGCCGCAAAGATAACGAATGTTGGGAAGATGGCTGACCAGCAAAGCATCCAGCCCAGCGGAAGCCAGTTGCTCCCGCAGTTTATTCTGGCGCCCAAGGAAGTTCATTCCTGCTGAGTTTAGCAGGCGGAGGATGCAAGAAGTACCCAGTACCGAGTACCGAGAAAGTCCATCCCGATTCGCTCGCGACTGGGTACTAGGTACTGGGTACTGGATGTAAAGCAAAACCGCCGGCTCCGGGACAGGTTCTTCGCGGAAGCCGGCGGTTCTAAATCTTCAACTGCGCTGCTAGGTCTGACGCTGTTACGTCTGAATGATTCGCGGCGTAATGAAGAAAATCAGCTCCTGGTTAGAAGTCTGAACTTGAACGTGCTTGAACAAATTTCCCAGGCCAGGAATATTGCCTAGCAATGGAACTTGCGTGATGTTGATTGAGTTCTGCGTCTGAATGACGCCGCCGATCACCACCGTGCCGCCATCGGTCACCAGCACCTGCGTGGTTGCCTGCTGCGTGATCAACTCGGGGTTACCCTGCACTTCCTGGCCGAAATTCGGCGTCGTGTTCTCCACGTCCACGTTCAGGAAGATCGTGTTCTCTGAAGTGATTTGCGGAGTCACCGTCAACCGCA
>JBAUVZ010000458.1:0-1864 GCA_049583505.1 Candidatus Sulfotelmatobacter sp.
CGAACCGGCGAAGGGGGACTGCAGATGCAGCCGGTCGAGACGTCGCATGATTGCGAGGTCGGCGGTTGGCACCGGACGGGGCAGGTAATAGACGCTGCCCCGGCTGATGCGCAGGACTTCCGCCTGCGTTGTGATTGGCAGATCGTGCTCACGGTCGATCATTGCTTTGCGCTCAGCAATCCCGCCTTGGTGAGCGCTCCCTCTAAAAAACTGAACTCGGCGCTGCGCGTCCCCTGCAGGGAAAGAAACGGGTCAGTGCTAGACTGCGCCCGGAAGGGAGCGGCCGGTACGATTTTGGTGGCATGTAACCCCGTCAAAAAACATGGTCCATGGGTTGTCGCGTGCTTGAGAGTGGTGACGCCATCCGGCGATCCCGTTTAGGAATCTGATGAATTGCGCAGCCCAGCCCTTCCGCCGCCGTCAGCAGGAGGAATGGAGATGAACCGCAATAGATCGAAATCCAAGGTCGACCGCACGATGCCAATGGTCCATCCGAACGCGGCTGCCATCGATATCGGGGCGACTATGCACATGGCTGCCGTAAGGGCAGATCGCACGCCTGAGCCGGTGCGCAGCTTCGGTACCTTCACGACCGATCTGCATCGGCTGGTGGATTGGTTTAAGGAATGTGGCGTCGAGACAGTCGTTATGGAATCGACCAGCGTCTACTGGATTCCAATTTTCGAGCTTCTTGATGCCCGTGGCTTTACTGTGTTCCTTGTCAATGCGCGCGATGCCAAGCACGTGCCCGGACGCAAGACCGACGTCAGCGATGCGCAGTGGCTGCAACGTCTTCATTCTTATGGTCTGCTGCGTGCCAGCTTTCGGCCCAAAGGCCAGATCGCCGAGCTGCGAGCATACGTGCGTCAGCGCGAGCGTCTGCTCGAGTATGCGGCCTCACATATCCAGCACATGCAGAAGGCGTTGACAGAGATGAATCTTCAGCTCCACCACGTTATTGCCGACGTCACCAGCGCGACCGGTCTGCGGATCATCCGCGCAATCCTCGCCGGAGAGCGTGACCCCAAGGTGCTGACCCGCTTGCGCGATTACCGTTGCCACTCCAGCGCTGAGACGATCGAGAAGGCGCTCACCGGTACCTACCGCGCCGAGCACCTGTTTGCGCTTGAGCAGGCCCTCGCCCTCTATGACGTTTACCACGAGAAGGCATCTGCCTGCGACACCCGGATCGAAGCCGTGTTGAAGGAACTCAGCATCAGTCGCGGTCCTAGGCCAGACTCGTTGCCACCGTCAGGTCGGCCCAGATCCGATCAAGCGAACGCACTGGCCTTCGATGTTCGCGCGGCGCTTTTCGCGCTGCTCGGAAAGGACATCACCCAGATCGACGGCCTCGGTCCATACCTCTCGCTGAAGCTGATCGCTGAATGCGGCGACGACCTCTCCGCCTGGCCGAGTGCAAAGCACTTCACATCCTGGCTGGGTTTGGCGCCGAGCAACAAAATCTCCGGCGGCAAGATCATCTCGTCACGAACGCGCCGTTGCGGGAGCCGAGCTTCGGCGCTCCTGCGGCTTGCTGCTGTAACCATTGGACGGACCGAAACAGCGCTGGGCGCCTTCTTCAGGCGGCTCTCGGCGCGCATTGGCAAGGCCAAGGCGGTGACCGCCACGGCACGTAAGATCGCAGTCCTGTTCTATAACGCCGTGCGTCATGGAATGGAGTACGTCGATCCCGGTGCATCGTACTACGAGACACGCTACCGCACACGGGTAGTGAACAATCTGCATCGGCGCGCCAAGGCATTCGGATTTGTTCTCCAGCCCATGGATCCGGCACCTGGCGTCGTCGTTTCTTAGGAATCGTTCTCCAGCGTCAGCTCTCCGATCTTGGCATGGAGCGACTTCA
>JBAUVZ010000459.1:0-2347 GCA_049583505.1 Candidatus Sulfotelmatobacter sp.
GCGCCGGGCGTCGCAAAAGGTGCCTCTGCCCGAGTTGATCCAGGCGATCGTGCTGACCAAGGAAAATCTCTGGGATTTCCTCAAGAGCGAAGCCGTTCTGGACCGTGCCATCGAAATCATGGGCGAATTGGAATTGCTGCAGATGCTGGAGCAATTCTTCGATCGTGCCATCTATTTCGCGGCAGTGGGATACGAGGAACAAGTAGAGCGTCTAACGCAGCAAGAGCGCGAGGTCGTGGCAGCTAGATAGCCTCCAGCTCAAGTTTGTTCATCCTCCGGGGAAGTTCTGTCCTGGCCGGCTCTCTTCAACCAAATAGATCTCCTGCCCGGTCCTTCGTGGTTATCCCTGCAGGGAAGTATTCCGCAACGACTCGTGACCCCAATCACAGGCTGATGTGACAGTGGCCATAGCTTAAATCCTTCCCAAGCGTGAAACTGGTATCGGGTGTGGAGGTGTCGTATGACAGTCTTGGAGCACAAACAAGACACCCTCGAAGCTCGGAAGCAATCTTCCGCTATCTCCGTAAAAAATGTGCTGTACGCCACGGACTTCTCAGCCACGTCGGAGTCGGCGTTTCCTTATGCAACGGCGATCTGCCGCCACTTCGGCGGCACCTTGCACCTCGCGCACGTTCTCTCCGACACGAATGTGCTGCTCATGACCGGCGGTGTCGACTACGTGAGTGTGGGCACGATCTACGAGGATGCCCATAACGAGGCGCAGGAGAAGATCCAGCAACTCGCAACTCACCTGGGAAAAATTCCATCCCGTACCTATCTGCGGCATGGTCAGGTTTGGACTAACCTGAGCAGCATCGTCGAGGAGAACCGCATCGACCTCATCGTGGTCGGAACCCACGGCCGCACCGGATTGGGCAAGCTCCTGCTGGGTTCCGTGGCCGAGGATATTCTCCGGCACGCTCCCTGCCCCGTCCTCACTGTCGGGCCAAAGGTCCAGGGTCGGGCAAAGCTGCCGGGATTTCAAACCAGCGGCAGAGAACTGGTGCCCGTCGAGCTGGAGCTTCGGCACATTCTCTATGCCACCAACCTTACATCGGCCTCGCTCAGGGTTGCGTCGGCTGCAATTGCGCTGGCCGAGGAGTTTGAGGCACGTCTGACCCTGATGCACGTCATCGAAAGCTACGCGAACCTGGAGGACCGGCCGGGTCCGATCGAAACCGGAGTCGAGCAGTTGCAGTCCGTGGTGCCAAGGGCGGCGGCGCTGGCGTATGCGCCAGAAATCGTGATGGAGTTTGGCTCCGCCTGGCAATGCATCGTGAACACGGCGGCGGAACGCGAAGCCGATCTGATCATACTGGGAGCGCGTCCTGCCGATGGCACAGCGCACCTGCCATGGTCGACTGTACACCGGGTCGTAGCGCACGCCACCTGCCCGGTCTTGACCGTGCCTGCATAAGCGGTTCTTTTCTCATTTTGTTGAAGGCACGGCAAATCAAGGGCGTGATCTCGGTCACTTATCCCTGAGACGCTTATCACAGCGCGCCGGACCCTTCAAGGCTTCAATGAAAACAGGGAGCGCGTGCAGACCATCTCGAGAATCGAGCTGGATGTCCTTCCCAGGGGGCAGCAATGGTAAATGACAATCTAGTGAAATGTCCGCTGTGCGGTGGTTTCACGCACGTCGATAAGCCTGAACTGCTGGCGGCGTTGAACGATCTGAAGATCCGCCAACAGATTGAAAATTATGTCGCGGAACTGTTGCGGTCTCCGGCGGGTGAACTCGCTGTCGTCGCGACCGGACAGCCCCAGGGCCGGGACTTCAAAAAGGAAGTCCACAACTGGAACCCGAATATTCCCGTGTGGCGGCGAAGCCCGAAGGAATAGAGCCAGCTTGTGGCGATCCAGCTCTGAGTCGTGCCGATATTAGGTAAGAGTGTGCTATCAAGAGATTCCGGAAGACGCTGAGACGCGAGTGACTCGAGTCACAGAGTGGAGTGATGACAGCTACAGCAACTTCACACACTTGGAGTCATACTGGAGTCTGCTCGGGAGCGCGGCAGGCGCCAGAAAAGCTGGACGTGAGGCTTGCTGCCTGCGAGGTGCCGTATGACAGGAACGATTCTGGTTGTTATTGCCGTTCTTGCGCTCGCGGTCGGGTTGTTCATATTCCGCGCCATTCCAGGCGTGCGAACTTACTTTGCGTACCGGAGCAAGCGCCTGATCACCTGCCCGGAGACTCACAGAGCTGCAGCGGTCGAGGTAGCGGCTGGCGAGGCTGCCTTCGGCGCCTTTCTCTCCGAGCCTACTCTGCGCTTGAAGGAGTGCTCGCGCTGGCCGGAGCGGCAGGATTGCGGCCAGGAATGCCTGCAGCAGATCGAAGTCGATC
>JBAUVZ010000460.1:0-1791 GCA_049583505.1 Candidatus Sulfotelmatobacter sp.
GGGAAGTGCTAAAAGGTGGGGGTTTGGAGAAAATCCGAGGGGTAAAGACCATTACGGGAAGACTAATCGCTGATGAGATATCGGGCGCTGACGGGCAAAACAGGGCGGATCCTAGGGGAAGTAAGGCTGCCCTATTTCTTTGGCACACGGGGCGCAACTTCGCCCCCGAGAAAGACGAAGTATGAGCAGTTCCACAGCGCTGTAGGCAAACTGCCTCGCGGCCGCGCCGTGAGGACGATGTTGTATTCACCCGTGCTGCCCAAGTCTACATCTTGCAGGCGACCGGCTTGCGACACTGGGACCGCCTGAGGATCTGTGTGGGGCTTGATGACAGCCAACTTCGCCAGGAACTCGTGCAGATCGACGCTGCGGTCGTGGCCGGGGACGACAAATGAGACCTCCGCATCCTGCGAAGAGAAGTGCCATGCCAGCGAGGCTGCCAGATTCACCGCTCGTTCGTACGCCGGAGATGAAATCACTCCGGCTGCGGGGTTGTCGAAGACAATGCACAGCTTGCGCTCATCCTCCCGGCTGAATTCACGCACTTTCAACGAGCCGGACTTCGCGGTTGCCTTCCAGTCGACGTGGCGCGCTGAATCTTCCGGCATGTACTCGCGAATGCGATACAAGTCGGAGCCCCGTCCACGTACAAAGCTTTCCCACTCTCCGCGGACCAGCGGCAGGATTTCAAAGAGCTCGTCGGGAGGCTCAACCGGGGGATAGACCAGAATCTCGCGCTCCAGTACGACATCCCGCGTCTTGGTGAGGAAGGCGAAGGGAAACCGCGTGGCCACGCCAAAACTTGATTCACAATAACGCCCGCGCCGATCGAATCGCAGTTCCAGGTCAGCTGTGAGATCAGCTCCCGGCGGCAGGTAGGGGAAATAAATCATGCCATCGAATATTCCCGGCGCGGGCGGAGTCACCTCCACTCGCTTGACCCGCCAATCGCGCAGCCGCACCCACTGATTCTCTGGCGCACGGTTCTGCGGAAAAGCGAATGTCGCCGGCTCCCATTGCCGCTGCTTGCGGGGCTTTTTTTCTTTTTCCGTGCGGGCCGGCACGACGCGAATCGAAAATGAGGGCAGGAACCGGCGCGGGTTGTGCAGCGCGATCCGCGCCACGACTGGGCGCCCGGCAAACACATGCTCGGGCAGGCGAACCTGCAATTCCAGTCCGCGCAGCACCAGCGCGGAAACCACTCCCGACACCAGAATCGCCGCCAGCATAGCCGCTACCACGATGTAGAGAAGATTGTTTCCCGTATTCAGCGCCGCGATGCCGATGACTAGCGTGACCAGCACATAGACCACGCCCGCCTTCGTGACCTCGTAGTGAAATGTCTGGCGCAAACGCTCGATCGCCACCCGCCGCGCCAAGTAGGGCACCGTAACCAACCCCACAAAGGCCGCCATCAAGAGCGCAAGGGACGCGAGAATGACCGACGCCCACAGATTGCCGGCCTCACCGGACGCCGTCGAAAGCAAGGCCGCCCCGAACGCCAGCCCCAATCCGACCAACGCCAGCAAAAACTTTAGCCACACTTCCGCCGTCGCTGATTGCAGCCACGCCATGGGGCGGCCGCTCGCTGTCTGGCTCGAATTCACGGAGCTGAGGTTGGCCGAGTTCACCTATTTGCAGCCTAGCATCGCCCCTGAGAACGGGCAATCCTGATCGGCTTGCAAGAAAAGCCTTCGTAATGTGTCCGATCTCTCACGTCCGACTCGGGGAGCGCAAGACGATAGACTCATGGAGCACGACCACTCCCCTTTGTGTTAACCTTCCGCGTCG
>JBAUVZ010000461.1:0-5554 GCA_049583505.1 Candidatus Sulfotelmatobacter sp.
ACCTTCAGTCGATCCCGCTCTTTCGCCGACATCCACAGCCCCTCTCCTGATTCCGCCATGCGCCATCAAAGCGGAACTTTCTACTTTGCACAAAGAGGAACTTCTCATGTTGCGGCGACATCCCCGCGTCATTCGTTGACTAGCACACGCCTCCTCCGTAAGATGAAGCCACTCGAAAAGCCCAACGTCCGGCAGATAAATGATCGGCCAAACCATCTCGCACTACCGCATCATCGAAACGCTGGGCGGCGGTGGCATGGGCGTGGTCTACAAAGCCGAAGACACCCGTCTTCACCGCTTCGTAGCCCTGAAGTTTCTGCCCGAGGAAGTAGTGCGTGATCCCCAAACCCTGAGCCGCTTCCAGCGCGAAGCCCAGGCAGCATCGGCGCTGAATCATCCCAACATCTGCACCATCCACGATATCGGCGAGCACGACGGCCATCCCTTCATCGCCATGGAATTCCTGGATGGCATCACCCTCAAGCATCGCATTGCCGGCCGCCCCATGGAAACCGACGCCGTCCTGGCGCTGGCCATCGAAATCGCCGACGCCCTCGACGCAGCCCACGCCGAAGGCATCGTGCACCGCGACATCAAGCCCGCCAATCTCTTTGTTACCAAGCGCGGCCACGCCAAGATCCTCGACTTCGGCTTAGCCAAAGTAACCCCCATCACCGGCCGCGCCGACGGGGGCATGGGAGAAGCTACAGTCGGCTCGAACGCTCCCCACCTGACCAGCCCCGGTACCGCCCTCGGAACCGTCGCCTACATGTCGCCCGAGCAGGCCCTGGGTAAAGAAACCGACGGACGCACTGACCTGTTCTCCTTCGGCGCCGTCCTGTACGAGATGGCCACGGGGGTGCTTCCGTTCCGCGGCGAAACTTCAGCCGCTCTGTTCGATTCCATTCTTCACAAAGCGCCCGCAGCTCCGGTGCGCCTGAATCCCGATCTCCCGCTGGAACTCGAACGCATCGTGAATAAAGCGCTGGAGAAAGATCGCAACCTCCGCTACCAACATGCCGGCGATCTCCGCGCCGATCTGCAGCGTCTGAAGCGCGACTCGGATTCGGGACGCTCCGCCGTACAAAGCGAAGTACAGAGCGAAGTACAAAGCGAAGCCGAGCTGCCGCCACCCTCAAGCCCACTTACCTCAGCCCCCACTTCCGCATCCAGCTCCCAGCCGCCCCAGCGAACCAGCTCAGCCCGCGTCTCCCTCACCCAGCCCAGCGCCTCCGTTCCGGTGCAACTCCCTGTGCAAGTCACGGGAGGGCTCCCGCGCCGCCCATTGTGGAAGATTCTCGTCCCCATCGCAACGCTCCTACTCGTGACCGTGGCTGGCGCACTCTACTTCCGTTCCTCGCGCGCTCATGCCATCACCGAGAAGGACTCAATTCTGCTCACGGACTTTCGTCAATACCACGGGCGATGCGGTTTTCGACGGAACCCTCAAGAAAGCGCTCGCGGTCGACCTCCAGCAGTCTCCTTTCTTGAACGTGGTTTCTGACGAAAAGACTCGCCACACCCTGAGCCTGATGGGCAAATCTCCAGACGAGCGCATCACCCCCGGCATCGGACGCGAAATTGCCCAGCGCACCGGAGTGAAAGCCGTGATCGGCGGATCGATCGCCGGCATGGGCAGCCAGTACGTCGTAACGCTCGATGCCGTCAACGCCGCGACCGGCGACACCCTCGCCGACGTGCAGGCGCGCGCCGACAGCAAGGAGCAGGTGCTGAAGGCCCTCGACCAATCCACCACCCAGTTGCGCGAAAAACTCGGCGAGTCCCTCACCTCCATCCAGAAGTTTGACAAACCGCTGGAGGAAGCGACCACCTCGTCGCTCGCAGCCCTCAAGGCCTTCTCTCTGGGAGATCAGAAGCACACTGCGGGGGATGATCTGGCATCAATCCCCTTTTACAAGCAAGCCATCGAGCTCGATTCTAATTTCGCTTTGGCTTATGCCCGGCTGGGCACCGTGTACCTCAACTACGGGCAAATGGAAACCTCTGAGGAATATCGCGGGAAAGCCTTCGATCTGAAGGACCGCGCCAGCGAGCACGAGCGACTTTACATCACCGCCCACTATTATGCCGACGCGGGCCAGTTGGAAAAGGGCAACGCCGCCTACGAGCTCTACAAGCAGACCTATCCTCGCGACAATACCCCCTACATCAACCTCGCGGCTACCGAGTTGCAGCTCGGCGACTTTGACCATGCTCTGGAGAATACCCAGGGCGCTCTGCGCGCGGACTCTGATGATTCGCGCGCCTATGAGGGTTCGGCTCGCGCCTACATGGGCCTAAACCGGCTCGAGGAAGCTAAGACTGTCGCCAACGAAGGGCTGAGGCTCCATCCCGACTTCGTGCTCCTTCACGATACCTTAGCCATCGTAGCAGTGGCAGAGGGCGATCTCGCCACCATGAAACACGAAGAATCGATGGGCAAGGCGCAACCCGACTTGGAGTGGAGTGCCCGCTATCGCGATGGTGAACTCGCGGCCTCCCACGGGCAACTCCGTCGAGCCGCAGAGTTTTATGAGAAAGCCACCCAGGTCGGTCAAAGACTCCAGGTCAAGAGTTCGGAGGCGGTTCCCGTGAATCAGCGGGGGTGGGTGCAGGCACTGGCAGGAAATCGCAAAGACGCGATTGCTTCCGCCAACGCGTCCTTGGCGATTCTTGAGGATTACAACCAGAAACTCTACGCAGCAGACGTTCTAGCTCTTGCCGGAGACAACAAGAAGGCCCTCGACCTGGCAGAAGAGGTCGCCAGCAGCCGCCCAGACGATGTTTTCGTTCAAGCCGTTTATGTGCCCGGCGTGCGGGCGGCAGTGGCGCTCAACGGCGGCGATGCAGCCAAGGCCATCGAACTCCTGCAGCCGGCTAACTCCTACGATCGGGCGCCCACGCCGACTCTGTATTTCCGCGGACTTGCCTATCTGAAGGGCGGTCACGGAAGTGAAGCCGCGCAGGAGTTCCAGAAAATTCTCGCTCTCCACAACTTTGCTCCCGCCGACCCGCTCATGTCTCTCGCCCAGTTGGGCCTGGGCCGCGCCTACGCGCTCCAGCACGTTTCCCAGAAAAGCCGCACCGCCTACCAGGATTTCTTCGCCTTCTGGAAAGACGCCGACCCCGATCTCCCCATCCTGAAAGAAGCCAAGTCGGAATACGCGAAACTGCAGTAACCCCCTGATCCGTCGAAACGCAAGCTCCCTTTAGCGATCAACTAGCATTCCACTGGGTGGGCAGTGAGTGGGAGTACGATCCGCTGCATGATTCAATACTCACCGCAGGAAACGGCGGCACCGCGCCCGCACGAGCTCGCCTTACCATCGTTTATAATGGGGGTGCGGCGAGGTATGAGACGGAGCAAACCCTTCAGCCAGACCAGCAGATGTGGGTCGATATCGGAACGCTGATTCGCCAGCGGGTGCCCGACAAGAGCGGGAAGACGCTTCCCCTAGACCTCACTTCCGGCACCTACGAGTGGCGCGATCTCACCAACAAGGATATTGGTGTTCTGTTGCGAGGGCAAGATCGTTTACGACAAGACCTAGGCACGTAACCTACGGCTGCGCAGAATGCTGCGGGTACTATGGCACCGGCTATCTCGATTTCAATCCCCTTGGCATAGTGCTGCACGCAACGTCGGACAATGGCGTGAGCGCCGAGGACAGCTGCGACGGGGGACTCGAAGACGTTAGCGGCTATTTCTACGGCAATTGGACCACAGCGAACACCAGCATCGCCACCGTGAATTACTCCGGAACACACACCGGGGTTGCTGTCGGAACCACCACTTCAAAGACCTCCGCGTACCTGCAATCTGAGGGGAAGCAGGCTCCCAGCTGCCCCTCCAGATTTTTCGACCCGAGCGGCGGCGACAACGTGGCGGTCCCAACGGGCGAAATCACCGAGTTCGAGGGCGTCTACCAAATCAGCGCCGGGCAGTTCCTGATGACCCTCACGCCCAGCACCTCCAGTTACGACGGCAACTCGGTTAAGGAGAGCAGCCCTGTGGTCGGCACAAACACCTGCTGGTGGAACGGATCGAATATGGATCAGTACCCAACCGTGGCGGGCAGCACTTGGGTCGTGGACCAAGGCGACGCCGGGCACAACCAATATGGCCTAGACACGGTGGGCTTTGGGAGTGGGGTCGTGAACCTTATCCAGACCCAGGGAGCGGCCCACGACGTTGAATTTCCCTGCGTCGTGACCATTTACCAAGAAATGAACTACGATGGCATCGACCCCTACGCGACCAACCTGCTCACGCAGACGATAGGCTCAAATACCGTAAAAGTATGCCGCGCCGGTGTGTGCAGCGGCACGATTGCCTATTGAACCGAGGCCCCCGAATGATCAACGGTATGCGGATATTAGCAGTGTTGGCCGTGTCATCCGGCCTCATTTCGGCCCAGTCGACGACGACGCCGAAGTTTTTTGACCGCGCGCGTATCCAGCATGGCGGCTCCGTAGTCACCGTCACAGCCAACGACCCCATACCGCTGTTTCAGGCACTCTATGCCGTGCGCCTGGAGTACGGCTGGCAAATCAGCTGGGAATCCGCCCCAGGCTACAGTCGTTTCGATCTCGCCGACGATACTGGCACAAAATGGCGGGCCGCTCACCCAGAGGAAAAGGGCGTGACTCGGCCGGCTGGAGGATTGTTCACCGGCACCTTTCCAGAGCCGAGGGACGCATCAGACCCTGACGCAGAGCGCCTTGTTCTCGCCAGATTAATCCAGGAATACAACGCGACCGACAACCCTGGGAGGTACGTCCTACGGGTAGACCCGGACGGGCAACTCACGGTTGTTGGCACAGAGGTCAGGGACGAAACGGGCTCGCTGCAGGAAATATCTCCGCTTCTGGATACTCCTCTGACTCTCGCTAAAGCAACGCGCAGCGTCAACGACGCAATTGAGTCTATTCTTGCCGCTCTGCAGTCCACCACGGGCAAGAAAGTGCTCTTCGGAGCCGTATCCAGAAGTCTGTTTATGACGACGCAAGCCGCAATGGGCGGGGAGAGGGTTCCGGCGCGCGAACTCCTGCAGCAGGCGCTGGCCAGCACAAAGCGGCCCATACAGTATGATTTGTTCTTTAATCCAGACGTGCCGGTCTACATACTGAACGTATCTTCGGCAATGAGGGAAGAGGACGACGGGCTGGGCGGGCGGAATCTCGTTCCGGCGGCAGGCCCGGCCAAGCCGTGAGCGTTTGGGGGGATGGCCCGCCTTCCACCGGGCTGAAACCGCTTGGGCCGGGTGCCCCGTTTCCCGGTTCTGTGCTAGAGGTTGGATGGGTGGAATGTGTCCCCAGCTCCATTAGACTCCACGTACCAGCGAAATCTACGCTCTCGATTTGGAACTGCCATAGATTGAAGCTGGCTGGTGCCGGCCTTAGAGCTCGTCAGCTGTCTGCAGCAGCGCCGTTACTGCTGCGGCAAAGACCGCCCGCGCCTCCTCGGCATCCTCCGGCAGAATGGCCTTTTCGATCAGCAGCATCGCCGCCCCATGCACCACCATCCGCAGCGCCAGCAACAGCCGTTCGTGAT
>JBAUVZ010000462.1:0-2045 GCA_049583505.1 Candidatus Sulfotelmatobacter sp.
ACGGCGATGTGTCCGATGAACCTGAAGGTTCGTCCAGGCAGTAAACATCAAGCTGATATCCAGAACTGCTATGGAGCGAAGACGATGGAACAACGCACAGTGGAACAGGTTGAAATCGAGGTTGCGATGACGGCGGCGGTCGAGGCCGTCAACAGGCAGTGGAAGAAAGACGTGTTCGTCATGCACGGCGGCGCCAAGATTCCTTGCAGCGTCGAAGAATTCGGTCTGACAGCTTTCGGCGAGACACTTGACCGAGAAACAGCTAGAGCACTTTATAACGAAGTTCTGGAGATTGTGTTTGTGTTGAGGAATCCATGCCCGGTCTCTCGCTCTTCTTGACATCCCGAAGGAAGGCTGCGCGGATATTGGCCACTGTGATGACCCATCGACAAGGAGGTGTTACACCGCCGCGACAGCGATTTTAGAAATCCCGCCCGAAATCGCTCACGTTGAAGCCCGTTCGAGAGCTGTCTCATTGGGTTTCCCCATGGCTTTAGGAACGGGTAGTTTTCTAATCCGGCAGAATTGCTTGGAGTCGTTTGGAACCCTGGTCAAGGATCAATGAAGCTATGGCGATTTTGCATTAGTTTTGCGGCTTTTCAGGGATAATCGTGGCGTGGAATTACGCCTCGGAGGTCGCATGAGTACATTTTACAAGTTCACGCTCGCGATAATAGTTCTGGGGAGCCTATTCTTGTTGATCAGGACGCTACGACGCGAGGGGAAGCGGGCCGGAACTCAGGGCATCGGCAGGCCCGCTGGCCTTACTGTGGGTAGGCTGTCGTTTCTACTGGCACTCCCGTGATATTTACACGCATTCTTATTGGGCCTTCTCCGGCCAAGTTCAGTCGCTGTTACCTTCTATTTCGGCTGGCCTCTGCTGGCAGGAGCCACAGTAGCCTTGTTCATTCTTGCCATTTTTCCAAAGGGCGCTAGAGTCGTTGTAGGCATCTCAGGGGCCCTTTTCCTTGCGTCAAGTCTACTTACGATCAGCAATCGTGCTGCTCTCATAGGCAAAGCGTGGTCGATTGGAATGGCAATTTCGACCGTCCTCGTCTGGCTGGATGCGAATAAGAACAGCCGACAACTCAAAGCGGCAATACCGGACGTGAAATGCCCGGAACCAAGGCGCGAAAGCAGAAGTACGCCGTGACTGGCGAAATCGGGCGTGCCTGTTAGCCGCAAAGGCGCTCTGAGCCTACCCAGAGTTGAGCCAGATCTCTGAGGTTGTGTTTGTATGTACGCGTTACCAAGTATTCCTTCCCACCTTTTACACGCAGCCTGTACTCCCCCGTCGGTAAAGGTTGGATCTCCTCCACGGCCGAAATATTCACGACGACCGAGCGGTGGATGCGAATAAAACCGTAGGGTTTGAGCTTCTCCGCCATGGACGAGAGGGACTCGTGCACCAAATAGGGATTAGGTCGGTGTCGCAACGAAACGTAATTACCTTCGGCTTGCACTGCCGAGATGTCTGCTAAATCCAAGAATAGGATGCTACCCCTAGCCTTGACCGCGATTCGTGGCGCCCGTCGTTTTGCTATAACCTCCAACTGACGCAAGACTCGCATGAGGTTTGCAGCATCAACTCGGGTTACAGGAAGCAATGATATATCTGCAGGTTCAGAGAACCCGTTTTCCGCGGTCGATTCAAGAGTGTAATCACGTGTGCTCTTGATGGAGCAAATCGTATCCCCCCGCACTCGGCTAGCCGAAACGTCCGCATTGGCGTGAGCATCGTGTTGAACAAACATCTCACGTGCAATGGCCTTCTCATCCTGAATCTCGCGGGCGCTCATGAATGGAACCCCTTGCTTCCAGGTCTGTAGTTACTTCTGCCCGGTGCTCACTGCTGACGGAAAGCTGGATTGCGCGCCGAAATAACACTCAATGGATTGCAACTTTCCGTTCTTGATTTGGAGATACTCCACGTTCCGGAACGATTTACCGTTCTTGGTGTGGCAAAGATACTTCACAAAAGCATCCTCCGCGCCAGTGGTGATTCGCTCCAAGTCAAAATGTCCAATGAAATCGATCTGTGTTTC
>JBAUVZ010000463.1:0-2514 GCA_049583505.1 Candidatus Sulfotelmatobacter sp.
AACTAGCGCGTTCTTCTCCCTTTTTCGAGAAGTAAGATTTGGTTTCCTGCAGTGCGGGGACTGGAAACGTGCGCAGTACTTCTCCTTAGGCCCGGTTTCAGAAGGGGTGAGTATGCGCCCAGCGCGCAAGCCGCTGGTTAAAGTTAGGTACCATCATGGCGTACCTTCTGTACCGCCTCCAACGACTGTCCCGCAGCTACACACGCCCTGTCCGCTTCCGAGGGTGGAAGAAAAAGAACATTGACTTTGCAAAGCAGCAAGCTCGTCATCGCCGAGTGGTCCTAGCTGAAACGACGTTTCCGTAATTGCGAAGGAAGACGCATTTTGCTTCTGAATGTTGGTTGACCATGCTGCCAGCGACGCATCCGGGGCGATCGAACTTGGATTGCACGAGGCGTTGCCGGATGCATCGGCGGAAACAATTTTGACCACGCCATTTTTGGATTTGGAGCCGGTCAGGGGATTGCCCGTTAGATCCGTATTAACGGAAAGCGTCAGCAAACCGTCGCGTGACACGAGACAACCGCAGCATTCGGAGAGCTGTTGGTCTTGATCAAAGACATAAATCTGGGCACAGAGATTTCCGCCGGTAATTCCGGGATTGGTGAGCCGAACTGTCGCGTCGGGGGTTCCAGAAGTGTGGGCATTTGAGAAGTAAGAAACGGCAAGGACAGGTTTGACGGTTACACTGGCCGAACCTGCAACCGAATTCGAGGAGACGGAGATCGTCGTCTGTCCAACCTGCTCGGCAAGCAGCAAGCCTTGGTTACTGACATTGGCAATGGATGGATCCGCGGAACTCCATGACACACTCGTGGTCATGTCCTGAGTTGTACCGTCGCTAAGAGTTGCGATCACACTCAGCTGCTGGTGCGCGCCAAGAGCAATCACGTTATTTGAGGGCGCAACAGAGAAGGAGACGATGACCGGCGGATTCACCTGCAACAGACTCGTGGCGCTGATCGTGCCCAAAGTTGCAGTTACGGTAACCGTTCCCAAAGAATCCGCAGCTGCCAGGCCCGCGCTGCTGAAGCTCAGAATTATGGGATTAGAAGAGAACCACTGGACAGAACTCGTCAGATCCTGGGTGCTGCCATCGTTGTACGTTCCAATGGCCGAAAGTTGTTGATTTCCTCCCAGCGGAATCGACCCTCCACTGGGTGCAATAGAAATGGAGTTCAGCGTCGGTGCTACAACCGCAACCGCGTCTGTGGCACTGACGGAATTCAAAACTGCGATGACCGTCGACGCACCGAGCCCTTTTCCGGTGGCCAAACCGTTGCTGCTGACGGCCACAATGCCGCCCGGACTCGCGCTCCAGGTGACAGAACTCGAAAGATCACGGCTGCTGCCATCCGTGAATGTTCCGGTTGCACTCAGTTGAACCGAATGGTTGGGCGTTAAAGAAACAGCTTGTGGCATCACTGCCATGGATACCAATGCAGACGGAGCTACTGTAAGAGTCGAAGAACCGCTTATCGATTCATAGACCGCGGAGATAGACGTGTCGCCGATTCCTTTGGTGGTTGCCATTCCCGGAGCACTAATGACGGCCACATTCGGTTGCGCCGAAATCCAGGTTGCCGTGCTAGTGATGTCGGTCTTGCTGCCGTCGCTGAACAAAGCAGTGGCGCTGAATTGCAGGTGATTGCCCAGAGCAAGCGCTGCATTCGGAGGAGCAATTGCGACTGACAGTAGGTGTTTAGCTGCTGAGGACGGGGAGGACTGCTTCCCTTGGATTGCTCCGCAGCCGCTTGAGACAACAGTGAGTCCCATAGCCAACGTCAGGAGGATTTTGTAGGTCCAGGGTCGTTGGTAACACAAGATGAGGTCCATTGAGATCACCCCCAAAAGGCATTCGGCGGGAGAGTAGCCGAGATACTGAGGTCAAGCGTCATTGGCTTAAGCCTTTTTCGCGTAGCCCGTCTAAACTGCTCCCCTCTTGGCTATCTTGACAAGCTCCGCGGAGTCTAGTTCCAATGGACTAGTTAACTGAAGTAGTCATTGTGGCTAGACCGAATGGGCTACTCAACGGTAGAGAAGCGCGAAGGCTCGAGAAAAGTACTCGAGAAAAGTAGGAGCGTTGCGTATTCACAGCAGGAATTGAAGACCAGTAAGGTAGGTATCAGCCTGAAGGTTTTGTTTCCGCGTCCAGCGCACCTGCATCAAGGTGGGAATGCTGACGGGGATTTCCGAAACGCCGATCTCACAGCGGACCAGACAGGATCGCGCCAAGGGTTGTGGGCTGATGAGGCAGAGACCACCTTTGCTGAGGTTCTGCACTCGTCCCAGCACCGCCTTGCCCAACTCTATTTCGGAGCGTAAGGGCTGAACTTCACGAGCCTGTACCTGGAGTAGTTGCGGGAAGCGAGGACATTGCCTGCGATCGCGTTCAGTGATTCTTTTCACGCGCAGGCATGATTACGCGAGCGCTGCGTCCCGTAAACTGCTCAAACGGATTAGTCCAGGAAGCCTAGGTCATTTTATGGAGCGGTTAGCATTACCCCCCCGGGC
>JBAUVZ010000464.1:0-5883 GCA_049583505.1 Candidatus Sulfotelmatobacter sp.
AACAGCATCCCGAATTCGCGAATCGTCTTCCGCGCCAACTCGGTAATGGCATCATCGCCGGCGGTTTTCGACGCGCCACGCGACGGGTATGGCACCTCGCCCTTGAAATAGCGGTTGATCATGTTCAGCGTACGGCTGGCAAGATTCCCCAACCCATTTGCCAGGTCGGAGTTATACCGCTGCACCAGCGCGTCGAAGGAAAACGATCCATCCTGTCCGAACACCACTTCCCGCAGCAGAAAATACCGCAGCGCGTCTGCGCCGAGCACGTCAAGAATCGTCTCCGTGCGAACGATGTTGCCGCGCGACTTCGACATCTTGCTCTTTTCAAACAGCAGCCACCCATGCGCCACTATCGCCTTCGGCACCGGCAGTCCAGCCGCCATCAGAAACGCCGGCCAATACACACAATGGAAGCGGACAATTTCCTTCCCGATCATGTGTACATCCGCAGGCCAGAATTTGTTGAACGCCTCCTGCGCTCCAGCGTGCGAAGAACCATAGCCAATTGCGGTGATATAGTTTGCCAGCGCGTCCAGCCAGACATAAATCACGTGCTTGGGATCGTCAGGCACAGGAATGCCCCACGTAAACGTCGAGCGGCTGATCGAAAGATCGCGCAGCCCCGAACGCACAAATGAAATCACCTCGTTGCGCCGCGTTTCGGGACGTATGAACTCGGGATTCGCATACAGCGTTAGCAGCTTGTCCTGGAACGTCGAGAGCTTAAAAAAGTAGTTCTCTTCCTTCACCGTCTCTGTGATGCGCCCGCAAGTGGGGCAAGGATCGCCCGGCTGCGCGCCATCGACATAGGCCTCACAATAAACGCAATACTGTCCGGTATAAGTGCCCTTGTAGATGTACCCATCATCGCGGAGTTTTCGGAAAAGCACCTGTACGCGCTTCTTGTGCCGGTCTTCGGTGGTGCGGATAAAGTCGTCGTTCGAGATTCCCATCCGCTTCCACAACCGGCGAAATTCGGCCGAAATCTCGTCAGCATATTGCTGCGGGGTCTTTCCCGCGGCCTGCGCCGCCCGTTCGATCTTCTGCCCGTGCTCATCCGTGCCGGTAAGAAAAAACGTGTCCGCGCCCAGCTGGCGCTGCCGCCGCGCAATCGTGTCGCACGCAATGGTCGTGTAGGCATGCCCGATGTGCGGATGCGCATTCACGTAGTAAATTGGCGTCGTGATGTAGAACTTCCGGCTCATACTGATATCGTTTCCACCGCTGCCTTGTGCGCGAAAATGTAAGCCCGCCGGCTCTGGTATTCAACTTCGGGGGCGTACGGCTCCCTCTCAACAATCTCGTCAACCTCGAAACGTGCCGCACGCAGATAATTAGCAACGTCCTCAGTACGGGAAAAATAGAAGTCGAGACACACCGCGCAGCCCCACAAATCTTCCACGTGCGAAACCTCGTCACCAACGTGGAAACTCATTAGCAGCAGTCCTCCGGGCTGCAAGACCCGCCACATCTCGCGCAACGCTTTCTTTGAATCGGCGGGCGGAAGGTTAACGATGGCGTAGAACGCCGCGATCCCGGCCCATGTCTCCTCCGGCACATCAAGCGCCCTCATGTCGCCCTGGAAGAATTCAATGCCAGGGTTAAGCTGGCGAGCCCGCTCAACCATGCCCGGCGACAAGTCCACTCCGCAGACGGCCACGTCGCGCGCTTTCAGATAGCGAGCCACCTGTCCCGGTCCGCAGCCGAGATCGCACGCCATTCCCTGCCCGCGTACGCGTTGAGCAAACCGATCGAGCAGTTGCCGGTCCAGGGGCTTGTGCCGCAATTCGTCGTAGATATGCCGCGCGTACTCATCGGCCACGCTGTCGTAGCTCGATTGAACCTCGCTGGTTTTCTGCTCAATCATCGCTTAACGTATCTACGCTGGACTCCTACTCGCGCCCGCAGTTCGAGTACAATCGCGCGGCTTCCTGCATCACCGTTTTCAAGGGCACATGATGCTCCGTCGCGATTCGCCGGCAATCTTCGTATTCCGGCGCGTAGTTGGTGACCGTTCCGTTCATGCTGGCGATCTTGATCCTCACCTCGCCCCACCGTGTCCCGACCGTCTCCCACCGTCGCGCCAGAGTCTGACGCATTTCGTCCCGCCGCCGCACCCCCAGCGTCGTCGTTTCTGTGAAGATCAGTTGCGTCAGCTTGCCGGCATCCTCCGGCTTGCACAGAACCGTCAGCAGCGTCCCCGGACGGTTCTTCTTCATCTGCACGGGCATGCCAAAGGCATCCAGCGCGCCTTCTTCGAACAACCGATCCATCACGTACCCAAAAACCTGCGGATTTAAATCGTCGAGATTGGCTTCCAGCACCGTAATCGTCCCTGACGCGGTCTTCGCAGCCAGCGCATTCGAGGCAGTCTCCCCAATCGTCAACCGCACCACATTGGGATGCCCCGGAAAATCCCGCGATCCCGCACCATACCCCGACTTCTCAATCTTCATCTCCGGAAACGCCGCGAAGCGCGCAGCCAGCGTTTTCACGATCGCCGCGCCCGTGGGCGTCACCAACTCCGCCTGCAAGCCAGAGGAATACACGGGAGCATCCGCCAACAATTCCACCGTCGCCGGGGCCGGTACCGGAAACGTCCCATGCGCGCACTTCACCGTCCCGCCGCCGACGTTCAAGGGTGAACAGATAATCTCATCCACTCCCAGCGCCTCCGCCCCGACGGCCGCACCCACGATATCCACCATCGCATCCACTGCGCCGACTTCGTGGAAATGCACGTTCTCAATAGAAGTATTGTGAATCTTCGCCTCCGCCCGTCCCAGCGCTTCGAAGATGGCGATAGCAGTCTTCTTCGCAGGCTCCGATATCGCAGCCGCAGAAATGATCCCGCGGATCTCACTAAGCCCGCGACCGTGCTCGTGCGAATGTGAATGTGGTGCGGGCGTCCCCGCCCGCGAACTCTCACCAGGACGGGAATGCGAATGCCCACGGTGCTCATGTGAATGTTCGTGTTCGCGCTCCTGCCGCTCCCAGTATTCCTCGCGCGGCAAGTCCTTCTCTCCATCAACGTAAACATCCACCTTGGTAGCCGAAATTCCGCTGCGCACCACGCGTGAAACCTCCAGCCGTGCGCCCACATCCAGCGCCGCTGCAGTTTTCTCCAGCAGCGAAGCCGGAACTCCGGCATCCACGAGTGCGCCCAGGAACATATCGCCGCTCATGCCGGAAAAACACTCAAGGTAGGCTATGCGCATAGAAGAGCAAAGACCGATTTTTCATCATAGGGAACCGTGCACCTTGCGTCAAACCAGCGTCCGCCGCGTGCTCTGCTAGAATCACTATCTTCTTAGACAGCTCAGAGGGAAGCTTTGTATCGTCATCTCGAACACCGTCTGGCCATGCGCATCGGAGAGTTTCTTGCGAGCCGCTACCCGGGGTCACCCCTGCCGAAAGTTGTCATCGAACAACCGCCGAAAGTCGAACTCGGGGATTTCGCCATCCCTGTTTTTCCCTTTGCCAAGCCGCTGCGCACCGCTCCGCTTAAGATTGCGGAAGCCATCCGCGCTGGTCTCGGTTCCATCGAGGGCATCTCCGAAATGCAGGTCGCGCCTCCGGGCTACCTGAACGTCAAAATCGACCGCGCCTGGATGGCCACAGCGCTGGCCGCCGACCAGAAGCCGCCCGCCGCCGTTCCCGTGGGCAAGATCTTGGTCGAGCACACCAGCATCAATCCCAACAAGGCCGCCCACATCGGTCACCTCCGCAACGCCATTCTCGGCGACACGTTTGTCCGGCTGTTGCGCTACGCGGGCAGGGAAGTGGACATCCAGAACTACATCGACAACACAGGAGTGCAGGTCGCTGATGTGGTCGTGGGTTTCACACATATCGAGAAAAAATCCCGCGCTGAAATCGAGGCCCTCGCCCGCCAGCCCCGCTTCGACTACTACTGCTGGGATCTTTACGCCCGCGTCTCGCAGTGGTACGAGCAGGACAAGCAAAATCTGCAAGTCCGCGCCCAGACGCTGCATGGCATTGAAGACTCCGCTAGCGAAACTGCCGCAATCGCCGAACTGATCTCGACCGCCGTTCTCCGCCGGCACCTCGAAACCATGGACCGCCTCGACATCGAATACGATTTCCTTCCCCGCGAAAGCGAAATCCTGCACCTACACTTCTGGCATGCGGCCTTCACCAAGCTGAAAGAAGCAGGCGTACTCACTTACGAGAACGAAGGCAAGAACAAAGGTTGCTGGGTGATGCGCCGCGCCGGTACGGCCTCAACGACAGAAGACACGGAGAACACCGGGGATTTGGAGAAAATTTCCGAGGAAGACCAGAAAGTAATCGTCCGCTCCAACGGAACCGTAGGCTATGTGGGCAAAGACATCGCCTACCACATGTGGAAGTTCGGCTTGCTCGGCCGCGATTTTGCCTATCGCAAGTTCTACCGCTATCCCAACCAGCACGACTGCTGGATCTCTGCCACGCACGGTGAGAAAGATCACCCACACTTCGGCGACGTGGCCGAAATCTACAACGTGATCGACACCCGCCAGTCCGAGGCACAAAACACGGTCATCGAAGCCCTCCGCGGACTCGGCCACAACGAGGCAGCCGACCACTACACGCATTTTTCTTACGAAATGGTCGCGCTCACGCCGCGCTGCGCCGCCGAACTCGGCTACACGCTCAGCGAAGAAGACAAGACCCGCTCCTATGTCGAAGTCTCCGGACGCAAGGGTTTCGGTGTGAAAGCCGATGACCTGCTCGATCAGCTCATCGCCTCCGCCAAGAACGAAGTCGACTCCCGCCATCCTCAGCTTACGGATGCCGAGCGCCTCTCCATCGCCACCCAGATCGCGATCGGTGCCCTGCGTTACTTCATGCTGAAGTTCACCAAGCAGTCGGTCATCGCCTTCGATTTCAAAGAGGCGCTCAGCTTCGAAGGCGAAACTGGGCCCTACGCACAGTACGCTGTAGTCCGTGCCACCAGCATCTTCAAGAAGGCGGCGATCGATCCAGAAACTTTCGGTCGGGACTTTGCCAGCAAGGTCTCGGCTGCGGACCTGACCTTATTTCTGGCAAGCGACAGCGCAGATGCAATCGGGAGCAACGAGATTTGGGAACTCTGGCTGGCCGCATCGAAAACTTCATACCTGGTCGACCAATGCATCGCAACCACCGAGCCAGCCTACCTTGCCAAGCATGCTTTTCAACTGGCACAACTTTTCAACACCTTCTATCACCGTTATCCCATCCTGAACGAGCCCGATGAAAAGCGAAAGCAATTCCTGCTGGCCACGGTCGCCGTCGTCCGCCGCGAACTGATTCGCACGTTGGCGGTCATGGGCATCACCGTGCCGCCAGTGATGTAGAATGCCGCAGAGTGCAAGCGGCACCCTGCCCGCGTGCTCTTACGCAGAAGAAGCGCATGCCCGATACGCCGATTCCGTCCACCATCTCCCAATCGTGGCTGCGTCGCATGGTTCGAGTGCTCATCACTCTGATCATGGCTGCCCTCTTCGTCGGCTTCCTCTACCAGAACATTTCTGAGACCCGCGAGCGCCGCTTCCATCCCATGCCCGGAAAACGCGTGAATATTCCCAGCGGCGGGTTCGGTCGTCCTTCGCTTTCGATGCACATTTACTGCACCGGAGAGGGATCGCCCACCGTCATCCTCGATGCCGGTCTCGGCGATTCATTCATCTCCTGGCACAAGGTGCAGCCCGAGATCGCAAAGTTCACGCGCGTCTGTTCCTACGATCGCGCGGGCATCGGTTACAGCGACCCCAGTCCTCGTCCCCGCACCAGCAAAGTCATCGCCGAGGAACTGCACGAACTCTTGCAAAGCGCCGCCGTCCCGCCGCCTTACATTCTCGTCGGCCACTCCATGGGAGGATTCGACGTGCGCCT
>JBAUVZ010000465.1:0-7072 GCA_049583505.1 Candidatus Sulfotelmatobacter sp.
GTGCGCGCTGCACCTGCCTGCCTGTGCCGTTGCTGCTTGCGCTTGAGCGACCAGAAAAAAGAGAGAGGGTTCTCCTGCACCTCTCCTAGAGAGAAAAACCTTGACACTAAGAGAGAATCTATAATCATCGTGTTCGGCTCCTTTCTCCCGAGGTTCTTTGGTTGGTTGGAAACACCAAAGTCTGATCGGGCGTGGGAGCCGACATTGTTTTGGAATCAATTACACGAATGCTTCAGCTGGCAGGTCACACAATGAGTTCTACCCTGCCAGCACCGCCACGCGCGCAGCTCCGTACAATCCCGCATCGCTTCCCAACACGGCGCGGGTGATGATGGTTTTTCGTTCGCTACCGCTTTCGGCTTCCGCTGCGGGGGGATCTTTTTTCCCGGAAGGATCGCTTCTCAGCGGGTCGGTGGGAGTCGTGGCCGCGTAGACCAGTGACCGCTGGCGCAATTCTTCGAACATCCTTGGCGCAAAAGCGTCCCACGCACTCGACACGCCTCCACCGATGACGTACATCTCGAGATTCAAAACATTGATCAGGCCGGCAAGCAGTATGCCAAGGTAGCGTCCGAAGCTGGCAAAGATGCGGCGGGCGTGCTCGTCCCCCTCCGTTGCGAGGATGTAGATGGCCTTCGCGCCGAATTCGCCCTCCGATGAAGCGGCCTGGGCCAGCGACGGCGCCTCGCCGCTGGCGATGGCTTCGCGGGCCATCCGAACAATTGCGCTGGCCGAAGCATACTGCTCGGAGCATCCGCGGTTGCCGCAGCCGCAGGGATGACCTTCCGGTTCAAGGGTGACGTGCCCGAATTCGCCCGCCATGCCATTCATGCCGTGCCAGATTTTTCCCCCCAGCACAATGCCACCGCCGATTCCGGTTCCGAGCGTTAGCACGGCCATATTCGCGACGCCACGGGCAGCGCCCAGCCACTGCTCCCCGAGAGCGGCAACGCGCGCGTCGTTCTCGAGGACCACGCGGGCGTTGTTTTTCGGGAGGCCCAAGCGGCGCTCGATTTCTGCGCGGGCGGGATAGTTTTCCCAGCCCGGGAGGTTGGCCGCCTTCCGCATCATTCCAGTTTGCAGGTCGATGAGGCCGGGAACGCCTATGCCGGCGCCAAGGAACTTTCCGGCCTCTTTGTACTTGCTGGATAAACGTCGAATGGCATCGCACATTTCGTCGATGACGTGGTCGCGACCGAGAGCGACCTTGGTGCCGAGCGTAACTTTCTCGAGGAGTTGTCCCTGGCCGGTGACGGCAGCAATGCGCAGGTTGGTGCCGCCGAGATCGACTCCGATGGAGAAATCAGGCATGGATGAGAAGGTTATCAGAACTGCGGCGGAGCGTCCTCATTGCCGTCACTTCTGGCACTTGGGGCAGTAGTGGCTGCTGCGGCCGGCAATTACGATGCGTTTAATGGGCGTCTCGCAGACCCGGCAGGGCTCGTTTTCGCGGCCGTAGACGCGGTGTTGCAATTGGAAGAACCCTTCTTCGCCATCGGCATCGACATAATCTGAGATGGACGAGCCGCCGAGAGCAATTGCTTCCCGAAGGACTTCTTTCACCGACGCCAGCAGTGCGGACAGTTGGTCGCGGGTAATGGTGGAGGCGCGACGGCGGGGGCGAATACCGGCGCGAAACAGAGATTCATCGGCGTAAATGTTTCCCACGCCGCGCAGCAGTTTCTGGTTGAGCAACGCGCTCTTGATGGGAGTCTTGCGGCCACGAAACAACGGAATGAAGCGGTCGAGATCGGCTTCCAGCGGCTCAATGCCTCCCGCGTCGAAGCTGCCGGCGCTGGCAACGCTCAGCCGACCGAAGCGGCGGGGATCGACAAAGCGCAGTTCCCTGCCCGACGCCAGCTTCAGAATCGCATGGGTATGCTTGAGAACTTCTGACTGGGGCTCGCAGACTTGCAGGCGACCGGTCATGCCCAGGTGGACGATCCACTGAGCGTGATTGGGACCGGGTTTCTTGGGGCGGTCGGTCTTTGTCTTGGGTTCGAGGTCGAAGACGATGTGCTTGCCCATGCGCCGCACCGCGGAGATGCGGCTGTGGTCGAGGGCGGCGGCAATTTCCCGCGCCGGAGATTTCAACGGCTCGGGCTTCTGGCCCAGCCAGATCGATTCAATCACGTCGCCGCCAACTTGCCTGGCCAGTCCGCGGGCGATGGTTTCAACTTCTGGGAGTTCCGGCATGCCTTTTCAGTGTACAAGGGATTCTGAAAGGCATGGTCTGTTTGTGATAGTTGTACGGAACCTGAAGTCGGGCGACGGCTAATCCTTCAGAGGCACGACAGTCCTGCCGTCGCGGCAGAAGGTGGCGACTTTCTGAAAATCCCCGTTTGCCTGAGGTAGGGTCATCACTGGTCCATAGCAGTAAACGGCGTGGCCGTTGGCGGCGAAGTACCAGCGTCCGCCTTTGGAATGTTGCTGCTCCAGGTAGCCGGATGGGCGGCGGACTGGTGGCGCGGGCTTGGCAACCGTCAAGCTAAACAACAAGGCTAGGGTCAGAACCTTCATCGTTGCCAATTTTCCAAAAACGCGTCCTCGCTTTCGCAATGGCGGAAAGCGTACTGCTTACCTCAGCGCTAAATCGTACGCAGAGCGCGACGCTGATCTACCAAATCCGAAGCCGGGATGGGAGGAACATGAGTCTGGGGCTTTGGAATTCTTGTGTGGCTTTGCGAATGTTGCGTTGGTGCCTGGGTCGATGGAATCTGGGTTGACGGAATCTGGGTTGACGGAGTTTGCACTGACGGAGCCTGCGCGTGGCCCTGGGCTTTTGTACGGGCCTCCTGCTGATCGACCATGGCCTTTCCTCTCATGCCCCACAGTTCTGTGCTGTCGCGCATCAAAATCTTGATGAGGTTGCGCTGCGATTGGATGACCGAGCCTTGTTCAACGATGAGCATGGTCATCAGACCGTAGGAAAGCAGGAACACTACGGTGAGCAAAGGCAGAAGGGTTCGTTTCTTTTTTGGAACCGTGATCGGCGCGACCCCGATCGGCATCACCGCCGTGTAACCGAACAAAGTGTTCAAGTGGCACCCCGGCCTGGCCTCACGAAGGCAGGCATAGGGGAGTTTGCAGCTTGTCAGCCAATGGCGCGAGTGACCGGAAAGCATTGAATTTGCTTGGTTTAGCGTGATTTTGTGAGGCCGAGCTGCGGGCCTGAGGTGCAATTGAATGCACATAATGAGCAGGGCAACCGTTAGCGAATGGAGGGCTGCGGCCCCGGAACGACTGCCAGATGCGGGTTTCGGGAGAAAAAAGATCCCGGGTGAACCCGACTGCCTGTCTTATTTCCCGCTCAGCAGGAGTTTGGCGATGGTCGCTAGCTGCATGTTCGACGTGCCTTCGTAGATCTTGCCGATCTTGGCATCGCGCCAGTATTTCTCGACGGGATAATCTTTTGTGAAGCCGTAACCGCCATAGATTTCGACAGCAAGTGAAGTTACCCGCTCGGCCACCTGCGAGGCGAAGAGCTTGGTCATGGCAGCTTCCTTCACAAAGTTCGCGCCCGCATCCTTCATGCGGGCCGCGTTGTAGACCATGAGGCGGGCTGCTTCGATCTCGGTGGCCATCTGCGCAATCTGGAACTGGATGCCCTGAAACTCCGCGATGGGCTTGCCGAATTGCTTGCGCTCCAGGGTGTACTTCGCGGCAAATTCCCAGGCTCCGCGGGCCAGGCCGATCATCTGGGCGCCGATGCCGATGCGGCCTTCGTTTAGAGTTTCGATTGCAATCTTGTAGCCTTTGCCCGGCTCGCCCAAGACGTTATCTTTGGGAACACGACAGTCTTCCAGAATCAGTTCGCAGGTCGAAGAAGCGCGAATGCCCAGCTTGTCTTCCTTCTTCCCTACGCTGAATCCGGGGAAGTCCTTTTCTACGAGGAACGCGGTGATGCCTTTGTATCCGGCGGCGGGATCGATGGTGGCGAACAGGACGAACAGTCCGGCCTCCTTGGCGTTGGTGATCCACAGCTTGCGGCCATTGAGAACGTAATCGCTGCCCTTGAGTTCGGCGCGCGTTTGCAGAGCAAAGGCGTCGGAGCCGGAACCGGCCTCGCTTAATGCGTACGCGCCGCAAGTATCGGCCGCCATTTTCGGCAGATAGCGCTTCTTCTGTTCAGGGTTGCCCCATCTCAGGAGCGCATTGTTGACCAGAGTGTTTTGTACATCGACCACCACGCCGGCGGATGCGTCGACGCGCGACAATTCCTCTACAGCGAGGATCGCTTCGAAGAACTTGGCACCGCCTCCGCCGTATTGCTCAGGGATTTCGATCCCCATCAGCCCGAGCTGGAAGAATTGGTGGATGAGGGCCTTGTCGAAGACGCCTTTCTCGTCCATTTCCTTCACCAGCGGGCGGACCCGTTCGTCGGCAAACTGACGGATATTGTCACGGAAGAGAATCTCGTCTTCGGTGAGTGTGGTCAGCGGCGTGGGAGGGGCAGATTGCAGCGTTGTTTCGGGCATGGGGCTACCTTCAGCGGAGGAATAGCAAACCTTGGATTCTAGCACTCCTGGAATGGTTGGAAGCGGAGTACGCTCAGCCGCGGCGGGAATGCACTAGCTTCAGCGTATCGGCCTGGAGGATTCGCTGGATCTGATTGCGCGCGTGGACCGACCAAGGGCCTGTCGTATCGAGCTTGATGTAGGCCTGCCAATGTTTCAGCGCCTTGCGGGGTTCGCGGGTTTTTTCGTAGGCGAGCGCGAGGTTGTAGTGTGCGTCGGCGTAGGTGGGAGCGAGCTGGATCGCCATCTTATAAGTCTGGATGGCCTCTTGCACGCGTCCGGTCTCGTCGAGAACGTTGCCCAGGTCGAAATAAGCCAGGGCATAGCGAGGATCGGCCTGCAAGGCGGCGCGGTAGTGTTTCTCCGCCAGCGAAAAATCCTGGCGGTTGTAGTAGAGCGTGCCCAGGTTGATGTGCGCGGCCGCGTGGCTGGACTCAAACTCGAGCACTTTCTGGTAAGCGGCCAGCGCTTCGGTCTGGGTTGTCGGATCCTCTTCCAGCGCAATGCCGCGGGCAAACCATACGCCGGCATCGCTCTCATCCGGACTGGAATCTGGAGTGGGAATCGGCGTGCTGGTGACAACTTTTTCTCGAGTCGCGAAGTCCATCACGAACTGTCCTGCGATCGGCTCCAGCAGCCTGCCCTCATGGCGGAATGCGACGCGATGATTGTTGGTGGAGGAGGCTCCGGCATCGAGCAACGGATTTCCCATGCCCGACGCTTGCTTCTGCATGGCTTCGAGCGACTGCCGGATCACGGCCGGACGCACTCGCATGGCGCAGAGGTCGCGAACTTTCTTTACTTTCAGCAGGTCGGAAAAGGAGTAAGTGGTGGAGGCAGCAATCAGCCCTGCGCGCTCCCAGTTGGCCAACTGGCGCGGCGTGAGATGAAGAATCCGAAGTAAATCGGCTCGACTGTACACGAGTGTATGCAACTTCTTGCGCCTGTCCTGGCGCGCCAGAAGGTTACGCCGCCATTATCCGCAACTTGCGTCTGCAAACGCAACTGCAAACACTGTGGAAATCAAGGGAGAACCTGGATGATTTACATGCAGCGGAAATGGTGCAGTCGAGCTTCGCTCGACGGACAGCCCAGGACGGCTGTCCCCACATGGGGTGCCGCTACACCACCACGGCGGCCTGATACTCCTCGTACGTACCCTTGAAATCCGTGATCTTGTGATCGCTCTCGAAGTGCCAGATCCGCGTAGCTACTTCGTCGATCAGATCGTGGTCGTGGGTTACCAGGAACACCGTCCCGTGATAGCGCTGCAGGGAGATGTTCAGCGCGTTGATGGCTTCAAGATCAAGATGGTTCGTGGGCTCATCGAGTACGAGCACATTCGGCTTTTGCAGCATCAGCTTGCAGAAGAGCAGCCGGGCCGCTTCGCCGCCGGATAGAACGCTGGTGGATTTCGTCGCTTCGTCGCGAGCAAACAGCATCTGCCCCAGCAAGCCGCGGATTTCTTCGCTGACGGCTGCCGGATTCCATTGATGCAGCCATTCCAGCACGGTCGTGCCGCCCTCGATCAGGCTGCGGTGGTCCTGGGCGAAATACCCAATCGACGCCTCGTGGCCCCAGATCACTTTACCTGAATCGACGAATGGGCCGTCGTAGCCACTGGTTTTGCGCAATTCAGCTTCCGGCGTGGTCGGAGAATTCGCCAGCAGCGCATTCACCAGCGTGGTCTTCCCTGCCCCGTTGCGTCCCATCAACGCAATTCTTTCCCCGCGCGTGATGCTGGCGGTGTAGCCGCGAATGACCTGCTTGTCGCCGTAAGCCTTGCTCAAGTGCTCGACTTCGAGAATGTGTTTGCCCGAAGGCCGTTTCTGCTCGAACTTGATGTAAGGCCGCTGGATGTTCGACTTGGCCAGCTCCGTCACCTGGAGCCGTTCCACTTCCTTGCGCCGCGACTGCACCTGGCTTGACCGCGTGCCGGCGCTGAAGCGCGCGATGAATTCGTTCAGTTGCGAGATCTTTTTTTCGCGCTGCGCATTCTGCGATTCAATCTGCGAACGCACCTGCGTCTTCGCGACTACCATGTCGTCATACGACCCGGTATAAGTGATGATCGTCTCGTAGTCGATGTCGGCGATATGCGTGCAGATGCTGTTGAGGAAGTGCCGGTCATGCGAGATCGTGATGACCACGCCGTCGTAGCCATTCAGAAATCCCTGGAGCCAGTGGATCGAATCCAAATCCAGGTTGTTCGTCGGCTCATCGAGCAGCAGCGCCTGCGGATGCCCGAACAACGCCTGCGCCAGCAGCACGCGGACTTTCTGTCCGCCCTGCAGCTCGCTCATCTTGCGGGAATGCGCTTCGTCGGGGATGTCTAGACCTTGCAGCAGAATGGCAGCATCGCTCTCCGCAGTGTAGCCGTCTTCTTCTCCGACAATGCCTTCGAGCTCGCCCAGCTTCATGCCGTCTTCGTCGGTCATGTCGTGTTTGGCATAGATCGCGTCGCGCTCCTGCATGGCCGCCCACAGCCGCTTGTTACCCATGATGACGGTGTCGATCGCGGTGTAGGCGTCGAAGGCAAACTGGTCCTGGCTCAG
>JBAUVZ010000466.1:0-7310 GCA_049583505.1 Candidatus Sulfotelmatobacter sp.
TTGTTCCCCCATGCTACGCTCATTTTGCTCGGCATTCTCGCACCACACATCTTGGCCGTGGAGACCAACAATTTCCGCAGGCTGTTGCGCACCGTGGAGGCTCTCTCCGAACTGGGGCCCGAGCTTACGGCGGAGCGCGAGTTCGCGGACACGGCGCGCCGGATGCTCACCGCAGTCATGGAAGCGGCAGGGGCCCGCGAAGGCGCGCTTTTCGTTTTCAACGAGAAGCCCACCATGCTGACCTCGGTGGCGGCAGACGGCTTCGCCATGCTGCCGGAGCCTGCTTTTATTCCTCTCCTGCCCAAACATGCTCACGCACTCACCGCTGCGCGCGGACCGATTGTGCTGAACGCTTCCACTTATTCGATCTTCCTCAGCTCCAATGGCAACGTAGCTCCCGAACTCTTCAAGTGCATAGCCCCGCTTAAAGCATCCGGCAAACTGGCTGGCGTTGTCGCACTGGGGCGGCGGCCGGGAGACGCGCCCTACGAAGAAGCGGAACTGGATGCGATGGACTTGCTGTGCAGCTACATTGGGCTGGCGGTGCAAAACCATGCCCTGTCGCAGACGCTGGCCCAGCGCGTGACGGAGAATTTGCGGCTGATGGCTTCCCTGCACGGCTTCTATGACACGGCGCTCGAGGCATTCGCCACCGCCATTGACGTAAAGCACGTCAACATTCACGGTCATTCTCTGCGCGTAGGCCGTTATGCCGCGGCGATCGGCGAAGCGATGGGAGCGGATGCCAGCGAAGTGGCCGCTCTGCGCAGCGCCGGATATCTTCACGACATTGGCAAGGTGGCGGTTGACCGTCGTCTCTTCAGCAAACCTGCAGCGCTCAATCCCGAAGAGTTTCGCGAAATGGCGGACCATACCGTGGTCGGCCACCAGATTGTGAGCAGCGTAGAGTTCCCGTGGCCCAGGATTCATGAGTCGGTGCGCTGGCATCACGAGCGCAGTGATGGTTCCGGGTATCCGGACGCTCTGGCCGGCGACGAAATGCCGATGCCGGTGCGCATCATGGCGCTGGCCGATACCTTCGACGCCATGACCAGCACGCGTCCTTATCGCGAATCGCTTTCCCTGGGCAGCGCGTTGAGTGATCTGGTTCGCATGACTCCGCAGAAGTATGATCCCAACGTCGTGCAGGCCTTTCTGATTCAGGTGCGACGCGACGCGGTGGGCAGCAATCGAGCGTCGCTGCTGGCCGACCATATGCCAGTAAACATTGCTCCGGGCGACGTCGACCAGTTGGCCGCGACCCTCCAGCACAAGGTGTCCCGCGGCAAGACGTACCTGACTTAGGCTCGGCTGTCAGCTTTCAGCTGTCAGCTTTTGGCTGCAGGTTTCTGGCTTTTCCTCCGGAGCGCTTTCGTCGTCCTTTTGGTGACCACAGCCAGCAACCTTTTCTGCCCGTCCGGGTTGATAATGAGGGGAGCTTGTTGTCTATCCCTGGGGAGTCCCCATGCGCCTGGGCCGCACGAAGTTTGTCGTTTTCCTTCTCTGTTCCAGCCTGGCGTGTACCGTCCCGCAATTGCTAGCTAAGAAGAAGGATAAGGCGATCTCCAGCCCGGACGATCAGAGGCGCGCCTTGCATGCGTTGAATCGCCTGACCTTCGGTCCGCGCCCCGGAGATGTGCAGCAAGTGATGGCGATGGGGGTCGAGCAGTGGATTGGCTTGCAACTGCATCCGGAAAAGATCGACGACAGCGCCCTCAACGCCCGCCTGGAGCCGCTGCGCACGCTCCGCATGAGTACGAGGGAGATTGCGGAAGACTTTCCGGATGGGCAAGAGATCAATCAGGTAATGAACGGCAAGCGGTCCATGCCGTCTGATCCGGCGCGGCGCGCGGTGTTTCAGGTACAGCTCGCGCGCCTTCAGGATCGTAAAGACCGCAAAGAAGAGGCTGGCAAGAATGCGGCTGCCACAGCGGCCCTGGACAAGCCCAATAGCGCACCAGTTGAGGGTTCCGCGATGGCGGCGAACGCGGCGTCAGACAATGCCAACACCGCTGCGGACGCGCCAGCGATGAATGGCGGAATGGGTGACGCCACGACCTCGAGCACCGGCAATGACGCTACGATGGCGCCTGCCGCACCGGCAAAGCTGACGCCCGAGGAAGAAGATCAGGCGCGCCAGCGCGAGGAACAGCTTTACGCCGACCTCGAAGTCGCGCAACTGCCGAACCTTCCGCCAGATCAACGCTTCAAGAAGGTTCTCAGCATGCCGGCGCAGTCACAGGTTGCGTTTGCCGAATCTCTGCGCGGAGGCAAAGGGCAGGAGTTTCTCGCAGGCCTGGCTCCGAAGCAGAAGGAAACCTTGCTCGCCATGAACAATCCGCCCGGTGTGGTCACCGGCGAACTGGCGCAGGCGAAGCTTCTGCGCGCGGTCTACAGCCAGCGGCAGTTTGAAGAAGTGATGACCGACTTCTGGTGCAACCACTTCAACGTGTTCGTGGACAAGGGACTGGACCGCCTGATGGTGACCAGTTACGAACGCGATGTCATCCGTCCGCATGCACTCGGAAAATTTGAGGACCTGCTGGTGGCCACGGCGAAGAGCCCGGCGATGTTGTTTTACCTGGATAACTGGCTGAGCGTTGGACCAAACTCGGCGCAGGCTCTGGGCATTCCAGCGCATCCTTACGGCCCCTACGGGTTTCCTCGTCCGCCACGGCCAAATCCGGGCAAGCGCACCAGCGGACTCAACGAGAACTACGGGCGCGAGTTGATGGAGTTGCACACGCTGAGCGTGAACGGGGGCTACTCGCAGCGCGACGTGACTGAGGTTGCGAAAGTCTTTACGGGGTGGACCATTGACAAGCCCGCGGAAGGCGGCGGCTTCAAGTTCGATCCACGAATGCATGAGCCCGGACCGAAGTTCGTACTCGGACACCGCATTAAGCCCAAGGGCGAGGACGAGGGCCTGGAAGTGTTGTACCTACTGGCCACGAGTCCGCAGACGGCGCACTTCGTTTCTCTGAAACTCGCACAACGTTTCGTGTCGGACGATCCGCCCCAGGCTTTGGTCGATCGCATGGCAAAAGCATTTTTGAAGAAGAAAGGCGACATCCGCGAAGTGCTGAACACGCTGTTCCACTCGCCCGAGTTTTGGGACGACGCGGCCTACCGAGCCAAGGTGAAGACGCCTCTGGAATTCGTGGCCTCGGCGGTGCGCGCCACTGGCGCGGAGATTGACGACGCGCAGCCGCTGGTCGGGCAGCTCAACCGCATGGGGATGCCTCTTTACGGCGCGCAGCCGCCCACGGGTTATTCCATGAAGGCGGAAACCTGGGTGAGTTCTTCGGCGTTGCTCAATCGCATGAATTTTGCCTTAGCTTTGACCGGCGGCAAAATCAAGGGCGTGAAGGTGGATGCGGCGCAACTTGCAGGGGGCAGTTCGCTGCAGGATGCGACTGCGACGCTTTCCGCGCTGGAAGCGAGTCTGCTCATCGGCGGCGCGTCGAAGCAGACGCATGACTCGATCGTGGCCCAGATCGAAGCGGCAGGAAAGAATGGTGCGCAACAGAGGCCGGACGACAAAGCTGGGACGCGCAAGCCCGGAGACGTAGCGCGCGCGCCGGATGTGATTACAATAGCGGGCCTGCTGCTGGGTTCGCCGGAGTTTCAGAGAAGATAGCTTCTAGCTACTAGCTTCTAGCCAAGGCCTTGAGTTTTGGCGTCGGGACGATCAGAAGAGAAGTAGCTAGCAGCTGGGAGCTAGGAGCTGTTTTATGTCCATTACACGTCGCGTTTTTCTTCGCAACAGCGCGCTCGCCGTCGTCGGCACTGCGGCAGTGCCAAGCTTTCTCGCTCGGGCCGCCATGGGCGCGGCTGAGCCGGGTACGCGCACCAAGCGCCTGGTCGTCATCTTCCAGCGCGGGGCGGCCGATGGTCTGAATATCGTGGTCCCGTACGGTGAACAGCAGTATTACTCGATGCGGCCGAGCATCAACATTCCGCGCAAGGCAGTGCTTGATCTCGATGGCTTCTTTGGTCTGCATCCCTCACTCGCATCGTTCCAGCCGCTCTGGCAGCAGCGTCAACTGGCGATTGTGCATGCCGCCGGATCGCCTGACCCTAGCCGTTCCCACTTCGATGCGCAGGACTTCATGGAGGCCGGCACTCCCGGCGTGAAGTCGACCGATGATGGATGGCTGAACCGCTCGCTGCACGACCTGCCGCAGCCGTCGCAGAAATCTCCTTTCCAGGCCATCGCGATGGGCCCGTCGATCCCCCGCATCCTGAGCGGCCTTGAGCCGGCAATCGCGATGAATAACATCAACGACTTTTCGGTCGGTGGCCGCAACGCAAAACCCTCGCCGGTCGCGAGCGCGTTCGAGGCCATGTATAACAACTCGACTGACACTGTGCTCCACGGCACGGGTGAGGAAACATTTGACGCGGTCAAGATGCTGAAGGCCGCCGACCCGTCGAAGTACAAACCGGCGCCCGGCGCCGATTATCCCAAGGGACGCTTTGGCGACAGCCTGCGCCAGCTGGCCCAACTCATCAAGGCGAACCTTGGAGTGCAAGTGGCGTTTGCCGATATTGGCGGGTGGGACCATCACGTGAACGAAGGCGCAACCGAGGGCCAGATCGCCAACGTGTTGCGCGACTTCTCGCAGTCGCTGGCCGCCTTCTGGACCGATCTTGGGGATCTCGGCGAAGACACGGTGGTTGTCACCATGTCCGAATTCGGTCGCACCGCGCGTGAAAACGGCAACCGCGGCACTGATCACGGCCACGCTAACGTGATGTTTGTGCTGGGTGGACCAGTGCAAGGTGGCAAGGTTTACGGACGCTGGCCGGGGCTTGGTCAGTCGCAGCTTTACGAAGGACGGGATCTGGCGTTGACTACGGATTTTCGGCAGGTTCTCGGTGAAGCTGTCGCGCGACACTTGGGCAACAAGAATTTGAATGAAGTGTTTCCGGGATACGAGAATCAGCCAGGGAAATTCTTGCGGCTCCTGGGATAGCGACTCAGGCCGGACCGTTTAGATTTCAATCATCACATCGCCGTTTTCTATCTTCAGCGGATACACGGCAACCTTCGCGTTGGGATTCTGCTCGGCCGCGCCAGTCTTTGGGTCGTACGCCCAGCCGTGCCAGGGGCAGACCACTTTACCGCCTTCGATCATTCCCTGCCCCAGCGGTCCACCGCGATGCAGGCAGACGTTGTCCATGGCGCTGTAGACGCCGTTTACGTTGGCTACGCAGATGGTCTTGTCGCCGCAGGGAAATTCTTTGGCTTCGTCGGCGGGTGGGAGCTCGGTTTGGGTGGTCAGTTTCGTGAAGTTCGGCATGGCTTGTGGAGAGTGCTAGCCGAGCTTCGCTCGGCGGACGGGTCGAAGACCCATCCCCACACAATTCTATTTTGGTTGCAGCGTCTGCGCGATCATTACCTGGCGCTTGAAGTTTTCCAGCATATTCGGATCGAGACGAACTTCGGTGGGCTTCTTCGCGAGCGTCATGGTGTCGATTTTGTCCTGTAGCTTGAGAAGCGCGTAAAAAAGATTCTCAGGACGCGGCGGGCAACCGGTAACGTAGACATCCGTGGGGACGATTTTGTCGACGCCCTGCAGCACGGCATAAGTATTGAACGGGCCGCCCACCGACGAGCACGCGCCCATCGAGATCACCCACTTCGGGTCGGGCATCTGGTCATAGATGCGCTTCACCACCGGCGCCATCTTCAAAGTCACGGTGCCGGCGACGATCATCAAGTCGCTCTGGCGCGGGCTGGGACGGAACACTTCAGACCCGAAACGCGCGATGTCGAAACGCGCCGTGGACGAGGCGATCATTTCAATCGCGCAGCAAGCCAGGCCGAAGGTCATAGGCCACACGGCCGACTTCCGCGCCCAGTTGAAGACATAGTCCACCGTGCTGATCATGAAATTCTTTTCGAACTTGTTTTGCAGCCAGCCCATGAAGTGACCCCGTTCTGAAGTGGATCGTTGCAATTATACAGTTCAAGCAGGTGATTGGGTTGCCCCCAAGCCGTGACTCAGTTACAAATAGAATCATCCATGGATCCAAGACCCGCCGTGGCCGCCGACCGCGAACGCAATTCCACTCTGCTTGATACCTGGGCCCGTATCCGCACTTCGCAGTTTTGGATGGTGGCTATCGGGCTCTTTCTGCGCCTGGCCTGGATCCTCGTCGGCCACACCTACAAGTTCAAGACTCTCGAACAAAATTTTGGCTTTGGCTGGGAGATGGGCCGCATCGGCGCGGCGATCGCGTCTGGACACGGCTTCAGCAACCCATTTTCAGGGTCGACCGGGCCCACCGCCTGGGAGCCGCCGCTCTACCCATATTTGATCGCCGGAGTATTCCACATCTTCGGCATCTACTCGCGGACCTCGGCGTTTGTGTTGCTCTCGATCAACAGCGTTTTTTCGGCGTTGACGTGCATCCCGATTTTTCTCATTGGCCGGCGGATTTTCTCCGAGAAGGTTGCTGTCGGCGCGGCCTGGACTTGGGCGCTGCTCCCCTACGTCATGTATTGGTGCACGCGCTGGGTGTGGGAGACCAGCTTATCGGCGCTGCTGGTCGCCGTGATTGTTTGGCTGGCGCTTACGTTGGAAGACCGGGACGGACTTAAGCCCTGGCTAGAGTTTGGTTTGATCTGGGGAATCGCTGCGCTGAACAGCACTGTGCTGCTCTCGTTCCTGCCGGCCTCGGGGTTGTGGGCCTGGTATCGACGTGCCCGGCGGGGCAAACCGTCGTTGGCGGGAGTGGCATTGGCCTCTCTGGTCTTCATCGCCTGCATCACACCCTGGCTGTTACGCAACTATCAAACTTTTGGCAAGTTCATTTTTATCCGCGACAACTTCGGCGCCGAGCTCCTCCTGGGCAACCGCAAGGACGCCGATGGCACATGGCCGTGGTATTTGCACCCCACCCAAGACCCCTATGCCATGCGGCAGTACACCTCCATGGGCGAGCTGGCATATGTAGTTATGTGCAAGCGGCAAGCCCTCGATTACATCAAAGCTGACTATGGGCGGTTTGCAATCTTATGCTTCAAACGTTTTGTCTACTACTGGAACGGAGCGCCTAAGGAGTCGAAAATCTGGTGGCTGGCGGAGTTCAGGAACTCACTGTTTCTGGCTTCTTCGGTGCTGATGTTCTGGGGGCTGGGACGCGCGCTGCGCCGCCACAAACCCGGCGCGTGGCTGCTGTTTTGGCTGATCCTGTTGTATCCCGCGATTTATTATGTGGTGTTTCCCGGCCCGCGCTACCGGCATCCGATTGAGCCGGAGATAACGATCCTGGGGGTCTACCTGCTGACCGAAGCCGGC
>JBAUVZ010000467.1:0-6729 GCA_049583505.1 Candidatus Sulfotelmatobacter sp.
GTGCGCGCTGCACCTGCCTGCCTGTGCCGTTGCTGCTTGCGCTTGAGCGACCAGAAAAAAGAGAGAGGGTTCTCCTGCACCTCTCCTAGAGAGAAAAACCTTGACACTAAGAGAGAATCTATAATCAGCATGTTCGGCTCCTTTCCTCCGAGCCCTTTGGTTGGTTTGCGCCTCCAAAGTTTACTCGGGCCTGGGAGCCGACATTGTTATGGAATCATTACACTCTTTGACCCGGAACCGGGATGAACCTGCGACAGGGGACGTTCCCCAAAGGGGTTAACCTGGGGACAGACGGGACGCCTTCCTGTATCCCGCAAGTCTATGTAATTAGCACTCCCCACTCCCAACTGCCAGCTCCGAGCGCCGCTTTTTGACGCTTTCCCTTCGCCCTGTGTCTTTTCCGCCACTTTTCCAGCTCGTTCCCTAACCCCATCCACCCCAGCCACTTCCCGACCATCAACTATAGCTTTAAGGTGGTTTTCCGAGTTTTCCGAGATTTCCACAGTGTTCCGGTAAAACTGCTCTAATGTTCCGACTGGAACATTGTGTACGTACAATCGCAAATCGCTTCTACGTTCCGACTGGAACACTCAGCCAATTCCCTCACCGCCCCACCCCGCCAGTTAACCAACTCGCCAACGCCTTTGCTACAATCACCTCATCATGAGCAACCAAGCCTTTGCCGACGTCCCCACCGCCATCGAGGAGATCCGCGCCGGCCGCATGATCGTGGTCGTCGACGACGAAGACCGCGAGAACGAGGGCGACCTCACCCTCGCGGCCGAAAAGGTCACGCCCGAAGCCATCAACTTCATGGCCAAGTATGGACGCGGCCTGGTCTGCCTCACCATGACCGAGGAGCGCCTCGCTCACCTCCGCATCGGCCCCATGAGTGCCGAGAACACCTCGCAATATGGCACCGCATTCTGCGAAGCGGTCGACGCGCGAGCAGGCGTGACCACAGGCATCTCCGCCTACGATCGCGCCCGCACCATCCAGGTAGCCATCGACCCCGCCACGCAAGCCTCAGACCTTGCCCGCCCCGGCCACGTCTTCCCTCTCCGCGCCCGCAAAGGCGGAGTGCTCGTCCGCGCCGGTCAAACCGAAGCCTCAGTAGATCTAGCCCGCCTGGCAGGATTGATTCCCGCCGGCATCATCTGCGAGATCATGAAGGACGACGGCACCATGGCCCGCGTCCCAGACCTCATCGAGTTCTGCCAGCAGCATGGCCTGAAGATGCTGACGGTAGCAGAGCTGATCCGCTACCGCATGGCGCATGAGCGTTACGTCCATCGCGTCGGCGAGGCCCTGGTGGCGACACGCTTCGGCGAGTTCCGCCTCATCGCCTATGAGAGCGAAGTCGATGGCGGAGAGTCGCACGTAGCCTTGATCCGTGGTGACGTGGAGAATAAGAACGAGACGAGCGAAGCGCCGGTGCTGGTGCGCATGCACGCCCACTGCCTGATGGGCGACGTCTTCGGCGCAACCGGCTGCGAGTGTCACGCCACGCTGGAAGGCTAGCTCCGCGCCATCGCTCACGAAGGACGCGGCGCTCTTATTTATTTGCATCAAACCTCCAAGGGATTCTCGATCGAAAAAGTCGGCGAGCGAACCGCGCTCACCTTTCATCGCGGCCGGAAACTTCCTTCACTGCTCGACAACGAGCGCCAGACCCAGCGCGAAATCGGAATCGGCGCGCAGATTCTTTCTGACCTGAACCTGCGGCACATCCGCCTGCTCACCAACCGGCCCAAACGTGTGGCCGCGCTCGAGGGTTTCGGCATCGAAATCGTCGACCAGGTTCCGGTGGAATTGAGCGGCGTACAGGCGGGGAAAAACTAAGAACTGAAGGCCTCAGGACGCGGCCTGTTTCTAGAATGGTCTGCGCACGATGACTTCGCTCTCGCGAATAAAGAACTGGGCGGAGCATTTCTCCGAGCCGCAGATGACTGGGATCAGGCCATTGATTTGCCGGCGCGTAATCAGCCCCAGCATGCCACACGATGGGCAAGACAATACCGCCCAGTAAGGGTCTTCCTTCTCGCCGACTTCGCCGGCGTTTTCCAGGACAAAGATTGTTCCGGGCTGCATCTGTTCGGGAATCCATTCGTTCAGAATGTCCAGCTCGCCGACCATGCACTCCTCCTGTTTGTCCGCTACACGACCGATACTCTTGGCCTAAGAAACTTTTCTAGCACGCCGACGCCCAGCCGGCGATGTTACGGAGGTACTCGCCTTCCTCGCCACGACCTCAGCCCGCACCTGCCGCACCGCATCGCTGAGGCAGATGCCCAGAATGGGCTGACGCGAATTCTTGAGGATGTCTACGATCTGCCGCGCCGAAGTTTCCAGATAGAGATGCTTACCATCGGTGAGCAGGTGAACGTCGGAGTTGCGGCTCACAATTTCGGCCAGCCCTTTGCCGAATTCACGCTGGAGGAAACGCATGACCTTGCGGACCCCCTGCAGCGAGAAGCCCTTGCGCCGCAGCTCGCAGATCACTGTTATTTCGGTGAGCTTCCGCATCGAATACAGGCGGCGGTGTCCTAAACGTTCCGGCTTGACCACTCCCCGCTCATCCCACCACTGGAGCTGGCGAGCGGTCACTCCGGTCAAAGCGATTACCTCTTGCGATGAAAAGCGCTCTCGCATTATTCCCCATTTATGTCTGAAACAAGCTGCGAGCCGAATGTTTGAAACATTTTAGGCGGGAGCTGGCGAGAGTCAATAAAGAATCGTGCGGAAGGGTTAACTAGAAGAATGCCTGGTGGAAAGGGCGCAGCAGCCGCCGCCGACGAAGTGGACGATTTCGAGGCGGTCGCCGTCTTTGAGTTGCGTTTCGGGCCAGCACTCTCGGGGGACGATGTCGCGGTTGAGTTCGACCGCGACGCGGTCGGACTTCATGTCGAGGGATTCGATCAGGACTGTGAGCGTGAAGAGACCGCCGCCTTGCGCGGCGGCGAAGGTGCGTTCTTCTCCATTGATTTGCAGTTTCATTGCGAGTGAAATTTCATAATTATTGGACGCTAGCGGCGCTGCGTTCTAGGGTTCGTACTTCCACAGGTCGTTCAGATCGCCTACGGCAGTCCCGGTCGAGTCGTAACCACGCCCGCCGAAGAGCCAGAAATTTCCAGCCGAATCGATCCAACCAGTGTCGCCGAATCGCGCCCCGGGAACGTTACCGGGGGCGGCCGTACCCTGGGTTCCGTAGGTTCCCGGCTCAGGGGCTAAGTTTGACCCGCTCACCCATGTCCATTGGCCGGCGCCGTACTTCCACAGGTCGTTCATGTAATCGAGTGATCCTGCGGAGTCGTAGCCATCCCCACCGAAGAGCCAGAAATTTCCGGCGGCATCGGTCCAGCTAACAGCCGAGACCCGGGCTCCGGGGACATTGTTGGAAGCAGGCGTCCCCTGAATCCCGTAGGTTCCGGACTGGCTGACCAAGTTCGAACCGCCCAACCAAGTCCACTTGCCGGCATTATACTTCCACAGATCGTTGAACAGTTCGAACTGCCCTGATGGGCCGGGCGATCCGCCAAAGAGCCAGAGATTTCCGGCGGCATCGGTCCAACCAACCGCCTCGATTCGCGCCCCTGGAACATTACCGGGGGCAGCCATCCCCTGGGTGCCGTACGCTCCCGATTGATTCACCACCTTTGATCCGCTGACCCACGTCCATTGACCCGCGCTGTACTTCCACAGGTCGTTGAGGTAGCTCTGCGCACCCGTCGAATCGAAACCCAATCCCCCGAACAGCCAGAAATTTCCAGCGTCATCGGTCCAACTCACCGCGAGGGATCGTGCGCCTGGAATATTGCCGAGAGCAGCCGCGCCTTGAGTACCGTAGGCGCCCGATTGGTCGCCCAAATTCGAGCCCCCCATCCACGCCCATTGGCCTGCGCTGTACTTCCAGAGGTCATTGAGGAGCCGACTCGTGCCGGTTGAGTCGAGACCGAGGCCACCGAAAAGCCAGAAATTTCCCGATTGATCAATCCAACTAACGGCTTGGCATCGGGCACCCGGAACGTTACCGGGAGCGGCCATTCCCGGAGTGCCGTACGTCCCTGGTTGGTTCGAAGTGTTTGAGCCGCCCATCCACGTCCATTGGCCTGCGCTGTATTTCCAAAGATCGTTGAAGAAGGTGTCTGACACGGCCGAGGGAGGCCCCATTCCACCGAAGAGCCAGAAATTTCCGGACGCATCGGTCCAACTAACAGCATTGTCCCGCGCTCCGGGAACGTTAGCGGAGGCAGGCATACCCAGAGTCCCGTAGGTTCCCTGTTGGTTCACGACGTTCGCGCCATTCACCCAGGTCCATACGTTGGTGGGCGGAGTGATGGGAGACACGAAGGTCGCGCGCCCGCCGCCACAGGCCACTAGGGAGAGCGAGGCCATCAACATCAGAATGAAGATGCGGGACTTCATGCCGTTCTCCGTCTCGAATGTCCCATTTCGACTTCGGAATTCGCAGCGGTTGATTTTAGCCGACTTTCGCTACAGTAAGGCAAGGGATCCTTGCTCTCGTTAGTGGGGGCGGGGACGCCTCCACGACAGCCGCCGAGAGCGCGGCGCTCCGCGCAAGTTACTCAGCTTTGCGCAAGGCGAATTTGCGGGTTACGGTGCGGCCCTGGTGGTTGGCTTGGACCATTACGGACGCTTCGGTCAAAGCGGATTCCTCGACCTCGATGGAAATCTGGGCGTTGCCAGCGGAATCGGTGACGGCCTGGGTATAGAAAGGGGCGGCCTCGGGACGGGCGAAGCGGAAGGTGAGACGGGCGCTAGGCACTGCCGTGCCGTCTTCAGTCACGCGTAATTGCATGGTTAGATTGCGGTGGTTGTGAACTGAGGCAGCGTTTTCCCATAGCACGTCGAGTTGCTTGATGCCGGCCAGGGTTTCGGTTTCGGCGCGGTCGAGGACGCTCTCCAGCTTTCCTTCCCGGATCGCTTCCAGCACCAAGCGATGCTGGTCGCGGAGTTGCTGCTCTTTTTGGGGATCGCCAAAACCGATCTGGGCAGCCGAGGTGGCATAGGAGATCGCCCGTTTGCCTACGCATCTTCCACGCACGAACACCTGGGTCTGGAGCAGTTTTTCGCTCTCGCGCGCCTCGCTTTGCACGTGGTAGATGGTGTCGACGTGTCTCACATCGGTGTTAAAACCGAAAATCATGAGAGTCCTGAAATTCTTTTTGTCAAATTAGTAAATGCGGCGCTCGATCCCTTGACACTCCTGCTTAGCAGCACCTAATCTAGAACGTTTAAGCAATGCTGGCGCGAATTATATATAGCCTGTCCTATGCCCGACAATTATTTCGCTGGCTACCTGCCGTTCTTGATCCATATTTTGCTGGCATGCGGAATTGCGACTGCCATTATCTCGCTTTCCTGGCTGATCGGGGAGCGCAAACCGACTCGAGCCAAGCTTTCTGCCTATGAATGCGGCATGACCCCGGTGGGGGACTCGCGGGGGCGCTTCTCGGTGAAGTTCTACCTGGTGGCTATGCTGTTCATTCTGTTCGATGTTGAGGCCGTCTTTCTCTATCCCTGGGCGGTCATTCTGCGCGACCTGAAACACTTCGGGCTGTGGGAGATGTTCGTGTATATCGGCATTGTTCTGGTTGGCTTCTTTTATGTCTGGAAGAAGGGCGTTCTGGATTGGGGGCCGTCCGGTGTGCGATCTGGCGTGCCGACTAATGTGCGGCGAGGAGAACGTTAGTGCCTTTGGTCGCTGCCATCACTGATCTTGAACAACTGAAGGGTCATCCGGCGGTAGCACGGTTGCTGGCGTGGAATCCGTCGGCTGTAGTGGGAGTGAAGTTCGACCGCGACGAGATGACGATTTGCGTGGATCGCGCGAACCTGCGTGAGGCCTGCGCGCTGCTGCGGGATGATGCGGAGTGCGCCTTTAATTTCCTTTCCGATGTGACCTGCGTGGATTGGTATCCGGCAGCGCCCCGGTTTGAGGTGATCTACCACCTGCTTTCGATTCCCAATAAAGAACGGGTACGGCTGAAGGTTCGGCTCGACAGCGCCAGTCCGGCGGTGGAGTCGTTGACCTCGCTTTGGCCGGGCGCTAATTATTTTGAGCGCGAAGTGTTTGACCTGTTCGGCATCCGCTTTACCGGGCATCCTTATATGAGGCGGATCCTGATGCCTGAGGATTGGGAAGGTTATCCGCTGCGCAAAGATTATCCCGTGGAGGGCTACCGCTAGGCTTCGCAATGGCTCACCTCGCGCCCACTCCCGTGCTTGAACCCGGCCAGGATAGAACCATGATCCTGAACATGGGGCCACAGCATCCTTCGACGCATGGCGTGCTGCGGGTGTTGCTGGAGATTGATGGCGAGACCGTGGTGCGGATCATGCCGGACATTGGCTTTCTGCATACCGGAATCGAAAAAACCTGCGAGGCCAAGTTTTATCAGCAAGTGGTGCCGCTCACCGACCGCATCGATTATCTCTGCCCCATGACCAACAATCTGTGCTACGTGCTGGCGGTGGAGAAGCTGCTGGGACTGGAGATTCCCCCGAAGGCGCAGTGGTTGCGGGTGCTGCTGAACGAGTTGACGCGGATCAACTCGCATCTGGTGTGGCTGGGAACGCACGCCATGGACATTGGCGCACTTACGGTGTTCCTGTATTGCTTCCGCGAGCGCGAAGAAGTGTTGAAGATGTTCGAGATGGTCAGCGGACAGCGCATGATGACCTCTTACTTTCGCGTGGGAGGAGTGG
>JBAUVZ010000468.1:0-1627 GCA_049583505.1 Candidatus Sulfotelmatobacter sp.
ACCTTCAGCCGATCCCGATCCTTGCCTGACATCCTCAGCCCCTCTCGTCGTTCCGTCATGCCCTAGCAAAGCGGAACTTTCTACTTGGCTACAAGAGGAACTTCTCATGTGGCTGCGACAGCCATCGAATCGCCATGTCAACGCAAAATAGAAAGTTCCGCTGCTCTGCAAAGTAGAAAGTTCCGCTTTCTAAGCCGGGATGGGGGTGCGCGAGGGGCAAGGGATGGCGTTTGAATCCCTTGCCCCTCGCACAGCTGCTAGGAAAGCCCTCCAGGTCGCAGTGGAGAATCTCGCATGGCTTGCCAAAGCGGCCGATTGGGAAGAAGGGCGTAACTGTTTCTCCATCGGCGCCGCGCGTCGAGAAAACGCTCTCGGGCGCGTGCTTTCTCCTGCGCCGATTTGGCCTGTGTGGCTCGGCGCGGGAGGACAGGCCGCTCGACACTCACGCCGGGTGTGGCTTCGCAAAGCTCCAGGACCAGCACTCGGTTTCGCCAGTGCATCCAAGTGCTTCCATCGAGTCGTCGTTCCAGCTGCACGCGGGCGCCGCGCATGGCCGCCTTAATTTGCTTCCGCTCCACCCGGTAAACCGCGCCATACCAGCGAACCGTGTGATCCTGGCTCACCGTGCGGCTTTCGTGGATGCTCAGCACGGAATCCAAATTCATTCCTGGCAGCAGACCCCGATGAGCGTCTCCTGCCAGTTGCGGCTGGCACCGGAAGCGCCGGTTCCACAGCGGCACAAACACGTGCTGTAGATACGCGTTGGCGGTCTGCACATCGTGCGCCGCCACCTGGCGCAGCCCCTTCACCAGCCGGTCCTGGGCGGTCTGAAAGGCGCGCTCGATGCGCCCTTTGGCTTGCGGTGAATGGGCTGCGATCCACTCAATGTTCAGCTCCTTCAGGGCCCGGCCAATCTGCGTCAGCTGCTCCTGGGGAGCATCGCGGTGGTGGACGGCCCGCGGAGCGACCTGAAACAAGCTGGCCTTATCGGTATAGACCGACACCGGCCGCCCGTGCTGCTCCACATAGATGCGCAGCTGTCGCAGGTTCTCCTCAGTCGAATCGTGATGCACGAAACCCGCCGTCAATCGCGAGGTGGCGTCATCGATCATGGCGATCAGGTACAGCTTTTCGCCGCGTCCTTCCAGCCAATCGTGTTCACTGGTATCCCACTGCACCAGCTCGCCATAGCGTGCCCGCCGGGCACGCCAGACATGTGCTTGTTCGACCCGCGCTCGCCGCGCCCGCCACAGCTTGGCCTCGATCAGCCATTGGCGTAGTGTCTCGCGGCTAATCGCGATCCCGTGCTGCTCGGCTAACTCTTCCACCGCCAGCGTGGGGCCGTAGTCATGCCATAGCTTGGCCTGCTTTTTCTCCCGGTACAGCTCCACCGCTCGCTGTTTCACCGCTTCTGACGTCTTACGGTTCGACCGCCGGCCACGCAGGCCATGCCGCAACCCAGCGTCGCCAGCGGCCCGCAAGCGCAACAGCAGTTTCCGCACCCAGCGCACGCTCAACCCCAACTCCGCCGCTGCCTGTTTCTGGGTGATGTGTCGTTTCTTAACTTCATGCAAGACCTTCAGTCGATCCCGCTCTTTCGCCGACATCCACAGCCCCTCTCCTGATT
>JBAUVZ010000469.1:0-3182 GCA_049583505.1 Candidatus Sulfotelmatobacter sp.
CCAATCCTCAACCAGTGTAATGGCTTACGTCAGTCATGTTCCTCCACCCACGACTCGTTTAGAAACCGAGCGATCAAAGGATTTTCATGATCATTCCATTTCCGTGTTCTGCCGCATCTGAGTAGAACTTCCGCAGTTCGATAAAAAGCTCAGGAAGATAGGTCCAGTTGCCCAAGTCATTAAGTGTGTGATCGAGATAAATCCGTTTCTTCTTGGCGTCCTCGTAATTTAGCTTGGATAGCAGACTTTTTGGCTCGATGTTTTGCAGTGCAGCGGATACTTGCCGGACCTGTTCAGGCGATAGATAACGTGCGGGACCATAATCAACGTCTTCCATCTCCGGAAACTCCTTATCCCCGAACACGACGAATCCGAGGGGAGCATCGCCGCCCTCGGCAGTTCCATTCAGGGCATAGTGCAGAACGTGCCAGTCCTTGTTCAACGAACATTCCTTCTTGTCCGCCTCTGGTTCTTGGGGTGTTGCCGGATGCGCCCCCGGTTTCATAGTCATCCCGGCCCTTGCGCGGAACTGGCTTTCCATTGCCTGACGCATGTGCGCAGGAATATTCGTCTTCTTGGTAGTCAGCGGCAAAGGCGTCTTGGTGGAGCAAAACCAATTCCGTGTCATCCGCGCACGCTTTAGCGAATTCGGGGAGCTTCTTTTTGATCGCTTCTATCAGGCTGGACTCTCGTTGCATTCGCTCCTCGTCGGTCATGGTCATGTTTTACCACCGCGGGCGAAAAGCGCTCCGAAAGCGTCCCCGCATATAATAACTCATGCAGTAAAGACACACGTTTCACTTCCGCGTGAAGAGGCGAACCATGCCAACGCCCAAACCTAGTGCCGCCCACTCCAAGGATGCGACGGCGAGTGTGAAGAGTGTCGTGGCTTCACTTGCCGAAAGTTGGAACCGACATGACATGGCAGCTTTCGCAGCAGCTTTTTGCGACGACGCTGACTTTGTGAACGTAATCGGAATGCACTGGCACGGACGGCAAGAGATCGAGACCAAGCACGCGCAAACGCATCGGACGATCTTCCGCAACAGCGTTTTGCAGATCGTCGAAGTCACGGTGCGCTTCCTGACCCCGACCATCGCCTTGGCACACGCACGGACGGAATTGAAAGCCGCCGAGAGTCTACGGGAACATCTTGCTCCAGAAGTGCGACGCACGCTTCTGACTTGCGTGCTGATGAACGATGCCGACCGCTGGTTGATCACAGCGGCGCATAATACCGACATCGTTCCAGTTGTATGGCCTGTGGGCTGAGGCGGCGAAACAACGATGGACGAAACCCTCTTTCATCAAGGTACCATCGTGGTGCGCAGGCTTCGACTTGCGCCCGGCGAGACTATGCCGTGGCATCGCGATCCGTTTCGCCGTGTTGCAGTAGTCTTAGGCGGTGATCTCCTCTCAATCGAGTACCGCGATGGAGGCGAGAGCCAGCGCGTCGAGGTAACGCCGGGGCAGATCGATTGGGAAGAGACGAGTGCCCGCGTGCATCGGGCTGTGAATGTCGGGAAGCGGCCCTATGAGCAGATCACTGTCTTTTTGCTCGACCGCCCGGACGCTGTGCCGCAGCCGACCGAAGAATGATTCACAGCCTTACGGTCTCACCGGATTACCCATTATGCGGTTGACCTCATTGGCGACGAATCCCACAAATTCCTTGGCGCTGTCTTCCAACTCAGATGTCGTCGAGCCGGAGTTCTTTATTCGATTCTCTCTAGCCGTACCGGTGACCGAGCGCCAGATCGGTGGAACCATTTTCATCGCCCATTGACAGGCTTGATCTTTGGAAGTCAGTTTCCCGTGATGAGCCGTGTAGAGGATTCGACAAGCCGTGAGGACTGCGTAAGCGTTGTGGACGAACGCCTTCTCTGATCGGTCACCGCTATTGAAGCGCAGGTCTTCCTTGAGGTAGTTCAACTCCAACAAGAGAGCATCGTTGAGGCACTGACCGGACACGTACGGCGCAATGGTCTTCGCATCCTTGCCCCACAACGTGACGCCGCATTGGGCAACATTCATCCAGATGATGGGATTCCCGTCTGATCCATGTCGGACGAGTTTTCCCGCGCAGTGATAGAAGCCGCAGCATCGGGATGTCTTATCAAGAAATTCCCCGTCGATGACGAAGCGCATGTCGATGCGCTTGACCCAAGGGTTCTCGTTCTCTTTTTTCTTGAGCCACTCATCCAGTTCGGAGAACTCGCGGTCATCGAGATCGCGGGCGGTGACGGCGACAAGATCAACATCACTGCATGTCGCGTCGAATGCGTCGTAGGTCAACGACCCCCACAGGTAGATTCCGACAAGATCGCCACGGAGCATCAGCGGGAGATCGGCAGCCATCGCCTGCAACAGTTCGGATAAATCCGTCGGGATATTCTTCGCAAGGGTCATTTTCTGCTGCGACTAAGGTGCTCGCGTGTGAGTCAACTTCCGTACCAGTCCGAATGCGCCGACCATCGGCGGCACGAGAGGCATTGGCTTTCAGTCCACTGGTGGAGGCATGCCGGGCAGACCCCTCCTGTGTCAAAAGTGTTCCAATCGTGCCCGCAGGTGCAGAACCAGCGATCTTCTTTGCGGGGCGACCAGCCGCAGAGTGGGCAGCCGATGCGGGGGCCGGACGGATCGAGGTCTTTCTCTTGATCGGGCTCGCGATCCAAGACAGCGGGTTGGTCATCCGAGAGAGCGAACATGCCCCGATATTATGACTCAGTCGGATGCACCGGGCGTATGCGAACTTTCCCAACTTGACGGGGGACGGTTCTTATCACCCGAGGCGTCCCTCATTCCAAGATCAAACCCGCGTTACAAATTCCGAACGAACTTTCCGCCTTGGAACAGACTGTTTTGTCCCGTGCTACTGTTTTGTTCGCCGCGCTTCCCCCAAGGAAGAAGTGCAGCATGGGCGAAAGTGGAACAGCCAAGGTGTGCCCCTATTGCGAAGGCAAAGGCTACGTTTCGGTAGTTGTTGATCTGCCTTCTGCAGATGATCCCCGCGAAGAACTCACCCGGACGACTTGGGTTCGCAAACCATGCCCATTATGCGACGGAAAACGTAGCATTTCCGGCGATGACTCGACCCCGCCGAGGGTGCCTCTCAACGGACATCCATTTGCCAAGTGACCATTAGCGCAAAGCAGTTCCAGCCGCAGCAGTTTGACAATGGT
>JBAUVZ010000470.1:0-14800 GCA_049583505.1 Candidatus Sulfotelmatobacter sp.
CTTCACTTACGACCTGAGCCGCTGCATGTTCTGCGGACTCTGCGAGGACGCCTGTCCCGTGGACGCCCTCGAACTCACCCAGGACTTCGAACTCGCCAGCTACACGCGTGAAGGCTGGATCTGGGACAGGGAGACTTTGGAAAAGGGTCCGCAGCCTACACAGTATAAGAAGTAGCTTTCGGCTGTCAGCTTTCAGCTATCAGCCATCGGCTTCCAAACCCTTTGTCATTCCGAACCGGGCGATAGCCCAGTGAGGAACCTGCTGTCCCGGACACCCAGGTCACCGCCTGCCCGGTCCACTTCCCGTCGGAGATCAAAATTCTAAGAGGGCGAAAGCAAGGCTTACGCCGGGAACAGCAGGTTCCTCGCGCGCTTTCAGCGCACTTCGGAATGACAAGAGTTTCAGTGGCGGCGTCAGTGAGCCGGTTGTTGTTGGGTCATGCAGTGCATGGTGCCGAGTCCCCAGATCAGGTCGCCGGAATAGATCGGAACGATTTCTCGCGTGGGGAACAGTGCTGTCAGGGTGTTCAGGGCGATGCGGTCGTTTGGGTCGTTGAAGACCGGCACGAGCACGATGCCGTTGGCGATGTAGAAATTGGCGTAGCTGGCGGGCAGGCGTCGCTGCTCGAAGACGACGGGACCGGGCATGGGTAGTTCGACGACGGTCAGCGGCTTGCCGGACTGATCGGTCGCGGCTTGGAGACGGCGGAGATTCGCCTGCAGCGGCTTGTGGTTCACGTCTCTGGGATTGGGCTCGACCATGGTGAGGACTGTGCCGGAAGCGACGAAGCGGGTCAGGTCGTCGACGTGGCCGTGAGTGTCGTCGCCGAAGATGCCCTTGCCCAGCCAGATCACGTGCGGCGCCCCTAGGTAGTTGGCGAAGAGATTCTCGTAGTCTTTGCGTGACATGGTTGGATTGCGTTGCTGGACTTTGCTGAAGAGGCATTCTTCGGTGGCGAGGAGGGTGCCTTGTCCGTTGACATCGATGGAGCCGCCTTCGAGGACGACGCGCGTGTTGTGGTGGGTGGGGCGGATTTCCGGGGATGCGGCGGCGGTCGCCATTAGGGTTCCGATCTTTTCGTCGTGGCGGTAGTTGGAGTATTTGGCCCAGGCGTTGAAGCGGAACTTTGTGGCTTGCAAACGGCCGTCAGGGGCTAAAGCCCGCGTCTTTTTGCTGTCTTTATCGGCACGACTGAAGTCGTGCCCTTCCCGATCTTTGTGTGCTGAGCATTCTGTGACGAAGATGCAGCCGGAATCGCGCAGCCAGCCGCGGTTCGTGGGCCAGCGGTGGAAGCGGACGTTCTTCACGAGCGCATTGGCTTGGTACAGCAGCTTGCGGGCTTGTCGTTCTGCTGCGCCGTCGTTGACGATCAACTCAACCCGCTCGTGGCGCGCTAGATTGCGGATGATTTCGGTGTAGGCCCATGGGATGGGCTCGAACTTGCCCGGCCAATCGGGGTGATAGTGGGGCCAGGCTAACCAGGTGGCCTGGTGCGGCTCCCATTCTGCGGGCATGCGGTAGAAGGCGGATGTCTGCGATGATCGGGCAACTCTTAAAGTATCGCTTGAAGTATTGCGAGGGGATTTGGTCACGATTGGCTCTTACCGTCCATCCAGCAAGCGGCTGGCGATGGGGGCGTAGGCGTCAATCCTGCGGTCGCGGAGGAAGGGCCAGTTGCGGCGTATGTCCTCGAGCGCCTTCAGGTCGACATCGCCCATCAGAATTTCCTCGCGGTCGTGCGAGGCTTCGGCGAGGACTCGGCCGAAAGGATCGCAGAAAAACGATGCGCCCCAGAATTCCAGTCCATGGCCGGGGGCAGACTTGCCGCGGATGTTGCCGGTCTCGAAGCCGACGCGATTGACTACCGCCACGTAGACGCCGTTGGCGATGGCGTGGGCGCGTTGAATGGTGCGCCAGGCGTCGTGCTGGACTGCGCCGAACTCGGCTTTCTCGGCGGGATGCCAGCCGATCGCTGTGGGATAGAAGAGCACGGGAGCACCTTGAAGCGCGGTGAGGCGGGCGCCTTCGGGAAACCATTGATCCCAGCAGACGAGCGTGCCCAGGCGGCCGACGCTGGTGTCGAGAGCGCGAAACCCGAGATCACCGGGAGTGAAGTAGAACTTCTCGTAGTAGAGGGGATCGTCGGGGATGTGCATCTTGCGGTAGAGGCCGCGGAGAGTGCCGTCGGAATCGAAAATGGCGGCGGTGTTGTGATAGATGCCGGGGGCGCGCTTCTCGAATAACGATGCGATCAGGACGACGCCGTGCTGGCGCGCGGCCGCGGCGAGCTTCTCGCTGGCAGGACCGGGAATAGGTTCGGCCAAGTCGAAGAGAGAGTGATCTTCGCGCTGGCAGAAATATTGGGTCTGGAAGAGTTCAGGCAGGCAGACGACCTGGGCGCCGCGTCCGGCGGCGTCGGCTACGCGTTCGAGAGCTTTCTGCAGATTCTGTTCTGGTTCGGGGCCGCAGGACATTTGCACCAGGGCCACACGGAACTTGTCAGGGGGCACGCGTTCAGTCCTCTGCCGAACAATATAGCATCCGAGACGTGGGCTTCGGGCTTTGGCTATCAGGCTGCGGCAAGACCATTCTTCCGGCGAGTGCGCCGGTGCGTGGCATCCCTTCGCACTCTTCCTGTAAAGTAGTTCCTCGAAAGACTTGCGGATCTGGAATTGGAGGCGTCATCTTGAAACACGGGAATCATGGCGGCGGGCATCCTGCGGGGAAGTCTCACGGTGGTTCCGGCCACGCTGGCGACGGGGTGGAGCGTCATCTGCACAATCCGATTGAAGACCGGCTGGTTCCGCTGGAGCCTTTGGATCTGGGTAAGGTGAAGTCGATCGACGATCTGGTGCGGTCGATGTCTAAGACTGCTTTCACGGGACGGCAACTGGGCGAAGCGGCCGATGTGCTGGAGGCTATGGCTCGCGACGAAGATTGCTTCGTGGTGATGACTCTGTCGGGCGCGATGACCGTGGCGAAACAGGGGCTGATCGTGACTGAGTTGATTGATCGCGGCATCGTGAATGCGGTGGTTTCGACGGGTGCGCTGATGGCTCACGGGCTGGTAGAGGCTACGGGGCGGGCACACTTCCGGTACAACCCCGACGTTCCCGACGAGGAACTTTACGAGCAGGGTTACAACCGCGTGTATGACACGCTGGAGCCGGAGCAGAACCTGGATGATGTGGAAGAAGTGATATCGACGGTGCTGGAGGGTTGGGATCACAATGAAGTGATGTGCTCCTACAAGCTGAATCACGCGATTGGAGCGTATCTGGCGAAGAATGTGCGGGAGCGGGGAATTTTGAAATCGGCGCATGAGAAAGGCGTTCCAGTGTTTGTGCCGGCTTTCAGCGATTCTGAGATGGGCCTGGACACGGCAATGAACAATCGCCTGCGGGAATCGACGGGAAGGCACAAGATACGGTTTGATCCGTTCCTGGATCTGGAACATTTTGCGGCTACACTGCTGCGGCAGAAGAAGCTGGGAATTCTGACGATCGGGGGCGGTGTGCCGCGGAACTGGTCGCAGCAGTTTGGTCCGTTTTGCGAATTGCGGCACCGGCGGCTGGGCGAGAATATTCCGCTGAAGCGTTACCACTACGGCTTGCGGATTTGTCCTGAGCCGGTTTACTGGGGCGGGTTGTCGGGCAGTCCGTATAGCGAGGCGGTGTCGTGGGGCAAGTTTGTGCCTCCGGCGGAAGGTGGCATGTTTGGGGAAGTGTTTGTGGATGCTACTGTGGGCCTGCCGCTGATTGTCGCCGCTGTGCTTGAGCGGCTGGATAAAAAGGGGAGCAGGGCGGGCAAGGCTAAAACCGCTGCGGGTAGGAAGTGATAGCGCGGGGCCTAAGGGTGCGTTCCATTCCGCGGAGCGAACGGCACGCCTGAAGGCATGCCCTGGTACGAAACTTGATTGCGCCCCGGCCTGGCTAGGCGCCGGTCTCCGAGGTGGACGAATCGGTGGCAGGGAGATGTGAGCTGGTGATCTCTTTGACTTCGTTTGAAACGCTGCTATCCGCCCGTGTTTTGCGGTAGAGCGGCGCCAGGATGCTTTTCTCTAATACCTGGGATTCTGCTTCTATCCAATCCTGCAGAGCGAAGCCTTCGGCCTTACCGCGCTTGTCGTAGAGTTGCTGGGCGTGGAGCCGGATTTTTCTCTCAATCAGTTCGGTTATGAGTGCTTGCTGCTTTTGTCTGCGGGTATCGTGATCCACACTATTCCTCTTGCTTATATAAGTATTTTTCTTACAGTTCTATGATACGGGAGAGCTGTTAACGGAAGATTACATTTGGGAGGGCTGGGGGGTTACTAAAGTGCAATTATACCATGAAGCCTCATGATGGGTTCTGTATCAGTTCGAAAAAATACCCCAGGGGCTGAAGCCCGCGTCCTTATTAGCGCTTAACGGCACGACTAAAGTCGTGCCCTTCCCGATCCTTTCCCCGGCTTCGAAAATCGAAAACCCTAGCCTTTAGGGTCCGTGGGATCCCACCCTTTCGCAAAGAACGCGAAAGGATGGGGCACCCAGCTTCAATCTCAGAGACTAGTCGAAGATCAGTACGGCGGAGGCGATCACCGTGGTCCAAAGGCCGCGCTTGTCGCCTACGGCGGACTGGGTGACATTGGCGGTGCGGACGATTTTGTTGGAGAGGCGGTAGATTTGTTTTTTTTCGTCCCAGGATCGGTCGGGATCGAACTCGACGTTTAGCGTGGTGGCGAGCATTTCGGCGGCTAGTTCTTCGGCGTATTCTCCGGCCGCGTCCTCAGTCTCACCGAAGGAATGGTGCTCGCTTAGGTATCCGTAGGTGTTTTTGTCGGAGGGAATGGCTACGCCGATCGAGGATGCAAGGAGGCGGTGTGCCTCGTGAGTGGAGTTCTCGGCCACGACGGCAAACACGACCTCGCCGGGGCTGAGATACTTCACGCCCTCCTTGCGGGCCAGCATCTTGCAATTGGGAGGAAAGATGGAAGAGACGCGCACCAGGTTCTGCGCCGCGATACCGGCGTCGCGTAAGGCCAACTCGAAAGATGTTAGACGCTCGCGGTGCTTTCCGACTCCCTTGGTGAAGAACATCCGCTTGGGAACCATGTCTTTGCCCAACGACGTAACCTCCGGCATGAAAAAATTGAGGTGGAGAATGCACAATTTAACACAATGCTTTGTAAAGGGAAGATGAATTTCACGGTGGAGGTGCAGTTTGAATCACCCCACCTTTCTATCGCGACGGAGGCCTGGAAACCTGCTTCGCTGAAAGCCATGCCGCCGCAGTGAGACATAATGTAATCACGAGTGAAAAGACGATGGGAATAATAAGAAAATATTTCCAGCTCAAAACCGTGATGGCGACAAAGCAGAGGGCGAACGTCCACGCCGTGCCGCGCATGAGCGCCAAGGACTCTGGCGGAAGGCCGCCTAGCTGCCACGCCAATACCACCGCGAGTAGAAGAAACACGCTGACAAAGAGTCCGAACCCAACATAAAAATCCCAATAAGTGCGGCTAAACCCAAGAATGTAAAAGTGAGTTGACTGCATGGAGCCAAGCTCCACGCCCCACTTGGGATCGGACCAGGGAAAGCCAGATGTGTGTCCGGCGTCAAAAAGCAGCAGAAGAACAGCGGCGATTCGATAAAAGGTGGATGGGCGCATTCTTGCCTCCAGCGATCACGGCGGCGGGCGCCACTATCCTGCCGCGCAAGGTTCAAACTGTACCATTAGGGAATTTCGCATGGTAGAAGAAAAATGGCGGAAACCGCGGGCGCGGTTCCCGCCACGACGCCCGGAATCTTCGGGGGAGGGCTCCGGGCAAAACTGGCTTACTCTACTACAACTCGGGTCGCGGTCAACAAGAAGGCTGCCGCTTTTCGGATTCCGGAACAGCCACGATTCCTCGCGGGTGTTACTTGGCGACGACCGAACTCACCGTAATGGTGTCGCCCTCGAGAGTGCCGGTTACGGTGGCATTCTTGCCGGCTTGCTTGTCGAGTGTGGCCAGAGCGGTCTTGTCGGTGGTGTCCAAAATATAAATCTTCTCGCCTACTACCAAGGCAAACTTGGATCCTTTGCCTACGCAGGTGCGGGTGCAATCCGCTGCCGTCCCTTCCATGTGCTTTCTGCCACACATGGCGTCGCCAACCTCGCCGGTAAAGGTCTGCTTGCCGCCGGCAAGCGCATAAAGACTCGAAAATAGAGTCGCTGAGAAGATGACCGCTGCCATCGCTCGGAACCAACATGAACCACGAGTCATTGCATGTTCTCCTTGGGATCTGATAGGCACGGCGGAGGATGGTTGCCCCCGCGAAAACCCTTGATGAACTGATTCTACTTGATCCCTGATAGATGAGCAGGAGCGCAATAAGTGACGAACTTCGCGTTTACTGGGTCGCTTTGGCGGTATATTGCAGGTCGACGTCTACGATTTTGTCGCGGGTGATGGCGGTGACATGGGGGTCGACTTCCCAGTCGAGACTGGGTGGCAGCAGCTTTCTGGCTAGAGGCAGGAACTGGTTCAGGTAAGTGGCGTCGTACACATCGCCGGGACGGATCTTCCAGGCGGCGCGCAACCGGGCCGTCAGACTGTTGTCGAGTCCGCGAAATTCCAGCTGTCCCATGCGGTAGAGAGAATCTTCGCGGACTGCCAGGTGGTAAGCCACGGTTCCTGCGGCGTCGTCGAATTCGATATCCACCTTGATGCTGGCGAGGATATATCCGTGCGAGCTGTAAAGCGTCCGAACGGCGCGCAGGTCGTTCTCCAGTTGGATCGTGTTTGCGGTTTGCCCCGCCTTGGCATGGAGGAACGGGTCGAGCGCGTCGCTTGAGATTTCTTTATTGCCCGACCACTCCCAGCGGGTGAGCTTGTAGAGGAGGCCGGGGGTGACCGGGAAAGTGACATCGACGAAGGTTGGGGGTTGTTTATTGTCGATTGCGTCTGCGGAGGCCACTTTGACGACCTTAAGCTGCGGCGGAGCGCACGAAGCCTTCAGGTATCCGTGCTCATGGTAGATAGGCAGCAGGGCGTGTTCGATGAAGTTGGTCATAAAAGCGCGGGAGTATTCGCGATCAAGCAATCTCTCTGCCGCGGTCTGGAGCAGGGGTATTTCGCCTGCTTCCGCGCCGTCGAACTCGACGCGGTGGATACGAATGCTTACGCCGGCGACGTTATAGTCAATCGACTCGATGCGCTCATCCTTGCCGTTGGTGCGCAGATATTCGACGTGGCCGGGGATGCCGTTTTCTACCAGCATGGCCTGGAGAACGTCGGAGACCTGGTCCGGCATGCGCCCATTGGTGGGCAATTCTCGTTTGAAGAGGGGAACGCGCTCGTGCAGCTTCTGGAGCAGTTCTTCGTCGGTGAACCAGACGAAGTCGGCAAAGCGGGCAGGAACGAATTTCTCGGCGTCGGTGACCTGGAACTCGAGCCTGGTGCCGGCTGAGGAGTAGGAGTAAGTGTAAGTGATGTTTTTGGTGAAGGCTCCAGTCTCGCCGAGCTGGCGGGCGGCCTTTTTGAAATCTTCCTCGTGGACGATGGTCCCAACGGGCAATCCACTGGCGGCCGCGACTTCTTCCTGCGTGAAGCGTTTGCTGCCGGTCACTTTGACTGCGATGAGCTTATAGGAGGCATGCGGCTGGACCTGAGCGGCAACGGAGAGACAGAGCAGCAGGGAGGAGAACAGGAGACGCGTGAGAAATCCTTGAAGGAATGTGTTCATCTACTTCGATCTGGATGTCCATACATCGCTGGATTTGTGTTTCTTGGCAATCTCGATGAAGGCGAGCGCGGCGCGGCTGAGAGCCTTGTCCTTGCGGAAAACTAGAGCCAGGTCGCGACGGAGTTGGGCGTCGGCCATGGGAATGGCGACCAGAACGCCGGCACGAACGTCCTCCTGCACGTTGGAACGGGCGATGAAGCCGACTCCGACGCCGGCCGCTACGAAGCGCTTCAGGAGTTCGCTGGAATCAAGTTCCATACTGTAGTTCGGCTTTAACCGGCGCTCGCGAAACAGGTCATCGAGCGCGTCGCGGGTGTGGCCGGCTTTGGGAAGAACCAGCGGGTACTTGGCCAGGTCTCCCACAGGAGCCGATTTCATCTTACCCAGCGGGTGGTGCGGCGGAGCGATGATGACCAGCTCATCCTGATGGATGAGGACTACGGTGAGGCGGTTGTCTTTCACGGGCAGGGAAACCACACCGAAATCGACTGAGTTGTCGATCACCGATTCGAGAACCTTGGCGTAGTCGGCGCGCTTAATGTTGACCGACACGTCCGGATACTTTTTCTTGAAATCAGCAAAGACCTCGGGAAGGATGTGGAGGCAAGTGCCTTCGTTGGCGCCCACGGTGATTGCGCCGCGGGGGACGTGCTCCATTTCGGCGAGAGAGGTGAGCATGGCCTTGCGGGCATCGAGCGTTTCCTGTGCGTACTTTTGAAAGGATTTGCCGGCAGCGGTGAGAGAGACTTTGCCGCCGGAGCGGTCAAACAGCTTGGCGCCGACTTCGTCCTCGACGGCGCGAATCTGAGAGGAGATAGCGGGCTGGGTGCGGAAACGTTTCTCTGCTGCCCGGGAGAACGAGGCATGGCGGGCTACTTCGAGGAAGGTTTGGAGTTGGTCGAAGTCCATGGGGCAGTGGTCAGTGGCCAGTGGTCGGTGGCCAGTTGAAACCGGGATCGGACTGAAGAGCAGCGCCCGAGCCCTGCCAAGTATACGGCCAGGCGATGGAGACGGACAAAGACATCTACGGCAGGTTCATCCAATTAACAGCAGAATACCAATAGTGCAAGCGTGGTGCGGGACGGGCAGTGCCGAGGCGTCTGTCAATGGCTGATCGGTCGGCAAAGACTAAACGAATAAATGTGGTCCGCTCTTTCAATTTCTTCTGATTGCCCCTGGATCGCAGCTAGCGCATAACCTAGTTCTGCGTGTGGTCTTCGATGTCAAAAACGTATGCCGTGCTGTCAAGACTAAGAGGCACGAGCAAGCTGGTAAAGAGCGTATCTCCGTGTGCGTCGAGCGAGCGGATCTGGTAATCGAGCGCGTGGGTCTGGCCCAGAGCATTCGCATCCAGCTCGATGAGGTTAACGCCGGCAGCAAGAAACAGGATGCGGGCGTGAGCCGGAACCTCCAGCCACGCCCAATCCGATCCGCTTCCGGCATAACGCAGCAGATGCGCACTGCCATCGACGGCGGCTTCGATCAGGTAGTCAGCGCCGATTGCGAGGCCCGAGCCTGATCCGTGATAGCCGGTGAGCGGATTGCGATCGGTATCCAGAAAGACTTGCCACCGGGTTCCGTTGACTGCGCTCCAGCGAAACGAAACCTGACTGGGAAGCGGATTGCCGTTGCTGTCGCTCGACGCTGGGCGGAAGCTGGCATAGGGCGCCTGGACTCCCTGGTTCGCGACTTGGGTACCCTCCAGCGACCAGTAGGAGGGCGGCTGATCGTAAGGGTTGTCGCCACCCCGATCGGTGACGTAGAGCCAACCGGCACCGCGTTTGAGACTCAAGGCGATCACGGTGTTCAGCTCCGCGGTGGAAGGTACTGCATACACAATGTGCCAGAAACGGTCAGGCGGGTAGAGCTGGAACCATGCTTCCGGCTGGTAGTTCTGGACGTAGTCCTGCAGGCTGCTGGACTCAGCCGTGACCAGGATGTTCGCGATTGACATCCAGCAGTCATCGTTGGGCTGGGTTCCTGGATTGAGGATGACGATGCGCCCGCCCACTTGATTGCTTCGCACGTGGTCAGCAAGATCCTGATAGTAGCTGTAGTTTGAGCCCCCGAAGGAGTTCGCGGGGGCACAGGCAGTGGGGACTTCATCGAAGAAGATTCCATCCACGAGGTAGTTTTGAAATACCGCGTCCACTTTCCTGCGAACGACGGCCGGATCGCGCTGTCCGTAGCCGGTGTAGGTGTAGCCGACGACAAAGATCCCCTTCTTTCGCGCATTGCGAATGGCCTGGTCGACGCCCGGGTAGTAAGTGGTGTCGTCGCCATTGTTGAGGTTGACGATCATGATACCGACCGAAGACGAACCAAGGGCCTGCCACGCATTCCATTGCGAGCTTCCGGGGTCCTGGTAGGACGGAATGGCGATTCGGCTCTGCGCCAAGGAAGAGACGCCGCTGGACAACAGCGTAAGCGAAAATAGTGCCAGCGAGAGTTTTTTCATATCCTGACTCCTCGGGTTGCGCGCCAAGCAGCGTTCTCCAGAGAGATACGGGCGTTGGGAGCAGAACGTGTGGAGACGCAGCAAGTTACGCTTCCACGGCACGTGACCTGGGGGACTACTGCTTCAACTGCTTCTCAATCGCCGCGATCACTTCTTTGGAATCCGGTGTGACCGCTGGTTCGAAGCGCTGCACTACGTTGCCGTTGCGGTCGACCAGAAACTTGGTGAAGTTCCATTTGATCTCACCGGCGATGCTGGGACCGGTGTCCTTCGTCAAGTAGGCGTAGAGCGGAGCCTGGTCGGTTCCTTTGACTGAAATCTTCGAGTACATGGGGAAGGTTACGCTGTATTTGCGGGTGCAGAAGGTCTTGATCTCTTCGTTGGTGCCGGGTTCCTGAGCACCGAAATTGTTGGCGGGGAAGCCGAGGATGACGAATCCCTGGTCTTTGTACTTCTCGTAAGTTGCTTCGAGCGCGCTGTACTGCGGAGTGTAGCCACACTGGCTGGCCACATTGACGACCAGTACCACTTTGCCCTTGTAGTTGGCGAGTGGCGCGGGAGTGCCATCGATGGAGTTGAGCGTGAAGGTGTAGATGCTCGAAGCGGCAAACAACGATGCAGCCATGATCAGCAATGCTCCGGATAGAAGATAGCCACGAACCGTGACGAGGAACTGAAGGTACGAAGATCTCATTTGTCACTCCTGACCAGACTTAGGCGCATGAAGCGCCCCGAGCGCCATTCTCCGACGGTTGGAACGCCGGAGTTGAGGATACTGGGCTGGGCGAGACGCTGCAAGCGTGGAATTTGTAAAATCTGAGTCTCTTAGCCGGGAAAAGGAGGTTGCTAGGGGTATCGAGTCGGTGGCCGATAGGCTTTGAACCTGTCTGGCTCAGGCGGTGGGGCTGAGGGTCGTCGGCTTGGTGCCCTGCTTCACGATTCTATCCACCAGCTTCAGGGCCTTGGCCGATTCGGATGTGCTGACCACGTCGTGGTGGATTACGTCCGTTAAGCCTTCCTCGACGGCGTCGAGGGCCTGACAAGATCGTTCGAGAACGGTGAGGAGATACTTTTGGGCGATAGGGCGGTCGGCGGGATGAATGAGATCCCACCAGCGGCGAATGGACTCCTGGACCTCAACGTCCGTCTTTTCGCCGACGACCAAAGCATCGATAAGCCGATACACCTTGCTCTTGATGGCCTGATAGGAGACCGAAACTTCTTGGGGCATGGGGTTTTGGAACTCTGCTACCCCTAGTTCAGCAATCTGCCAGCCAAACCGTAGATGCTTGCACTGTAAGTCCTTTTGCCTAGAGAGCCCCTGTGGTAATCCTGCGAATGGAATAAATCAAAATCTGGGATATGAATTCTGGAAGATAGGCTAGTAGCCAAAACCATCAGACCCGGAGTCACTTTACCGCCAGCAGGTTACAATGTTCCGCCCCTGTGCGCCCGTCAACTGATGACTTTCGACGTGTGGCGCAGATATGGGAAGTTGAGGGGTGCGACATGGCTTTGGAGTCTCTTCAAGCAGGCAAACTTTTGGAGGCCGGATGAAAACGTTGGCGTGGATTCTTGCATTTCTTCTATCAATCTCGGTTTGGGGCAGAGCGCAGAGTGCACCCGCGACGACCAGTTCACAGGATGCGGAGGCCCAGCCGCGAATGTTCTTTCCGCGCGACATGTTGTGGGGATGGGCGCAATTTGACCTGGCGCCTCCGCACAATGAAATCGACCCCAACATCTGCGCCGGAAACGCCGGGCAATATGGCGGGGCGAATGCACCGTGCAGCATGTTCGCGCGCTACATGCTCTCTGGAATGCTCGAGGTGCGTCCTTTCGGCCGGGGGCAGCTGCGGCGTTTCATGATGTTTGGCGCGCCTTCGTTCCTGTTCGGCAAGACCATCCCGCAGACGCTGTATACATGGTCGCCGGATGCGATTGGCATCGAGCATTCCTGGGGCGGCGGAGTCTTTATCGGGAAAGGATTTGAGTTTCGGGTCACGCAGCATTTCCTGTTCGATCGTCTGGGTGCGCGCGACACCAATCTAGGGGCGGCCGATCTGGGCAACAACGGACCGTGGGGCCGCTATATGACGGTAGGAGTCCGGAAGTCTTTCGGGACACGACGTTGGTGAGGCGAAAGCGCTCTCTACGCTGGCACGGGAGGGATTGAAGGCCTCCGGCTGCGCTGAATGAGCCAGACTACGAAGGCGATCAGGAGTCCGAGGAACACGAACGGAGCCAGGAGGATCGGAATGACCCAGCCGCGTCCGCCCACGGAAGTTACGTCGCCCGAGATGCTGGCCTGTGGGTCGCGCCGCAGCCCGCCGCCAACCACGGTAACGTCGCCAGCCACTTTCACTTCTTTGTCGAGCCGAACGTCGCCCGCGACTGCGGTGACGTCACCGGCAACCTGCCCTTGATCTTCGATGAAGATGCTGCCACCAACGGTGGTGGCATCGCCAGAGACCTGGCCTCGAATGTAGATGCTGCAGCCCAGGCAGGTCATGTCTCCGGCTTCTTCGTTCGGGCCAATGCTCAGGGTGTGGCCCCACGACGTGCGGTCGGGGTTGCTTGCGGCGAATGCGGCGGTTGACAGACTAAAACAGAGAAGCACGCATGCGCTGAACAGTGAGTAGCGGCAGCCCCGGTGCGTCATAAAGATACCTCCGGTCGAATTCGGCCCTTGGACTGGATTATGCCACAGGCGGAGGATTCTCTATAATGAGAGGTTTTCTAGGGCTAGTGGAACTCCTAGGGAGGATGACGATGGCGGGCTCTTATAACGGCGTTGCAGTGCCGTCCGACGGAAAGAAGATTAGCTATGCGGGCGGAAAGTACGATGTGCCGGATAACCCGATCGTTCCGTTCATCGAAGGTGACGGAACCGGGCGTGATATCTGGAAGGCATCGCGCCGGGTGTTCGACGCGGCGGTGGAAAAGGCATACCGGGGCAAGCGGCGCGTGGCGTGGTACGAAGTGTTCGCGGGGGAAAAAGCCAAGTCGGATTTCGACACGTGGCTGCCGGATGACACGGTTGCCGCCATTCGTGAATTTCGCGTGGCCATCAAGGGTCCGCTGACTACGCCCGTTGGGGGCGGTTTCCGCTCGCTGAATGTCGCGCTGCGGCAGATTCTGGATCTCTATTGCTGTGTGCGTCCGGTGAAGTACTACAAGGGAGTGCCGTCACCGGTGAAACATCCAGAACGTATGGATGTGGTCATCTACCGCGAGAACACTGAGGATGTGTACGCCGGCATCGAGTGGGAGGAGGGAACTGCGGAGTGCGCAAAGCTGATCGAGTTCCTCAACAAGGACATGCTGAAGGGCGGCAAGAAGCAGATCCGGCTGGATTCCGGTGTGGGCATCAAGCCGATTTCTGTGACCGGAACCAAGCGCCTGGTTCGAATGGCGATTCGGTATGCGCTTGAGACCGGCCGCAAGAGCGTGACTCTGGTGCACAAGGGCAACATCCAGAAGTTTACCGAGGGCGCATTCCGCAAGTGGGGGTACGAGCTGGCTGCTGAGGAGTTTCGCGACCAGGTGGTCACAGAGCGCGAGAGCTGGATTGTCGACAACAAGGACAAGAACCCAAGTTTGACGGTGGCGCAAAACGCTGAACTGGTCGAACCGGGAATGGAGTTTGCCCAACCCTCGTTTCGCCAGGCTGTGGAACAGGAAGTGAAAGAAGTGCTGGACCGTATCTATGCCACGCACGGCAATGGGCAGTGGAAGAAGAAAATCATGGTCAATGACCGCATCGCCGATTCTATCTTCCAGCAGGTGGTGACGCGGGCGGATGAATATTCGGTGCTGGCTTGCCCCAATCTGAACGGAGATTACATTTCGGACGCTTGCGCGGCACAGGTGGGCGGACTGGGCATTGCTCCGGGGGCGAACATTGGCGACGGCTACGCGATCTTCGAGGCCACGCATGGCACGGCTCCGAAGTACGCGGATAAAGATGTGATCAATCCCGGATCAGTGCTGCTGTCGGGGGTGATGATGTTCCGCTTCCTGGGATGGAATGAGGCAGCCGATCTGATCGAAGGCGGCCTGGAACGCACCATTCTGCAGAAGAAAGTTACCTATGACTTTGAGCGGCTGATGGAAGGCGCGACTAAAGTGAAGACCAGCGAATTCGCGGACTGCATTATTGAGAATATGGGTGCGGCGGTGCTGGTGTAGAGCTGATTTTGTAATTTGGTAATTTGTAATTGGGTAATTGAAAACCGGGCGTCTGTAGTGACGATGCTGTGCGCATGGTCAGATTACAAAATTACGAAATTACCCAATTACTCAATTCTTCCTGAAAGGACCCATACATGCGCAAGAAGGTAACGATCGTAGGATCCGGGAACGTGGGTGCGACGGCGGCTCACTGGATTGCTTCGAAAGAGCTCGCCGATGTAGTGCTGATCGACATTATCGAAGGCGTTCCGCAGGGCAAGGGGCTGGACTTGCTTGAGGCGATGCCTATCGAGAAGCGCGATTCTTACATCACTGGCACGAACGATTACAAAGACACGGCGAACTCCGACATCGTTGTAATTACCGCCGGTATTCCGCGAAAGCCGGGCATGAGCCGCGACGACTTGCTCAACACGAATTACGGCATCATGAAGG
>JBAUVZ010000471.1:0-4742 GCA_049583505.1 Candidatus Sulfotelmatobacter sp.
GGTTTGGGACTCGATGTGAAGATCTTCGGGCACTTTAGTCTGCGCGGTGAAGCTCGAGAGTTCTGGTCGGGTGTGCCCCAACTGAATCTAACCACGGGCAAGAGCCGCCAATACAATCTTTTCGCCGGCGGCGGCATCGTCTGGCACTTCTGAACCGCATTATGTCAACTGCCCGAAATGAGCACGAGGTGGACGGCAGGCAGCTTCGCGCCTTGGCCATACAGCCGTCCTGCCAATTGAGTTGAAATGAGCCTACAAAAGCGAATCTTGGTAACGGGTGCGGGCGGTTTTATCGGCCACCATTTGGTGAGGCGTCTGAAGGGCGATGGTCACTTTGTACGTGGGGTGGACATCAAGTACCCGGAGTATGAATCGAGTGGAGGCGACGAATTCGAGATCCTGGATTTGCGCAAGGCGGATGCTTGCCTGCTGGCTACCCGGGGTGGCATTGATCAAGTTTTCAATCTTGCCGCCGACATGGGCGGGATCGGCTACATAACGGCCAATCATGCCGACATCAGCCGCAATAATATTCTCATCAACGCCCATATGCTCGAAGCGGCGCGCCAGAACGGCGTAAAGCGCTTCCTGTTTTCCTCGTCGGCGTGTGTTTACAACCAAAGCAAGCAGAAAGATCCTGATGTGAAGCCGCTCACCGAAGCCGATGTCTACCCTGCCGATCCGGAGCCCGGCTACGGTTGGGAGAAGTTGTTTGCCGAAGAACTTTGCCGCTACTACTACCAAGACTACCGCTTCGAAACTCGCATCGTGCGTTTCCACAATGTCTACGGTCCGCTCGGAACCTTTGACGGCGGCAAGGAGAAAGCACCCGCTGCCATCTCCCGAAAGGTGGCGCTAGCCGAGAATGGCGGCGAAATCGAAATCTGGGGTGATGGCGAGCAGACCCGATCCTTTATGTATGTTGATGACTGCGTCGAGGGCCTGATTCGCATCATGGCCAGCGAGTGTCATGACGCGCTCAACCTGGGCACCGACGAACTGGTGACCATCAACGGCCTGGTCGATCTGGTTTCGGGAATCGCGGGCAAGCGTTTGAAGAAGGTCTACAACCTGACCGGTCCGCAAGGCGTGCGGGGCCGCAACAGCGATAATTCGCTGCTGCGGAGCGTGCTGGAATGGGAACCTTCCATTCGCCTGGAACAAGGCTTGGCCATTACCTACAAATGGATTGAGTCCGAGGTTCGTAAGCCCCGGAAAGATGCGGCCCAGTTGAGCGGGCTGGCGGCGGCTTAACCCATCCTGCTCTATATTAGGAGTGATTTTTCTAACGGAAAACCGACTGGGATCGGTGGGATTCTCCGCGCAGTTCAGACGCGCACGAAACGCGCTCTAGGACTTCATGGCTTGGCAGGACTCACCGGATCGTCGCTCTGGATTAACACCCATGCTGTCACACCGGTAATAATTCCCCCGCCAATTCCGATTGCCACAGGAGAGTCGAGGAGCCCCCCTGCGGCGACCGGAGCGGCTCCAGCTGCTCTTTTCTTATTCTTTTTCTTATTATTATTCTGCGACTGTGAGTCATCCTGCGACCCTGATTCCTCTCGAGTGGTTTGCTGACCTTGCGCCAGTGTGGCGGTTCCGGTTTCATCGTGGATGGTCAGGTCGCCCTTTCGCGCCGCGATCTGGACTCTACCATCCACGTCTCTGACTTCAAATTCGGTCCAAACACTAGCGGCGGGTGACACGGTGACGTCGCCGGCGCGAGTAGCCAGCAATTTCGAGGTCGATATGGTTACGCCTCCGTGCTCCAACTTGACAGCACTACCCTCATACTGAACCAGCGAGTCATTCAGAACCAGGACGGTCGAACCTCCAGCATTGATGTTGGCAACGGAGTCCGCATGAGTCTGCACCAAGTCGCCGGAAAAAATAGCAGACGATTTTGCGATGCTGTTGCCATTAAGCAATGCGGTTCCATGGCTGTAGAGCATGGCTGCAGGTTGGTCCGCGGCAAGCAACGAACCAGGCACCATCAGCAGTAGCACGCAACTTACCAACTTGCGGAAAGCAGCCATGCCCATCCCACGCTCCGTTATTAACTAATTTGGTGTCTGTTAACGCATCCTACCCTCCAAGGTTCTTGCCAGTCAAATGTTTTTGTGCCCGGAAGCGGCCCCGTCGGTGGAAATCTTTATCGCCGCACCGCCGCAACGGGAGCCTCACCGCCACTGATCGACCACGTTCCACCAGATCAGTCGCAGCCACTCGTCCACCAAGGTCTTCGCCCATTGACGATGAGTCCACCATCTGACGCCAAATTGCGTCCCGTCCCGAGCAGCCGCTACCGAGTACTCATGTCCAGGAATTTCACGCCGGAAAATGCTGAGCGCCCGCCGGGTGTGGAAATCGGATGTCACGATCAGCACGCTCTTGCCACCTTCCCGCGCCAGGCACTTTTCCGCATCTTTCGACTCGTCCTTGGTCGATAGTCCATCGATAGGACAGATACTGACCGACCCTGCCTGCGGCAAATCCTGAATGTACTTCTGTGCCAACTGAATCTCGGTGAATTCGTAGATCTTCGTGTTCGTCGGCACATCTAGCACCACGCGCCGCCCATATCCCTGCGCCAGAAGTTGCAGGGCGCGTTCTGGACGCCGGTCTGTTTCCCCCGCCAGCACTAGGATCACGTCGGAGGGGAGTGGCGCGTCCATCACCAGAAAACCACCGGCTTTCACAGCCAGTCCTATCGACACGCCTCCCAAGAGTGCCAACGCCGGCAACCACCGATTCATCGCGCCCTGTCCTTTCACTGATTCCAAACTCCGCAAGACGAACCTAATTCCTCAGCACTTCGTAACGCTCCCGCCCACGTCCGCTCAGCAACCGCGTGCTAGAATCGAAAATGAAATTCACTACACCCAGAAGAGATCACCTGCCGCGAAGATGACGAATCAATCTGCCGCAAATCACACTGCCGCTTTCGATCGGCTCAAAAACAAGATCCAGCAGCGCCAGGCGCGAATCGGCATCATCGGTCTCGGCTACGTGGGACTGCCGCTGGCCCTGCTGTTCAGCGAACAGAAGTTTAAGGTCACCGGCTTCGACATTGATCGGCGCAAGGTCGACACCCTCGCTCAAGGCGGATCCTACATCTACCGCATCAGCGCGGAGGAAATCCGAACGGCTCAGGCGCAGGGCTTTTCCGCCACGTCTGAATACGCCAAGCTGGTTGAGATGGATGCCGTCATCATCTGCGTCCCCACTCCTCTCAACCAATATCACGAACCCGACCTCAGCTTCATCACCGATACCACACACGCCATTGCGCCCCATCTGCAGGCTGGCCAGTTGGTTGTTCTCGAGAGTACAACCTACCCCGGAACCACGGAAGAAGTCATGCTGCCCATTTTGGAGAAAGAAAACAAGAGCGGGCTGAAAGCCGCCCGCGGACCCTCCAGCACGGAAAAGGAATTCTTTGCCGCTTTCTCTCCCGAGCGCGAGGACCCCGGCAACACTACTGTAGCCCGTCGCGACATCCCCAAAGTGGTTGGCGGATTGAATCCGCAAGCCTCGGAGTTGGCTGGCGCTCTGTACGGATCCATCTTCCATCGCACCGTTCCCGTCTCCTCGCCCGCCGTGGCCGAGATGACCAAGCTGCTGGAAAATATCTACCGCTGCGTCAACATCGCGCTGGTCAACGAGCTTAAGTTGCTCTGCCTGCGCATGAATTTGGATATCTGGGAAGTCATCGAAGCCGCTTCCACCAAGCCTTTCGGCTTTCACCCCTTCTATCCCGGACCTGGCCTGGGCGGTCATTGCATTCCCGTTGATCCCTTCTACTTGTCGTGGAAGGCCAAGGAATATGACTTCCGCACCCGCTTCATTGAGTTGGCGGGAGAGGTCAACAACAACATGCCCTACCACGTACTCGCTTCCATCGGTGGGGCATTGAACCAGCACAAGAAATCGGTGAATGGGGCGCGGCTCCTCATCCTCGGCGTGGCTTACAAAAGAGATATCGATGATCTGCGCGAGTCTCCGGCCCTCACCATCATCGAGCTCTTGCAAAAGGAGGGCGCCCAGGTGAGCTATCACGATCCCTACTTCCCTTTCATCGGGAAGGGGCGCAAATACGACTTGCAGATGAAGCGGACAGAACTTGATCAACTTGGCCAGTACGATTGCATTGTGATCGTCACCGATCACTCTGACTATGATTACAAAAAGATCGTCGGCGAAGCCAAGTTGGTCGTTGACACACGCAATGCGACCAAGGGGATTGATAGTCCTAAGGTTGTGCGGTGCTGACCAACAGTGCCGCCAGAGTATGAGATTGCCAGGAAGTAAAACCCTCGCCTGAGGTGTAATTTTTTGCTCTTTCTTCCCAGATCAGTGCCCCCCGTCGACACTGCCAGCGTAAGTAACTGAAACATCAATAGGATGGACTTCCCTAGTTGGGGGCGAAATGGCCTTTGCCGTGCAGATTTTCATACTGGGAAGTCAGCCGTGAGGTAGTAAACTATGATCTGCTTGATCCAGTTCGGTACCGGGAGCGCCGTGCTGCCCCGGGCTGAGAAACTTTCGGCCCCCAACAAGGGTTTGAAGGACGGACGAGCAAAAGGACCTATGAGTTCTTCTGTATCCCAAGAGACTCTCTTCTCCCTGCTACCGAAGACGAGGACCCCTTGGATCGAATTCGTTTTCAGCATTGGGATGCAGGTCTTCGCGATTTTGCTCCTGATGTGGGCGCGCTTGTTGTATCCCGCGGCTGTATC
>JBAUVZ010000472.1:0-11423 GCA_049583505.1 Candidatus Sulfotelmatobacter sp.
TGAAGTTTTATTCCTCGGTGCGCGTGGATATCCGGCGCATTGCGGCCATCAAGGAAGGTGACGTAGTCACCGGCTCCCGCACTCGCGTAAAAGTCGTGAAGAACAAAGTGGCAGCGCCGTTCCGCGAGGCCGAGTTCGACATTCTGTATGGCGAGGGCATTTCGCGCGAAGGCGACCTGCTCGATCTCGCAGTGAATAACAATATTCTCGAGAAGTCGGGATCGTGGTTCAGTTACAAGGGCGAGCGCATCGGCCAGGGGCGCGAAAATGCCCGTCAGTTCCTCAAAGACAACAAAGACACCATGGCCAAGCTGGACACGGAAGTGCGCAAGGCGCTGGGTTTGATTGCGACTCCGGCGGCGCCACCGGCCGCTGCGGCGGGACAGACCCCGCCACAGGGTGCACGGGTCACAACTATGCCGAGTGCTCCTCCCGAGGTCGCGAGGGCACCGATAGCGGCAAAGCGCTAGGACAGACCCCATAGAGCGGGCGCCCGCGGTTACAGCGCCGCAAGAACCCGCGGGCGAGGGCGTCCGCGCCACACTAAGGATTTCCACCAAGATTCCCTAATTGCCATCCCACTCCCGCCCGCATAGAATCTTCTATTCAGCCCCGCCTGTTCCAGTGAGGACCATTGAACAAAGGCATCGCTATCTATCCTGGTTCGTTTGATCCACCCACCAACGGGCACCTCGATCTGATCGAGCGAGGCGCGAAGATTTTTGAGGAGCTGGTGGTCGCGATCCTGCGCAACTCGGAGAAGAGTCCGATGTTCAGCGTGGCCGAGCGGCTGGAGATGTTGCGGGAACTCACTGCGGATCTAAAGACTGTTCGCATCGACACTTTTGACGGGCTGATGGTCGAGTATGCGAAATCCCTGGAGGCGACCTGCATTTTGCGCGGCATCCGGGCGATCAGCGACTACGAATACGAACTACAAATGGCGCTGATGAACCGCAAGCTCGAACCCACGCTGGAGACCGTCTTCATGATGCCCGCCGACAAGTACTCTTATGTCAGCTCGCGCCTGGTCCGCGAAGTGGCGCAGGCGGGCGGGCCGGTGAGGGGTCTGGTCCCGGAAGTTGTGGAACAGAAGCTGCGCGAAAAGCTCGACCCTGCCTACAAGTTGCGGGACGCGCGCCAGATCGAAGTCCTGGGTCGAAGAAACTTGGACAAACTAGAAAAGAAAAGGAAAAAGAAGGCATGACCACGGCAACCACGGAAGCGCTAAGACTTACTGACCGGATCAACCGCATTGAGCCCTCCGCCACGATGGCAGTCGTAGCCGAGGCCGACAAGTTGCGCGCGCAGGGCATCGACGTCGTGGACTTCGGCGCCGGCGAGCCGCATTTTGCCACGCCGCAGCACATCAAGGATGCAGCCATTGCCGCCATTCAAGGCAACTTCACGAAGTACACGGCGGTGCCGGGCACGCCCGAGTTACGCGACGCGATCGTGCACCGTCATGCCGTGGACTTCGATTCCGACTACCGCAGAGAAGAGGTAATCGCCTCGACCGGCGGCAAGAATGCACTGTTCAATGCAATTCAGGTGCTCGTGGATCATGGCGACGAAGTGATTCTACCAGTGCCCTACTGGGTTTCATTCAAGGACATCGTGCGTTATGCCGGAGGCCAGAATGTGCTGCTTGAATCGGACGAGTCGCAAGGCTTCCGGGTTACGGCGGAGATGGTCGCCGGGCTGGTCACGCCTCGGACTAAGGCCATCATTCTGAATTCGCCGTCGAATCCCTCGGGCGCGGTGATGAGTGCTAAGGATCTGACGGAAGTTGTGCGTCTGGCGCATGAGCGCGGAATCTGGGTGCTCTCCGACGAGTGTTACGTCTACCTGAATTACACGGGCGGGAATTTTTCTGTCGGATCGTTGCGCCAATACAAGGAGCGCATCGTGGTGCTGGGCTCACTCTCGAAAACCTACGCCATGACGGGCTGGCGGCTGGGTTACGCGCTCGGTCCGGCAGCGGTGGTAAGCGCGATGTCGAAGTTGCAGAGCCAGTCCACTTCGAATCCGACATCTATCGTGCAGAAAGCGGCGGTGGCGGCGCTGAAGGGACCGCAGGAGTGCGTCGAGCAAATGCGGCGCGAATATATCGAACTGCGCGACCACGTGGTGAAGGGCTTGCGCTCGATTCCGGGCGTCACCTGCACGCTACCGGAAGGCGCGTTCTATGCCTACCCCAACATCTCGGCGTTTCTGGGACGCGGCAATGTGAAGTCGGCCTCAGACGTGGCGGGAAGGCTGCTCCGGGAAGCGCACGTGGCCACTGTACCGGGTGAAGGATTCGGGACCGGCGATCATATCCGAGTCTCCTACGCGACCTCGAAGGCGGAGTTGGATCGCGGACTGGAACGCATGCGGAGATTTTTCGCGGCGCTTTAGTCTTGGATTTTCAGACACGCGGGTTCGCGGGATGTTTAGGTTCGGCTGAGGCCGTCCGTTCGCGAACGGCCTTTTCTTTCTACATTCATTTTGATGGGCAATCTCTATCCACTCTTGATGCTTCCGGCTTTCGATCCGCGCCCATGGGGCAGTCACGATCTGTCTCCCATCTATCCCAATCGCTGGTTCGAGGAAAAGATTGGTGAGGCCTGGCTCACTGGGGACGATTGCAAGGTGGCCAACGGCCCGTTCACCGGGCGGACGCTGGCACAACTGAGCGAGCAGTACCAGCGGGAACTAGTGGGCGACGCCGCCCGGGATGCCCGGCGATTTCCCTTGCTTCTGAAGTTTCTCTTTCCGCATGAGAAACTCTCGGTGCAGGTTCATCCTGATGACGAGCAAGCGCGCCGCGTAGGTCAGCCCTGGGGCAAAACTGAGTGCTGGTATGTGGCCCATGCCAAGCCCGGTTCGCAGATCGCTTTGGGATTGAAACCGGGCGTAACGGTTGCGCAATTGGAAGACGCGATCCGCGAGAAACGCGCCGAAGAGTCGCTGAACTGGATCAACGTCTATACCGGTGACATGATTTATGTTGCCGGAGGAACCGTGCACACCTTGGGCCCCGGCTCGGTGATTATCGAGACGCAACAGCAGTCGGACACCACCTATCGTTTGTATGATTACGGGCGGCCGCGGGAGTTGCACCTAAAAGAGGGCCTAGCCGCGGTGAAGCTGAACGTTGGCTCCGGGAAGGTGGTAAGGCCGGCTCCGGCGCAAATCAGCGGCGGCAACAACAGGCAGGCTCCGCTGGTGGCGGCTCCTTACTTTGTTGTTGATATGTTTGAGATGAAGGATGCGCAGGAGCTCAACGTGCGCGACGATTCCGGCAAGAGTTCAGCACAGATCCTGGTGGCAGTCGAGGGATGTGGAGTCGTAGAAGCGGCCGGGGCGGAATCGGTTACCGTGGCGAAAGGGGATGCGGTGGTAGTTCCCGCGTCGGTGGAGAAGTTCATAGTGCGCCCGCAGTGGACGCTGGAGTTTCTGAGAGCATGTGTCCCAGGGACAGCGCAACCGGAACCTGAAACGCGCATGTAGCGAGTGAAATTCAAGAAACGTGGCTAAGAACTCAAATTTCTATCCTGTAATCCTTGCCGGTGGCCGCGGCACGCGCTTCTGGCCCTTGAGCCGGAAGAAACGTGCCAAGCAGTTGCTGGCGCTCGACGGCAAGCAGACCATGATTCAGCAGACGGTGGCGAGGCTGCTGCCGCTAGCTTCCCCCAAACAATTCTGGATCATTACCAACGACGATCTTCGTCCCGCCATTTTGCGGCAGCTTCCTAAGCTGCCGAAGGCACAGGTGCTGGCGGAACCAGTGGGGCGCAACACCGCTCCCGCGATCGGGCTCGCCGCCTTTCTTCTGTTGCGTGAACATCCCGATGCGGTGATTGGCATGTTCCCATCGGACCACGTGATCGCCGATGAAACAACTTATCGCGCGACGATCGAACGTGGCGTAAAGATCGCAGCCGCCGGCGAGAACATTGTGGTCCTCGGCATTCGCCCCACGCGTGCGGAAACTGGCTACGGCTACATTGAGGCGGGCAGCGTATTCAGCGGTGGCGCGCTTCGCGTGCGCCGCTTCACCGAGAAGCCCGACGCGGAAGAGGCTGCCGCGTTCGTGGCTGGGGGGAATTATTTCTGGAACAGTGGGATGTTTTTGTGGAGCGCTCTGACCCTGGCCAATGCCCTGCGCGAGCACCTTCCGAAGATCACTCCCCTACTGGAGGAGATCGCCGGCGCATTCGGCACCCGCAGATTTGCGGCGACCTTCCGCAGGCTGTATCCCAAGTGCGAGAACATCAGCGTCGATTACGCCGTACTGGAGCCGCGTTCGGCGAAGGGCGAGCTCGCGGGAAACATTTTCTGCCTGCCTGCCGACTTCGGCTGGAACGACCTGGGTTCCTGGACGGCGCTGCACGAACATCACACCACGAAAAGCAATCCACCGGAGGGCAACCTCGTTCACGGCGTAGGCGTATTCGTTCTGAATGCCCGCGGCAATTACGTGCACGCACCGGGTAAGTTTGTCGCCACCGTGGGCGTGAATGATCTGGTGGTGGTCGAAACGAAAGACGCGTTGCTGATCACGACCCGGCAGCACGCGCAAGACGTTGGTAAAGTGGTGAAGTATCTGGACGAGAAGAAGCTGCACAGGCTGACGTAAGAAAGTGGCCAGTGGTCAGTGGCCAGTAAAATCGCAGCTGACCACTGACCACCGACCACTGATCACTGACTTTCAATGGCTCAAGAAATTAAGTTCGGAACCGACGGATGGCGCGGCATCATTGCCGACGACTTCACGTTCGACAACGTGCGACGGGTCGCTGGCGCGATTGCTTCCTACGTATTGAAGTACGAGGAAGCGCGGCGGGGTGTAATCGTCGGTTATGACACGCGCTTCGCCTCGCAACGCGCAGCACAGGTGGCTGCGGAAGTGATCGCGGCCGCGGGCATTCCGGTGAAGCTGGCCAACGATTACACGCCGACCCCGGCCGTGTCCTATGCCGTGAAAGACAAGGGCGCCGCGGGCGGAGTGATGGTCACTTCCAGCCACAATCCGTGGAACTGGAACGGAGTGAAGTTCAAAGGGAAGTTTGGCGGGTCCGCCACTCCCGCTATCATGAAGAGGGTGGAAGACCAGCTGCGCGCTGGTGCTATGCCGCAAGGTACGAAGGCGGCCATCGAAGAGGCTGACCTTAAGGGGCCCTACGTAGCCGCGATTTGCCGTTTTGCCGACCTGGATCTCATCGGCGAAACTAAGTTCAAGTTCGCGATCGACTCGATGTATGGTTCCGGGCGGGGAGTTCTTGCCGGAGTCTTTCAACTGCGTGGCGTTCCATTCGTTGTGATTCGACAGGAAGTAAATCCGTTATTTCCTGGCATCAATCCCGAGCCCATCATCCCGCACGTCGCTCTCCTGCAGGAAACGGTCGTCAAACAGAAATGCGATGCCGGACTGGCCACTGATGGCGATGCCGACCGCATCGGTGCCGTCGCGGAAGACGGCGGCTTTGTGGATTCGCACAAGATCTTCTGCGTACTCCTGCACTGGCTCCTCGCGCGCAAGAAGTGGTCCGGAGACGTGGTTCGCGCCTTCAATACGACGCGCATGGCCGATCGTATTGCGGCCAAGTACGGCCGCAAGCTTTACGAGACTCAGATAGGATTCAAATACATCGCGGACTTGATGATGGAGCACGACATCCTGATCGGCGGGGAGGAGTCTGGCGGTATCGGCTACTCGCGCTTTCTGCCGGAACGGGATGGAATACTGAATTGCCTGTTGCTGGCCAACGTCATGGCTGACGAAGGCAAGCCGCTGGGCCTACTGGTTGCGGACCTGCAACGCGAGTTCGGCCCGCACTTTTACGGCCGACGCGACCTGCACATTCCGGAAGAGATCAAGCAAAACGCGATTCAGCGGGCTCGAGCCGAGAGCACGCAAGAGCTGGGACGCTATCGTGTACTCAAGAAAGAAAACCTCGATGGGATCAAGTTTTTTCTCGATGCGCCGACGAATGGCAATGGAGCGGAAGCGTGGATCCTTTTTCGCGCTTCGGGAACCGAGCCGTTGCTGCGCCTGTACTCGGAGGCTGCGTCGCCGGAGTTGGTGGACGAAATCCTGACAGCCGCGGAGAGTTTTGTTAAGAATGACGGCTAAAGGGCTGGCTTATCTGCCCGAATCTCCACATTTGGCGCGGCCGTAATGCGATACTTCTATCTGAGCATGACTTTCGCCGGAAGCCCAGCTTCGACTCCAGACGACTCGCCTGAGGCGCGCCGCTACAATCGAATCCGCCGCTGGCTGGGTATCGCCGATTTTGTCGTCGGCTCCGCTTTTCTGATTCTTCTGCTGATCACTGGCTGGACGGGTTGGCTGCGCGATCTTGCCTTGCGTCGGGGATTCCAGAACTACACGCTGGCCGTCTTCGTTTATTTGTTCCTGTTACTGCTGATCAGCAAAATGCTGAGCCTGGGCCTTGAATACTATGGATTTCTGCTGGAGCGGAGGTTCCAACTCTCCACGCAACGCTTTCGCTCGTGGCTGTGGGATGAAGTCAAGGGCTTCCTGGTCGGGCTGGTGCTGGCCGGGATCGTGGTGGAGTTGCTGTATTTCATGATTCGCGAATCCCCGCAGCATTGGTGGTTCATCACCTGGGCACTGTTCATGGGGCTGTTCATCATTTTGGCCCAGCTTGCTCCCGTCGTGCTGTTCCCGATCTTCTACAAGTTCGAGCCGCTGGACAATGAAGACCTGCGGCGGCGGCTGATTCAACTGAGCGAACACGCGGGCACGCGCGTGCGCGGCGTTTATCGCTGGAAGCTTTCGGAAAAGAGCAAGAAGGCGAATGCGGCTCTGACCGGACTCGGCAGGACGCGGCGGATCATCCTGGCCGACACTTTGTTGGATAATTACGCTCCCGAGGAAATCGAAGCAATCCTGGCGCATGAACTCGGCCATCACTTTCACCGGCACATTCTGAAGAGCATTGTGGTGCAGGCCGGCACTACGTTGCTGGGTTTCTGGTTGGCGAACTGGGTGCTTCACTACGCGGTCGATCATCACATGTTCGAGGAGCTTTCCGACTTCGCGAACCTGCCCTTGCTCGCCCTCACCGCGACCGCGCTTTCGCTCCTGCTGATGCCGGCGCTGAATGCCTACTCGCGCTACAACGAGCGGCAGGCCGACCGCTATGCTTTTGAATCGATCGCCAACGTGGAGCCCTTTATTTCGTCGATGAACAAGCTGGCACAGCAAAACCTGGCCGAGCGCACGCCTTCGAAGTGGGTGGAATGGTTCTTCCACTCACACCCCGCAATCGCAAAGCGCGTGGCGGCAGCGGAAGCTTGGGGCCGCACGCAAAACGCCGGCCCGCGGCCGTAGTTCCGAGGTGTCGAGAAAGTCAGCGCTTCCGCAGGATTTCGGCCACACGTTGCAGATCCTCTTCCGTATCAACGCCCATAGAGTCGTAAGGCGTTTCGCCCACGTAGATGGGAGTTCCGAGTTCGAGGAAACGCAGTTGTTCCAGCCTTTCGCTTTTTTCGAGCGTGGATTCCGGCCGGCTCACGAAGAGATCGAGTGCGGGCTTCCGGTAGGCGTAGAGGCCGAGATGTTTGAAGTAGCGCGGTGCGGTGCCGTCGCGGTCGAAGGGAATGGTGGCGCGAGAGAAATAAAGAGCACGGCCGTCTGGGGCGGTCACGACCTTGACCGCGTTAGGATTATGGATCTCTTCCGGCGGGCACGGGGTCTTCACGGTTCCCACTTGGACTGCCGAGTCATTCATAACCTCGAGCAGAGTGGCAATTTGTTCAGGGCACACCAGCGGCTCGTCGCCTTGCACGTTGATATAAACGTCTGCGGCCACGGAGTTTGACATTTCATGCACGCGCTCGGTGCCGCTGCGGTGAGCGGCTGAAGTCATTTGCGCCTTCCAGCCGTGTTTGCGGCAGGCCTCCTGGATCTCCTCAGAATCGGTGGCGATGATCACGTCGGAGAGCAGCGGCGAGGAGCGGACCGCCTCATATACCCAACCGACCAGCGGCTTGCCGGCGATTTCGCGTAGCATCTTGCGCGGCAGACGCGTGGAGGCTAGGCGAGCGGGAATCACGGCAATCGTTTTCATGAGACGACTAGTTTCTAGCTAACTGGCAAGTGGAGGACCTGCGAACTGAATCGCAACCTTGCAGTTTGACACCTTCTTACGGCGGCTCTTAGAATAAATTGTTGGACGTGACGTGCGACTCCGGCTCGCTATGTCCAAGGCAGCGAGAGTTCGCATGAGTGCGACTACCCCTCTCGTGGCTTTTCCCCAGCTTGTAGGCGGCGTAGCTCAGGTGGCTAGAGCGACGGTCTCATAATCACCCCCAGAAAGCTAACTCCTATATGTTTCAGTGGTTTAGCCTGTGGAAAATGTGGTCGAAATAGGTACTTTGGGGTGGGGTATGTCGAGAAAAGCAGACCAAAAAGCAGACAAGTCTAGTGAGTTAGTAGGGATTAAGTGTTATGACCGTCGCTCAGGGCTTTCGTGATCTGTTCCGCGACTGTTTGCGCGTATGATCCTGGTGTTATGGTACACCTCGATGATGATGCTCCTGGCCCCGTCACCAAAGACGAACTAACCGACTCCTTGACGTTGGCAGCAACCAAGGTTTGTAAGATTGCAGATGATCCCGCTCATCACGATCAGGCCGACGCCTTCAAACTCTGTCAGGAGTGGAAGACCTTATCAAGATCGGCCCCGCAACGGGATAAACAACGTTCATTGAAGAAGAGAATGGATGAACTGTTGAAGATCAACGGGATTGCGTGAGGATTCAACCGGCCTGTGGTGGTGACATCGTACTCAACTGCTGCAACCATGCCTGCTCTGAATCCTCGCTCAGTTTTGTAATCCGCAGGGCCTTCCTGTCAACGTGCTTCCTGATTGCACTCTCGATCAGGTCAAGCAACGCAGTATTAGGCATTGCGTCCAATTCGACTGATTCACCTGTGAAGCCTTTCCTCATCGCGGCCTGCAAATGCTTGGAGTCTTTGGTGGGCCGGGTTTGCAACCCATAGAGAGAAATTTGTTCTGGTGTGACTGCTAACTTCTCAAAGGTGATGTCGGCTTCAGGTGCGTAGCGATGCAGCTTGCTTTCGATGTCGGAGGCAATCATCAGACCGCTTGGGTCGTGGTCACCAAGATAGTAGATGTGGGCCGGTACACCGCGCTCCGCAATTTGCATCGCTGCACTGTGCAGGAACCCGATGGATGAAAAGCCTCCCGTGCACATCAGCGGGACATCCCATTTATCGGTAACATCCATGATCAAACCTGCGAGTGTCGCCTTCTCACACCACACTTCCAGATAACAACCTTGATCTTGCCAAAGTGCGCGACGGTAGACGGCAGAGGCTCGTTCCAGGAATTCGTTCACACCACTATACGAGTCGCTCTTGCGCATCCAGCGGGTTGCATCTGCAATCCAACTCCAGGGAAGCGATCCGTTCTCGCGCATGTCGCGGCAAAGGCGTGCGACCGTGCATTGATATTCGCTTTCGTTTTTGGCAACCAGTCCCAAGCTAACAAGATGATAGAAGAGGCCGCGCACCGTGCGGGGATACCCACACTTCGGACAGATCGTATTGAGCGCGGCTTGAACCTTCTCGCGGTTGATCTTTTGCTTGCTAGGCATCTCAGTAAAACGTGTGGGGGAGGTTGTTGTTTAACGTCCTGCTTTCTTGGCCTCTTGCTCTTTAGCCTGTACCAGCTTGGCTTCCAACCACTCTTTGAAGTCGATCAGATCATTGATCCTCTTCCCATTGAGTAAGGCTTGCGGCCCGTAACACTCCTCAATCAACCCCTCCAATACCGAAACCCGAATGGTGCTTCTGAATGTGTTGAGAAGTTGCCGAAACTGGTTAACAACCTGATTTAGTTCAATCTTCTCTGCTACTCTTTTATCATCCATCTGTTGGGGCCTCCGTTGCCCCGCTCTTGGTTAGAGCCTTGATGGTGCTGAAACACCATTGAGGCTCGTTATTGTTTGAGGGACTTCTGAAACTGCTTCATACCGTTTAACACTCCTTGTGGTGTGATCCTCTTCTTGTAAACATCAAGGGTGGTGGTCATGCTCTTGTGCCCTGCTATCTCTTGAGCAACTGCGAAATTCCCACCTGTTGCTTCAATGATGGCTGTGATGGCTCCACGTCTACCCGCATAGAGAGCTTTCCACGTCACTTTTGAAGCCTTCGGAGTTTTCTCACAGCGGTCACATTCTTTTCCACCTAACACATGCGGCTTGATAACCCGGTTGATCATGTTCGGAAGATCAGTGATCACCCAAGCATCAGGCGCGGTGTTGTCACACTTCTTGCGCCACAATTTGAGAGGTACGCGCACCTGGTCAATGATGGGGAGGGAGCGTATGCGTGTTAACGTTTTTGGTGGGCCGACCTGCCCGTGTGCGGGTTTGTTACGCCTGATGTGAATCCAATCCGCCTCAACGTCACCCCATTGCAGCCCGGCAATCTCTGCCGGTCCTACAGCAAGGAAGCAGGAGAGCGCAATCACCAACTGTGCGTCTACGTGGTCAACCAGAGCACTGATGAGGTCTTCCGCTTCTTCCATCGTGTAGTGTTCTGTTGGCTCCGATTCCTTACAATCTTTGGGCAGCTTCACATGCCAGGGGTTATCAGCACGTAGGTTGCGCTCCACGGCTTCACTGAACATCGCAGAGGCCAGGGCGCGAATGTGTTTGAGAGTGTTCTTGCTCTGCTTCGTCTTCAATGAGGAAAGGAATCGCCGCGCTTTGTCCGCTGTGTACTCTTGCAGCGTGATCTTGCCGAAGTGAGCCTTGAGGTGTTGTTTCCAAACCTGCTTGAAACCGCGCACGGTCGAAGCACGCATTCCTGTGCCCTTCCATTCCTTCTCGCAGTAGGGCAGGTACTGGTACTCCCAAAATTCAACCACAGGCTTGTTCTCCGTAGTGATTGGATGTGATTCGATCTTGCTCATCTCAGCAGCCGCGAGGCTGTTCACATGTTTTTGCGTAACACCCTTGGCCTCGCAGAGCTTCTTCGATCTGCGAACCGGCACCAACTTACCGGCTGCGTTCTTTTCGTTTTGATAGAATTGCAGATGCCATGCACCGGACTTTTTGTAGACGTAACCGCTTCCCCATTTGCCCATGCAAAGAGTCTAGCAAAAAAGCAGAAAAAAGCAGACAGCACGAAAGTGCTACATGGTTAAGTTGTTTGTTTTCAACGTGGCGGCGTAGCTCAGGTGGCTAGAGCGACGGTCTCATAATCCGTAGGTCCGTGGTTCGAGTCCACGCGCCGCCACCAATATTCTCAGGTCCGGCCCGGAGACATGGGTTACAGAATGTACCGGTCACATGGGTGACACTTTTGGGCCGAACGGGTTTTCGAGCGGTTCGAGCACGCGCGTCTCCAGATCGAAGTATCCCAAATCATAATCCAT
>JBAUVZ010000473.1:0-21114 GCA_049583505.1 Candidatus Sulfotelmatobacter sp.
GAGCCGTCGTTAGGTGATCCAGGCTCACTCCGGAGAACGTGAGGCCGCCGCCGAAGGTAGCCAGAGGCTGGCTGAATATCCCACTCGTCTGGTTTTGGAGTTGCGCCAAAATCCCCGACAGCGCCGAGCTTCCCGCCTGGTTGATGCCGCCGGAGGAGATCAGTTGGTTGGCGAGCGACTGGAGGCTTTGCCCGCCCAGCGCCGCCACTGCCGCCGCCACCGCCGCCACCGGGACGTTGTACATGTTGAACGTATTTGGAATGTGCATGCCGATTTCGCGCGTGAAATTGTGGTTGACCTGGTAGACGTCAATATCGAGTGCCACCTGCGGGCGATCGGTGGTCAACTGCCGCAACAGCTTGGTACACGCCTCCAGGGTCGCCTGCGGCGCGCGTACTTCGACGGTTCCATTTTGTCCTGAACTTATTTTCTGGAAGTCGCAGATATTGCGCAGCGACGTGACCAGTTCGGTTACTTGTTGTGGCGTGCTCGCTCCGGGCACCGCAAAGGTTGCGAGCGACATGCGGTCAAACTGTTTGTGATTTTCCGCGGTATCCGCGGCGATCAGCACCTGGTGCGCCTCCAGTGCGGTCCACATCATCTTGCTGACTCGACATGCCAGGTGGAGAGCGGTGAAAAAGTCAACGTCATCCACGTAAAGGCGCACCGGCTTTGCCGGAACCGAATCGTCAAACTCCGTACTCATTCCATAGGCGGAGGCTAGCTCGCTGAACAGGCCACGAACATCGCCACGATAGTGAAAGGTCGCACGCTCCGCCTTGGGCTGAAGATCGATTTCACTGGCGTCGGCCATCATCGCGGCCACTCCGGCCAGCCTGGACGCCGCCGGATTGCGCAACGCTTCCGCCAGGCGCTCCTGGGTGTAGGTGTTGTCAGGATCGACCTTGAGGGCGGCGCGGTACTCAGCCGCAGCCAGCTCGCGCTGGGTGTTGGCCAGGAAGGAGTCGCCGCGCTCCGTGTGCTGAAACACCAGCTGCGACTTCGTCATTTCCCGCGCCGAAAGGAACATTACGTCTTGTGGCACCAGCCGCAAGGCCTGGTCGAACCGGGCAAAAGCTTCTTCTAAATGATCCTGACTCCGCAATTTGAGTCCGTGCTCGTACGCGTTGCGGGCTTCTTTGAGGTCCTTCCTCGAGGGAGTGCAGTAAATGCCGCCGGGGATCCCGTTGCCGCAAGAGATGATCGCGGCGTCGATTGGCGCGTCATTCGCGGCCAACGCGGGAAGGCCCGGCATCGCCGCCAGAAGAGCAACCGCCAGAATAGACCGATCACGCTGCATTGGTTTGATTTTAACCTCAGACCTGCTCCCCGCCGAGAGCTAATAGTCCCCGTACCTTCGGTCTACATAGGGGATCAAGGATGGAGCAGAGAGCAAGTGAGAACGCGGAAGCGGCGTTTTCTTGCAGCCATGCCAAGTTCAACTCAGCATCAGCCGTTCAATCTCCCGCGCCTTGCCGGTTTTCTCGTCGCAGTCGATCACCACGGCACACAGCCGGACATCGCCGGCGGCCGGCTCAAAGCGCACCGGCATGCCGTTGAGGAACTTGTTGACCACCAGTTCTTTCTTCACGCCGATGACTCCGTCATAGGGACCAGTCATGCCGACATCGGTGACGTAGGCTGTTCCCTTGGGCAGAACCCGCTCGTCGGCTGTAGGGACGTGCGTGTGCGTGCCTACTACCGCGGTCACGCGTCCATCGAGATACCAGCCCAGTGACATCTTTTCCGAGGTTGCCTCGGCGTGGAAGTCCACCACAATCACCTTGGCATCGATCTTCTGCAAAAGCTGGTCGGCAGTACGAAACGGATCGTCGTTCGAAGCCATGAATACCCGCCCCTGCAGGTTGATCACGGCATAAGGGATCTTGCCCTTGTGTCCCTGATACACGCCCCAGCCGGGCATGTCGGCCGGATAATTCGCGGGACGAAGCACGCGGCGCTGCGGACCGTGCCCATTGCCTTCGACCATCTGAAAATAGTCGAGGATTTCGCGCTTGTCCCAGACGTGGTTGCCGGTGGTGATGACGTCAATGTTCAGCTCAAACAGTTCCTCCGCCAGCGCCGGGGTGATGCCGAAACCAGCCGCCGAGTTCTCCCCATTGGCAATGACCAGGTTGATGGCTTGGTCGCGGACAATCCCCGGCAGCCGGTCCTTGACAATGGTCCGTCCCGGCCGTCCGAAAATATCGCCAATGAAGAGAATCCGCATGTTCAAGAACCAGAATTCGATGGTAACACGCGAATTCAGGCAGTAGTTTGCTCAGCGATTCGCTTAACCTCGCGCAGCATGGCCTTGCGAATCAAACCGGAAAACCGGAAAAAGGACTGACGAGGAGCCAGTACGCACGGAACTTCGAGGTCGCAGAACGGCCTAACGTTATGAGTGTAAGCTCCAGACCGCCTTGTCGATCGCCGTCACTTCGCCAACTCCGCGGTCCGGAGAAAATCGTAGTTTCCAGCCGGATTCAATTTCAGATTCGTCACACGTTTGTTATGCACCAGCACGTTATCCAGATACCACATGTCGATGTAAGGGAGTTCCTCGGCCAGAATCCGCTGTAGCTCGGCATAGATCGGCTTGCGCACCTTGGGATCGACCTCGCGGCGGGCCTGGTCGATCAGCCCATCCACTTTCGGGTTCGAGTAGTAGCCGCGGTTGTATCCATTCGGCGGGAACCTGGATGAATGAAATACGTAAAAGATGTCCGGGTCCTGGTTGCCGCCGATCCAGCGCAGCCCGTAGAGCTGAAAGGCTCCGTGAGTTACATCGGCAAAAAAGGTGGCCGACTCGAAGCTGCGAATGTCGAGCACGATCCCCACTTCGCGCAACTGCTGCTGCATGACGGTGACCATCAGGCGCGTGCTCTCGGTAGTGGAAGTTTTCATAGTGATGTGGAAGCGGACGCCGTTCGCCAGAGGATAGCCGGCCGAATCGAGCAGCGCGCGGGCCTTATCGGGATCGTGGTCATATGTAGGCACGTCGCCGTTGTAGGCCCAACTTTGCGGCGGAAGAACGCTACACGCCGGCCGCGCCGCGCCGCGCCACAGATACTCGATCATCGGTCGGCGGTCAATTGCGTAGGCGATGGCTTGGCGGACTCGCACATCTTTCAGGATGGGATCGCGCAGATTGAACCCCAGATACTGAACCTCGGTGCCTGGGGCACGTTCGACGGCAAGGGAAGGTTCGCGCTCGAGCGTGAGCACAGTGTCGGGCGTGAGCGAGTTGCTGGCGATATCTCCGGTTCCTTTGCGTAGTTCAAGAGCCTCGGTGGTCGCGTCGGGCACGACTGCGAAGCGCACACGCTCCAACTTCACTTTCTCGCCCCAGTAGTCGTCGTTTCGTTCGATGACCACTTCCTTGTCGGTTTCAGCGCTGACGAACTTGAATGGTCCGGAGCCGATGGGGCGCCGCGCCAGTTCCTCTCCGCTGCCCGAAGGCACGACGCCCACCGCTCCATCCGTCAGATTCCACAACAGTGCGGCGTCCGGCTCCTTCATGTGAAATATAACCTTGAAATCGTCCGGCGCGTCGATGTGATCGACGAAGCGATACGTCGTCGCCCTGGTGCTGCGAATTTTTCCGCTGAGCAGGGAATCGAAGGTCCATTTCACATCCCGCGAGGTAAGCGGGCGGCTGTCATGAAACCTCACGCCGTGATGCAGATAAAAGATGTAGGTCAGGGGATCGGGAACCTCCCAGCGCTCGGCCAGTCCGGGTGCGGCATTCAGGTCAGGGCCGCGCACGACCAGGTAGTCGAAAATCAGACTGTCAATCCGTTCCGATGGCGCATCGACCCCTACTCGCGGGTCCAGATTCGTAGGGCTCGATTCGATCACCATCACCAGCGTGTTGGGGTCAGCCTTGCCAGAGCAGGAGAGCAGAGAAGCGATCAAAGCCAGAGCGGCGAGAACTGAGAAAACCGAAGTCCGAGCCATCAGCGGCAATCCTGCGACATGGCGTAAAGCTGGTTGACGGTTTTCCAGTTGCGCGTTGTGGGCACCACCGCCAGCACCCCGTCTACAGGACTCTTCATCAGCACGCTTGCGGAAACTCCGTTCGGGAGGTGGAAGTATATTTCCTTGCCGAAGCATTGGAACCGATCCGGCGCCACGGTCAGATCGGCCAGCTTCTTCAAAGCGGCCGCCTGGGGAGCCGAGGACAGAAACGTTACATGCAGCTTTTCCGGATCGATCCCGCGCTCCTTCAGGAACGGATTGTCTGCGATCACCTTTCCCATTTCGTAAGGTGTTCGTGAGATGATCGAAACCGAAAAGCCAAAGTCGCCGAGAATTCGCTCCTCAATTTTGGCAGACAATCCGGATGTGGAGGCTTTCCCGGCTTTGAAAACCACGTTCCCACTTTGAATGTAGGTCTTGACCTGCTCGAACCCAAGTGCCTCGAACGATGCTCGAAGCCGATCCATCTTGATCCGCTTGTGTCCGCCCACGTTGATTCCGCGAAGCATTGAAATATAAATCGGCATAAGTCAGCAAGTCTACCCTTGCGAGCCTCTTTGCTCAGGCCCACGGATAGGAAATCTTGCCCAGCACCGCCGCGCGTGTTGCCCCGGTTGCTGATGGAATATTCGAGGGATGCTGGAGCCAGGTTTCATGCGCTAAGACCGCAAAGGCTACCGCCTCCTTCGCCGCCGAGGGCAGGCCAAATTCGTCGGAAAATCGCAGCCGCAATCGGAGCGGGCCAAGTTCTCCGGTTAACATGGCCACGAGCGCCGAGTTTTTCGCTCCTCCTCCGGAAAGAATCATCTCCCGAAACGCCTGGCTCCGGGCGGAGCGTGAGTTCCCGGCCGCATATCGGCGCACCGCGTCTGCAATCGACTGGGCCGTCAGCGCCGTAGCCGTCGCTACAATGTCCTGCTTTCGGCAACGTCCGCACGCGCGGAGAAATTCGCGCACAAACTCCCGCCCGAATTCCTCGCGCCCCGCAGTCTTAGGAGACTTCCTCGTAAAGAAGTCGCGCTGCAATATTCCGTGGATGATCTTCTCCAAAACCTTTCCGGAAGCCGCAATCCTGCCGCCGCGATCGAACGGTTTGCCGAACAACTCCTCGGTAACGGCGTCGATCACCATGTTCCCCGGCCCGGTATCGAACGCAACCACATCGCTTGCAGCCGCACCCGCTGGGATGGCCGTGAGGTTCGCAATGCCACCGATATTTTGCACGATTCTCCCAATGTGTGGATCGCGGAACAGCATGTAGTCGAGAAAGGGAACCAGCGGCGCGCCCTTGCCTCCGACGGCCATATCTGCCGGGCGAAAATCGGAGACCACCGGCACACCGACTCTGACTGCAACAATCGCGGCCTCGCCAGTCTGCCACGTTGCGGCTAGTCTGCGCCCGAGAAAACGCTGCGGCTCGCCTTGATGATAAAGCGTTTGTCCATGGCAGCCCACCAGATCCACTTTCACTCGGAACTGCCGCGCAGCGGCCAGTACGGCCTCGGAATAAAGCTCGCCCAGCAGAAAATTCAACCTAGCCAACTCTGCCACGCTCGCTTGTGAAGCATTCATCGCGGCCAGCACAGCCGCCCGGACCTTCTTTGGGTAGGAGTATTCAGCATGCCCGAGCAACTCGATGCGGAGCGGGCACCCCTTCGGCAAGCTCAGGGCACGCTCTTGCTCGCGAACTGCCAAAGTCGCAGGCGATGCCGCGCGCGACCTTCTACGCCCGCTCACCCGCACCATGGCCACGTTGATACCGTCAGCCGACGTCCCGCTCATCACCCCGGCCACGATCATGCCTTTATTCATCACGCCCGCGGCCGCCGCAGATTCCGCTCGCGGCCATTTTCCTCGTGATCATTTTCCGTCCGATTCAGAGCTTCCAGCCGCACCTGCTCGCCAAATTCCCACAGCTTTCGCGAGAGCTTTTCAAGCGTTGCAGGAGAAGGGTCCTTGATCCTCCGCAGTACCTCGGCGGACTTCTTCTTGAACGCCAGCACACGCCTCACCGATTCTTCGACGCGCCGGGCAAACTTGGAATCGCGCTCTACCGTCTTCACCAGCTCTTCGGAAGCTTGCGCGATGTAATCCTCACGATGGCAGATCAGGCACAAATCTCCGCCCGCTCGAACGAACTCAACCGCGCCTTGCCCCACTGAAGCCGCCGATAGTATCGCGCCCATTTCCAGATCATCGGACACAATCAGATTGCGGTATCCGATACGCTTCCGCAAGATACTGGAAATCCACTGTTTCGAAAGCGACGCCGGCGTCCGATCCCGCGTAACCAGCGGATACGCCGCGTGTGCAATCATCACCAGCGGCATCTGTCCGTGGAGCATTCGGTAAGGCAGCAAATCCTCGGCCCAAAGCTTTTTCAGCGGCTTCTCGATCACCGGCAACTCATGATGGCTGTCGAGCTTGCCCTCACCTAGTCCAGGAAAGTGTTTGCCGCATCCCAGCACGCCCGCTGCGCGCAGGCCAGCGAGAAACTCACGGGCATAGGCAATCGTCTCGCGCGGGTGGGCCGAGACGACTCGCGAACTCATCACGCTGCGCGAAGCTTCAAACGCCAGATCGACCGCAGGAGCGAAGTCAACGTCAAATCCCAGAGCTCGGCAGTTCTCTCCAATCACCTGACCATGCTTGCGGAAAAGTTTGCGATCGCCGGTACCGAACACCTCAGCCGCCGCCGGCGTCGGACCCAGAACGTCGCGAAGGCGGTCCACGTGCCCGCCTTCGAGATCGACGCAGGTGAACAGCGGCGTCGAAACGCACTTCTGGCAATCGCGCAGCAGCCGCCAGGTCTGCCCGGCAGTCTTTATATTACGAGCGAATAGGATCACTCCCGCCGGCTGCAGTCGCGTGAGCAGGGAGCTGAGTCGCGGCGCCATCTCCGTGCCGTCGAAGCCGACGATCAGAAGCTGGCCGATCTGGATCTGACGCGTCTTTCGTGGAGCCGTCATCGAATGAAAGTTCCGACCTCTGTTCCCCTGTCCGCTATGGCTAGATTTCTTTCTTCAACTCCGCCAGCAGATTCAGCGCCTCCAGCGGCGTGAGCCCGTTCAAATCCACTTCGCGCAGCTTTTCCAGCACCGGCTGTGACAGCGGCGTGAAGATGGTTAACTGCGTTGCCGGTGGCGAAGCTCCCGGAGAGACGTGTCCCGTCGCGAGTCGCTCGACGGATTCATGCTCGGCCAGCACCTCGCGAGCCCGCGTGATCACTTCATTCGGCAAACCTGCCAGCTTGGCCACTTCGATGCCATAGCTGCGGTCGGCCGCTCCCGGCTCAACTTTGCGTAAGAAGACGATCCCGCCGCCGGTTTCCTTCACCGAAACGTGATAGTTCTTCACTCCCGCAAGTTGCTCGGCCAACTCCGTCAGCTCAAAATAATGCGTGGCAAATAAAGTCTTGGCGCGCACCCGCGCGTGCAGATACTCGATCGCCGCCCAGGCAATCGCGAGGCCGTCGTAAGTCGAAGTGCCGCGGCCAACCTCGTCGAGCAGGATGAGCGATCGCACCGTCGCGGTATGCAGGATCGCTGCGGTCTCCGTCATCTCGACCATAAACGTTGAGCGCCCTCGCGCGAGATTGTCGCTGGCGCCAATGCGAGTGAAGACGCGGTCCACCACGCTGAGCCGCGCCGAGCGCGCCGGAACAAATGAGCCCATCTGGGCCAGAATCACGATCAGCGCCGTTTGCCGCAGGTAAGTGGACTTGCCGCCCATGTTGGGCCCGGTCAGCAGCAGAATTGTGTGCGTGTTCGCGTTCAGATAAAGATCGTTGGGGACGAAGCGTTCGCTACCCCCGGACATCTCCTGCTGCTCGATCACGGGATGGCGCCCTTCCACGATCTCCAGTTCGCCCGCGCCACCTTCCCTTGAAGCGATGGCTGCCGAGGCGACGAATTGCGGCCTGCAGTAATTTCGCAGGGCGGCGATGTGTGCCTGCGAGGCCAGCACATCCACCTCAGCCAGCGCCAGGGCAGTCTGCCGGATGCGCTTCGCCTCGGAGGCTATCGCGGTGCGCAACTCGGTGAACAGCCGTCGCTCAATCTCGACAATCTTTTCCTGCGCATCGAGAATCTTGGCTTCATACTCTTTCAACTCAGGCGTGGTGAAGCGCTCCGCGGCGACCAGAGTTTGCTTGCGCTCATAATCCTGCGGAACCAAGTGGAGGTTCGGCTTCGATACCTCGATGTAATAGCCGAAGATAGAGTTGAATTTAACCTTGAGTGATCCAATCCCCGTCCGCCCGCGTTCCCGCTGTTCGATCTGTGCTAGTACCTGCTTGCTGTTCCGGGAGAGTTCTCGTAGTTCGTCCAGGTCGCGGTCCACACCCGCAGCAATCACGCCGCCATCGGCAAAACTCAGCGGCGGCTCCGGCACAATTGTCTTTTCAATGCGGCCGCACAGGTCGCCCAGTTCGTCGAGCGATTCGTGCAAGGTCTTCAGCCGTTCCGCTGTTAACCGTCCCACAGCAGCCTTGATTGCCGGAATCTTTCCGAGTGACGCAGCCAGAGCCAACGCATCCCGTGGATTTGCGGTTTCCAGGGTCACACGGCTCAAAAGCCGCTCCAGGTCGAGTACGCCATCGAGCGCGCGGCGCAACTCCTCGCGTGCAATCGTGTCCTTGACGCCCGCTTCCACTGCATCGAGGCGAGTATTGATTTCAGCAAGATTGAGCGAAGGCCGCAGCAACCACGCCCGCAGCAGCCGCTTGCCCATGGGCGTGGCCGCGGCATCGATAGAGCGAAACAGGGTAACTCCAGCATCCGTCCCGGCGAACAGCGGTTCGATCAGTTCCAGGTTACGGACCGTAACCGCGTCCAACACCAGGAAATTCTGCCGCTCGTACCAGCCAATGCGGTCGACGTGATCGAGCGACCCGCGTTGTGTCGAACGCACATAGTAGAGAATCGCCCCGGCCGCTGCGGCCGCGGCCGTCCGCCCCGCCAGCCCAAATCCCTCGAGCGACAGCACGCCAAAATGATTCTCCAGCAAAGGAATCGCATGGTCTGGCGCGAAGATCCAGTCATCGAGGGGGGTCTCGGCACAGCTGACCCCCTGCGCGCGAGGCTGAGGTCTCTGCGTGGGAGGTGGCTGCGTAGGCAGGGAGCGGTTGGTTTTTGTGTCGAACAGCGGAGCTGCCGATCCATACAACAATTCCTTAGGCCGCAGTTGCTCGAGTTCCTCCTGCACCCGGCGCAGCGCACTTTCACCGGAAAATTCCGTGGCGCGAAACTCCCCCGTCGAAAGATCCAGTGCGGCAAACCCTACCAGCTCTCCCACCTGTGCCAGAGCCGCCAGAAAATTGTTCTCTTCCGATCCCAGCAACGAATCCGCGGCCGTCCCGGGCGTGACCACGCGGGTCACTTCGCGCCGGACTAGTTTCGTACCAATCTGTTTCTTGGCCAGCCGTGCATCTTCCATTTGCTCGCAGATGGCCACCTTGAAGCCCTTGCGGATGAGCTTCCCAATGTAGCCTTCGGCCGCGTGGTGCGGGACTCCGCACATGGGCACGGCGATGCCTTTCTCTTTGTTGCGCGAAGTGAGCGTGATCTGCAGCTCTTTAGACGCGACAATCGCGTCGTCAAAGAAAAGTTCGTAGAAGTCGCCCAGGCGGAAAAACAGCAATGCAGTCGGATGTTCTTTCTTGACGGCGGCATACTGCCGCATCAGCGGAGTGGACGGTTCGGTCATCGCTTCAGTCGGAGCAGTGGGCTTGGCGCGGATTATAACAAAGCCTCATCTTCACCTCTTGCGCCCCGATCACAGCGCAACGCGGAGATGGCAGTTGACGGAGCTTCTCCCACAGTGTTTACCTAATGCATGGAACTCCGCAAAGATCCCATCACTCGTTCCTGGGTCATGACGGGAGACGACCCGGCTGGAGGCGCTCCGCATCCTGAAATCGGCTGCCGTTTTTGCCCGGATTCCCCCGATGCTACGCAGGTCATCTCCGCCATCCCCAGCGCGGCGGGCTGGTCGGCGCGCTCCATGGTGCATCCCAATCCTCTCTACCATATTGAAGGCGAGCCCGGCCGCCGTGGCGACGGCATTTACGACCGCATGAGTTCGGTCGGCGCGCATGAAGTTCTGGTCGAGAATCCCAGACATGACCGCCAGCTCTGGCATGCCAGCGACGATGAAATCGGGATGTTCCTGCGCCTCGCCGCCGAACGCATCCTCGACCTCAAGCGCGATCCGCGCATCAAGTACGTCAGCCTCTACAAGGACTACGGCCCCAGCGCCGGCCAGGAATTCAGCCATCCTACGTCGCAGCTCACGGCCACCATGTTCGTGCCGCGTCGCGTGCTTTACGAATTGCGCGCGGGACGGGAATATTTCACGGAAAAGGAGCGCTGTGTCTTCTGCGACATTCTCAACCAGGAAGAGCGTCAGGCCTCGCGCGTGATTGAGGCTCGTGGCGATTATGTCGCGCTTGGGCCCTACGCTCCTCGCGTGCCTTACGAAACCTGGATTCTCCCCCGCACCCACGACGCTTCGTTCGAGCGCACGGGATTGTCGAAGCCGGGACTGCGAGTGAATCTGGCCGCGCTTCTGCGCCGCACCCTGCAACGTATTCGCACGGTCACGGAAGGTTTCCATCTCGTGCTGCACACTTCGCCCAACAGCCTGCATCCCTCCAAAACCCTCGGTTATTGGAAGACCATTGACGACGACTATCACTGGCACATCGAGATCATGCCGGTACTCGCCGCCAAGGCCCGCTCCTATACCTTCAAAGAGGTTTACTATTCGCCGGTCAGCTCCGAGACTGCCGTCAAGCAACTGCGGGAGGCCAAGATCGATGGGTGAGGCATATCTGTTTGCAAAGCCCAGTAGGAATTTAGGGAGACCGAGTTGAGACACATACTCTGCGCGGTCTTGCTCCTTGCGGCGGTATCCGTTGCCCAGACTCCCAATAATCCCCCGGCAGGCGCACCCTCACTCGAAAACCAGAAAGTCCTCTGGCAAAAGCTCGACGCCACGATTCACGACGTCGACCAGCAGCTCGACGGCGTGATGGGCGTCGCAATCGAAGACCTTAAGACCGGCGACCAGTTTCTTCTTCACGAGAATGAAGTCTTCGCCCAGGCCAGTTCGATCAAGATCACGGTCCTCGCCGATCTATACCTCCAGGTACAGCAAGGCAAGCTGAAGCTCACCGATCTCTACACCGTGCAGACCTCAGATCTCGTCCCCGACAGCGACATCATGGGCGGGCTCACAGCCGGCGTCACCCGCATCACCCTGCGCGATCTTGCCACCATGATGGTCGCGGTCAGCGACAACTCCGCCACCAACGTTCTGATCGACCGTGTCGGCATGGACAACAAGGTTCTGAGCACGAACAAAGATTCTTGGATTCCCCGCGACCTTCCTGCTGGGGTGAAGATCGCCAACAAGCCGGGCGCGATCGAAGCCGTACGAAACGACTCCGGCATCGTCTTCGTCGAAGGCCGACCCTATGTGATCTGCGTGATGACTGCATTCCTGGCAAACGAACGGGACGGCGAACAGGCCATCAGCAAGATTTCCCTCGCCGCGTGGCGCATGTTCGATCGTCTCAGCCGCGCCTCGGAATACGGCCGAGTCGTCTCCCCGGGGAATGGCGCCCGTTAATCACGCTGATTGCTGAATAAAGATCGCCGGACGAAGATCGCTGAAAGAGGATCACGGGAAGAATATCAGTGCACGAAGTTGATCGCCACCGCCGGGGTGACCGTGGCGTTCGTATCGTGACTGGCGGGAATCACCCTTGTGCCGAGGAGCACGCCGAGGTTGGATTTCCAACTGTATTCGATCGCCGGTGCAAAGGCGAACACCTCGGCAGAGCCAGAGTTCAGCAAGACGCTGGGATCTTGCCCGCTGCCGGAATCCAGGTTGTATCCGTTCACGCGCGTGTTCCAGTTGTGGCGATATGTGGCATCAAGCGCCAGCACCCATTTTCGCGTCACGCTGTATTCCCAGGAAAAGTCGGCCAGGAAAGAACTGCCGGGCTTGGCGTGCCCGCGGAATCCTGTCGTCGTGCCGTAGACACTGACATCTTCCACGTTCACGTTGTTGGAAAACGCCTGCGACGCGTCGAAGCGCATGCGCAGAATGCGTCCATTGGGCAGCCAGAAATAGGTCTGGGAGTACACCGCCAAGGTCGTCGTGTAGGCTCCGCTGCCGAGGCCGTCCGGCCGGTCGCCCAGCCGATCGTACTTCCCGGTCGGAAACGTTTCCTGAACGACTGCGGAAGTCGTCGGAATCCAACCGCCTTCATGAAACTTCGCAAGCCTGTACTGACCCTGCAATGTGAGATCGCCCAGCTCTACGCTGGAGCTGCTGGGGCCGCTGTTCGCCACGTTGAAGCCTGCCGTGGGGATCATCCCGACCGTCACTCGATCCACGAGTCCATAGTTCACATAGGTGAGCGATCCGAGACCGTTCGCGTGAGCAGAGATCACATCGTAGAGATAAGGCTCGATCAGGAGATGTCCACGCGGCAGCGTCGTGGCGTTAGGCGCCAGCATGGGGCCGGTCCACCAGGCATCGTCCAGCGACTGGCGGACAACCGAAGATGGCTGCGAGGCCTCCTGGGCACGGGCAAGCCCAGCCGTCATCGCGAGCACGACCAGTGCTCCTGGAATCGCTCTGCGGAACGTCACCCGTGTTGCCCCCCGTTTGGATGGTGTTTCGGCATGAACTTTGACATGAACTCTGAGAAATCGTCCATCGTCTCGCCCGCAAGCTAAGTGTTAGCCTCATTGGATTTCAGCGCGCTTGATCGGTTGCACTTTCACTTGAGTGAAGCTCTCGATAAAGTTTACTGCCCATGTTTACGCAAAGTCGGCTAAGGTTTGCCTCCAGCCCGGCGCAGCAAACGGATGACCTCGCCATTATTCCGAACCTGGGCCCACGTCAGTGCGGTATAGCCGGTCCGGCTCCGGAGGTTCACATCCGCACCCGCCGCCAGAAGTGCTCTGACCACATCCGGGTTCGCCTTGGGGTTTTGGCAGGCCAGGATCAGGGCGGTTTGTCCGGTCTGGTCCAATGCATTAACGCCCAACGCATTAACGCCCGGGGCATTTACGCGGGCACCCGTTGCTGCGGGCAGCAGGCGCTGCACCGCTTTCAAATCTTCCTGCGCCGCGGCTCGCATCAGTTCGGTTTCATCAGGATCCTCAAGGGTTTCGCCACCCCTTCCTAGCTCGATTGGCCAGGCAATCGGAATGATTCTGACCACCTTGATGCCGATATCCCCATTCATTTTCTGCCAATCGTTCAGCTTGAAATAGCCTCGTAGCAAAGGTTGAATCTGTATCCCAACTGTTGATTGCCATACTGGACCTCCTGCCGGGCGCCAGGCTCCCGCGGCTTCGTCCCACGTTTGCAATCGAAGCACGTTGAAGCCGTCGGCCACGTTCCACTCAAAGTGTGCATCCAGATTACGGGTGAAGCCGGCAGGGCTAATCCAGACGGCAGTGCAAACCACGAGCAAGGCCGCTACCACGTAGGGCCAGAATCGTCGGTTGGCGAAACGAGATACGAGGACTGCCGCCAATCCAACCAAGGCCAGCGCCTCAATCGAAAAGCCCGCAGCGATCAGTATTTCGCCAGAGGTGTTCCACAAGGGCACACGCCAATCCAGAAACCCGCGCTCATCAAAATGCCAGTACGGATTGAGATAAAGGACTACCAGGCCAGCAACGAACAGCACTGCCCCTGCTTCCAGGCCAGCGATCGCCCAGGTCGTGCGACGGATGTGCTTGGCGGTTGGACTGACCATCGATGTTTACCAGCTTCATGGGTGCCAGCAAGAAGAGTATAGACACTGTGCAGGAGACGGGGAATCAAAGCCGATACTACCAAGACCTCGTGGAAGCAACACCGAATACCGTTTACCGCGCTCCCGTCACTTTCGCGCGCAGGAGCGGCGACCGCTGGCGCAGAAGCTGCTGCGCAGCCTTCGCCTCCACCGGCTGGGAGAAGAAGTGTCCTTGTCCAAGCTCACAACCAAGCTCGTGGAGGCGGTCGAGCTGCTTGCTAGATTCAATGCCTTCGGCAATCACCTTCAATCTCAACTTGTGCGCCAGCAGGATAATCAACTCCACGGTGTCACCCGTGCTACGGTCGGCCAGCATTCCGTTCACCAGGGAGCGGTCGATCTTCAACGCCTCAACCGGGAATTGCCGCAGCCTGCTCAAGGACGAATTCCCCGTTCCAAAATCATCCAGGATTACGCCAACGTGGAGTTGCTTTAGGTGCGAGAGAACCGTCGGAGTCAACTTTGCGTCAGCTGCCGCCACGCTCTCCGTGATTTCCAGGTGCAGCCGGGAGGGGTCAACCCCCGTCTCCCGCAGGGTAGCTTCCACTCCGTTGACGAACCGGGTATCGGCCAACTCCTTCGCGGAGACGTTGACGCTGACGCTCACGGTCTCCATCGCGGCTATCTCACTGTTCCAGGCGTGCAACTGCTTGCATGCCTCGAGAATCACCCACTGGCCTATGGAAGCCAACAACCCCGTGTCTTCAGCGGCGGCAATGAACTTGTGCGGCGAAATCAAACCTTGCTCCGGATGCTGCCAGCGCAGCAACGCTTCAAAACCGGCAATCTGCTTCGTTCCCAGCTGCACGATGGACTGGTAGTACACGCGGAACTGGTGCTTCTCCAGTGCCTCTCGCAACTCAGATTCCAGCTTCAGGCGGTTGACGGCGCGGGTGTGCATCGCCTCGTCAAACACCTCACAGCGGGACCCTCCCATTGCTTTAGCCCGGCGCATCGCGACGTCAGCATCCACCAGCAGATCCTCAGCGCGCTGGTGCGCAGACTTGCTCAAAGCGATGCCCACACTAGCAGACGTGCGTACTTCGCGTCCTTCCACCAGGAAGGGCTCGGCCACAGCAGTGAGGATTCGCCTTGCAACCCGCATCGTGTTGCTGGGATCGCTCACTTCTTCGAGCAGGATGGTGAATTCGTCGCCGCCCATGCGGGACAGAACCGTGTCCATCATAGGGTGCTCGTCCTGCTCGCGGGAAACCATATCGTCATGCCTCAAACATCTCCCCAGGCGCCGTCCAATTTCAACGATCACCTGATCGCCAACTGCGGGACCCATCGTTTCGTTGAATACCTTGAAACCATCCAAGTCCACGAACAACACTGCGTGCTGGCGGTTTGGGCTGCGCCGCGCACGAGCAAACAAATGCTGCAGGCGATCCAGGAAGAGACGCCGGTTCGGCAGCCCGGTCAAGGCATCATGAAAAGCGTGGTGCTCCAGCTGTTCTTCCGCTCGTTTGCGCTCGGTCACGTCGCGATTCACGATGACCAGCTTGGCGACCTCGCCCTTTTTGTCCCGGATGGCGGCGGCAATTGACTCCAAAACCCGCCAGCTGCCGTCTTTGTGGCGGATAGGGTATTCCAGCTTTCTGCCGGTTCCGGTGCTGCGCGCCTCGCGGGCCGCTTCCAGCACCTTAAAGCGATCGTCCGGGTGAATCTGCTCAAATGAAGATGTTTCAGAGAGTTCCGCCGCCGAATAACCCAAAACCCGCTTGTACGCGGGACTGTTGTAGAGGCGTCGCCCCTTTACATCCACTAGGGCAATCATGTCGGCCGCGTTTTCCGTGACGATCTGGAACAGCTCTTCGCGTTGCTGTGATTCCCGGCGAGCCAGGTACATCCGGAACTGCTGGTAAAACACCAGGAGGCCAAGCGCGCCGAAAGCGATCCAATTCCATTGCACCATCATTTTGTGCCGCGGAGCAGAGGTGGGCCTTTTGGACCTGACCTTCAAGGAAGCTATCGGCAGATATGGACAGGAGAATTAGCTGGCTGCGCGGTCCATTTAGGGATTCACCACAATCTTTCCGAACATCTGACTCTTCTCCAGACGCTCATGCGCCGCGCGCAACTCGCTGAGCGGAAACACGCGATCCACCACTGGCTTCAGCCGGCCGGCAAACACGTGCCACAGCACATCATGCAACTCACCCATGGTTCCCATATAGGAACCCAGGAGCGTCAACTGCCGCGAAAACAGATGCCGCAGATCGAGCCCGACGTTTTGCCCGGTGGTCGCTCCGCAAGTCACCAATGCTCCGCCGGTTTTGAGGGACTTCACACTCTCGTCCCATGTAGCCGCCCCCACGTGCTCCACCACAATGTCGACGCCTTCTTTATTTGTGATCTTGCGCACTTCCTCGGAGATCTTCTGCTGGTAGTGGTTGATGCCGTAGTCCGCCCCCAGTTCGCGGCTCTTGGCCAGCTTCGATTCATCGCCCGCCGTCGTAATTACGCGGCAGTGAAAGAATTTGGCGATCTGAATCGCCGCAATTCCCACGCCGGAGCCTGCTCCCAGGACCAGCACGGTCTGCCCCGGACGAATGCCCGCTCGCCCGACCAGCATGTGCCACGCCGTCAGAAACACCAGCGGTACGCTTGCGGCCTGATTGAAATCGAGCGAGTCAGGAATCGGAATCACGTTCGCCGCCGGCACTGCGATCAACTCACAGTCTCCTCCGTCCACACCATTCCCCAGCACGGTAAATGCCCGGCACTGGTTTTGCAGCCCGGCCACACACTTTTCGCAATGTCCGCAGTAATGCATCGGCGCCAGCAGCACTCGCTGCCCGGCCTTGAAGCCGCCTACGTATTCGCCCACCTCGGCGATTTCGCCTGCAACGTCGCTGCCGAGAATGTGCGGCAGCTTCACGCCCGGCAGCCCCTTGCGCACCCAGACATCCAGATGATTCAGCGCACACGCCCGCACGCGAACCAGCACCTGATCTTTGCGCGGCCGCGGATCGGCGACCTCTTCATAGGTCAAGACTTCCGGCCCACCGAATTGATGAATGCGAACTGCCTTCATAAGAGCGCTCTCCCAAAAGACTGAAACTAACACAAAATGAGCCGCGTTTGACTCTCGCCTATTAACCGACTGATAATCAAACCTGTAAAAGGCTGCAACGCTGATGGACATCTACGAGCAAATCGTCCAGCTCCGCCGCGAAGGGCGCCGCGGTGCAGTCGCCACCATCGTCAATGTGCGCGGCTCAATCCCTTCGTTCCGCACTGCCAAGATGCTGGTGCGCGACGACGGATCGATCGTCGGCACCATCGGCGGCGGTTGCGTCGAGGCCGACGTGTGGCAAGCGGCGCGAGAGGTTATGGAATCAGAAAAGCCGCGCACCCTCACCTTCGACCTCAACCAGGATCCGAAATACGACACCGGACTGGTCTGTGGCGGCACGCTCGAAGTTTTCATCGAGCCGGTGTTACCTCCAGCATTACTTTATGTTTTCGGTGCAGGTCATGTAGCGATAAACCTTTGCCAGGTTGCCGCTAGCGCAGGCTTTGACCTGATCGTCACCGATGACCGCACCTCCTACGCCACCAAAGAACGCTTTCCAGCCGCTCGCGAAGTCCACGCACTCGATTTCGACGAGGCCACGCGGAAGCTCGATCCCAACGAGACCTCCTATATCGTCATTGTTACTCGAGGTCATCGCGATGACATGCGCCTCCTGCGCTGGGCGGTGCAAACTCGCGCCCGCTACATCGGCATGATCGGTTCCAAGCGCAAGGTGATCGGAATTTTCAAGACGTTGCGAGAGGAAGGCGTACACGCAGATTTGTTCGACCGCGTTCATGCTCCCATTGGACTCGACATTGGCGCCGTCACGCCCGAAGAAATCGCGGTCGCGATCACGGCGGAGCTGATCGCGATTCGCCGGCATGCAGGCGCCGGCCTACCTCACATGAGTTGGTTCCGCCCGCAAAACTCCGAACCCGAAGCGGACCGCGCGGGGAACGCGCGCGCCACGGCACTCGATGACCACGAGTGAAATGGTTGATGCGTTAGTTCTTCCTCTGTGTCTCGGCGCCTCCGTGGTGGATTCGGTTTTTCCCACTTCGCCCTCATTCCCTGCTATCTTCGCAGGATGACCCGCGCTGCCAGCTTCGCCGGTCTGATCCTCGCCGCCGGCGACTCCTCGCGCATGGGCAGGGACAAAGCCTTACTGCCGTGGCCTCCGCAGGGAACCGGGCAAGCGCCTTCGAGCGATACGTTCCTCTCGGCGGCTATTCACTCGCTTTCACTGGCCACGGAGTTCGTACTGGTTGTGGTGGGAAAGAATGAAGCAGCGCTGGCGCCGATTATTTATGCTGACGGAGCGTCTCTGGTGGTCAACCCGGATCCGAATCGCGGCCAGTTCAGTTCGTTGCAAATCGGCCTCCACGAAGTGCTCAACCACGGTCGTGACGCCGCTATGGTGACGCTGGTCGATCGCCCTCCGGTCCGCACCGCAACCATTCAAACTCTGCGCGATGCCTTCGAAGCCGCTGATCAGAATATCTGGGCGGTGGTTCCTGAGTTCTCCGGCAAACACGGGCATCCCTACCTGGTGGGCCGCGAGATGATGGAAGCATTTCTCCGCGTCCCCGCCGCCTCAATCGCCCGCGACATCGAACACGAGCATCAGCAGCACATCAAATACTTCAATGTCGACGATGCCCTGGTCGCTCTGAATATCAACACGCCAGAGGACTACGCGGGGCTGCTCGCACGCTCCTCCTGACACACTGCTCCCGGCCAATGTCCGTCATTGCGCGTTTCCCTCCAGGCAAGTTATCGTCGATAGATGAACGCTGCCGAAGCCGAAGCATTCCTTCCCGTGACCAACGAATTCCTCGATTCGGTTCTCAGGCTTGAGCTGTGCGTTGCTGCGTTCGATTGCGACGGTACGCTGTGGTCGGGCGATGCCGGGGAACGTTTTTTCGATTGGGAACTGAAACAGGGCGACATAGTTCCGCAAGCTCTAGTCCATCCCTTGCGAGAGCGTTACGCCGCCTACAAGCGCGGCGAGGTGGATGAAACCACGATGTGCGGCGAAATGGTGACGATGCACCGGGGCGTTTCAGAACTGAAGATGATGGACGCCGCCACCCGCTTCTTCGACCAGTTCTTTGACGCGCAGATTTTCCCCGATATGCGGGAACTTGTCCGCCGCCTGGAGGAAAATGGTTGCGAGGTTTGGGCGGTCTCATCTTCGAACGAATGGGTGATCCGCGCCGGGATGAAGCATTTCGGCATACCCGAAAACCGCATCCTTGCGACGAAGGTGGAAGTCGATGATGGCATCGTTACTAATCGGCTGATCCGCGTACCTTCCGGCCCGGGCAAACCGCAGGCCCTGCGCGAGGTCGTCAAGAAGGAGATCGACGCCGCCTTCGGCAATTCCCGCTGGGATGGGGAAATGCTGGCGATGGCGAAACATGCCTTTGCAGTCAATCCGAACTCGGATCTCGAGTCCGCAGCCCGCGAACAAGGCTGGCAGATTTATTTTCCCGAAGGCCTGCGTCCGCGAAGTTGAGTTTGCCGCCGAGTGCCTGCCGTCTACAATTGGTCTGACAAATGTATTCCGCGCAAGTACTCGATCATTTTCAGAATCCGCGCAATGCCGGAGAAATTGCCGACGCCGACGCGACGGCAGAAGTTGAAAACCCCGCCTGCGGAGACGTGTTGCGGCTGACTCTTAGAGGCGGTGCCGGCCGAATTACCGAGGCGCGATTCAAGGCCAAGGGATGCGTGGCGGCTATTGCCTGTGGCTCAGCATTGACCGAGTTAGTTGTGGGGAAAACGCTGCACGAAGCGCAGAAGCTGGGGCGCGAGGAGGTGATGGCAGCGGTCGGCGGTCTGCCCCAGGCCTCAAGCCACGCCGCCCAATTGGCCCTCGACGCGCTTTCGTTAGCGCTTAGTCGTATCGGGAAGTAATTCAAAATTCATGTCCTCAATCCACACGTCGCGCCGCATCGCAAGCCTGCAACCGAGCGCGACGGTTATCCTTGCCGCTGTTGGCGAACTCAATCGTGTGGTCGCCTGCACGAAGTATTGCGCGGATGTGGTTCCCGAAATCACAGCGCAACCTCGGGCCATGCTTGCCGACTCCTGGACGGCCGACGCCGAACAAATTATTGCTGTCCGAGCCGACCTCGTCATCGCCTCCGTACCTTACCAGGAGAAAGCAGTCGTCGAAATACTCAAGTCTGGAGCGCGCTTTCTGGGGCTAGCCCCCAGGACTTTAGCCGACATTTACACCGACATCGCCACGATCGCTGGCGTAGTCGGGGCGAGCGACCGTGGCGATGGAGTGATCGCCGTCATGCAGCAGCGCATCGAACAAGTCCGCGCTCACACTGCAGGATTAGCACGTCCAAGGGTCTTCTGCGAAGAATGGGGGAAGCCGCTGATTGCGTCGCAAGCCTGGGTCGCGGAACTGGTCAGGGCCGCCGGGGGTGAGTTTCTGGGTATACCTGGACGGCAAATTTCTGCGGAAGAAGTAGCCCGCATGGATCCTGATATCCTGATTGCCGCCTGGTGCGGTGCGGGCGACCGGGTCCCGCTGGAGAAAATCGTTGCCGACCGCAAGTGGCAGGGAACCCCTGCTGCTCTGGCGTCCCGTATCTATTGCGTGCGTGACGAGCACCTCAACACGCCCGCTCCCATGCTTCTCCAAGGTCTGGACGCTCTGGCGTTTGCGATTCATCCCGAACTCTTCGCCAGCACAACAGGAATCCGCCAGATTACCGGCGTTCCGTCTTCCACAGCCTTGAATCTCCCACTCTGAGTTAAGATTCTCGTCATGCCCGTCACTACCAGAGTCGAAGAGGTTCGCAACGAAATCACTGCGCTTGCTCAAGCCGCTCCTACGTCCAAGGATCTTATGCAAGGCGTTTGCAAGCTTTTGCACGAGCGCATGCTTAAGTACAACTGGGTTGGCTTTTACATGCTCGAACCGGGCGCCCAACCGCCTATGTTGGTGCTGGAAGCCTTCGTGGGCGCCATGACTCCGCACACGCGAATTCCGCTCAACCAGGGCATTTGTGGGGCTGCCGCCTCCAGCGGAAAGACGATCGTGGTAGATGACGTCAGCAAAGATCCCCGCTACCTTGCCTGTTCCCTGGAGACCAAGTCCGAAATTGTTGTTCCGATCTTCGTGAAGGGGCAAGTTGCGGGCGAACTCGACGTCGACAGCCATTTCCCGGCTGCGTTCGGCGCTGGGGACAAGGCGCTCGTCCAATACTGCGCTGAAGTGGTGGGGAAGAAACTGGATAAGTCCCGGTGAGGCCTGGTTTTCTGG